>NZ_JBHTMP010000016.1:0-131282 GCF_042679305.1 Micromonospora sonneratiae | reverse complement strand
GGCGGTCAGCCGAGGCAGGGCCGGAGCAGCTCCGGCGGGGCACCCGGCGGCGCGATGGCCGACGCACTGCGCCGGGCCGGCCTCGACAAGGGCCTCGGCGGGCGATAGCCAATCGGGACGGACTACGGTCAGCGCATGGGTGTCGACGAACGGACGGCCTGGCGGGCAGCACACCGCCAGGCCGTCGAGCTGCGCGCGGCGGCTGAGGAGCGGCGCCGGACGGAGGAGACCGAACGGGCCCGGAAACTCGTCGCCTGGTTCACCCGTGAGGCACAGCAGCGTGGCCTTCGCCCGACCGCCCTGACCGCCGTCGGCTACAACGGTCGCACCAGGTACCAGACCGGTCTGACCGGCTGGTACGTCGATGTCGCCCATTCCCGGGCGATCGACGTGACCGGCGACTACTACCTGTTGACGGTCGACGGTGGGCTACGCGCCCGGCTGCTGGGTGCCACCGTACGGCCCCAGGCACCGAGGCTGATCGTCGGTGAGGGGGGTCGGGACGGGCAGTCGGTGCCGCTGCGTGACCTACTTCAGCGGCGCTTGGACGCGGGTGACGACTGGCCCTGATCCGGCCGACCGGTCCGTTCGCGCACCGGGTCCGGTGAGGGAACCGGGCACTCCTGGACCAGCTCCGGCTGATCGGCCGGGCACCCACCGCCTTCGGGCTGATCGGCCGGGCGCTGCTGCACCAAGCGCTGCTGCACCAAGCGCTGCTGCACCAGGCGCTGCTGCACCAGGCCCGGCTGATCGGCCGGCGGACGACTGCCGGATGCTGCCACCGGTTTCCCCACTCCGGTCGGTGTCCTCCGGTCCCACCACCGAACCGGCGTGACCCGCCGCCACCAGAACCGTTGCACGACCAGGGTCAGTACGCCCGCGACCACGATCGCGCACAGGTTGATCACCAGCTGGATCGCCGAGCCGACGGCCTCATTCAGCACCCCGTAGGCCAACGCCACCGCGACGTTCGCCGCTGCCGGCACCGTGGTGACCGAGATCAGCACACCGACCAGCGGGCCGGCGTTGTTCGAGGTGAGCGACAGCATCCCGGCCACCCCGGCCAGTAGGCCCACCACCCAGGACAACGCGTCCGGCCGCCAGATGAAGTCGGTCAACGGCCGCTCGGCCAGCAGCATCGACCGGTCGATCAGCCCGAAGGCGGTGAGCGCCCACGTGCTGAGCATGGTGGCGACCATCGCGACGAGGAAGCCGACGACCAGCGCCACCACCGACCGGGTGATGACCGCCGACCGGCGGCGGACGACCGCCACACAGAGCGCGGCCAGCGGCCCGAACTCGGGGCCGACCACCATCGCGCCCACGATGAGGATGGGCTGGTCGAGCAGGACGCCGATGCCGGCGATGATGGTGGCCACCGTGATCAGTGACAGGTAGGTCGCGGACAGGCGGGTCTGTTCCCCGGTCTTCTGGGCGATCTCGTCCCAGACCACCGCGTCCGCACCGAGTCCCGGTGTGATCCGGGCGGCCCGGTCCGCCGCCCGGGACAGCGCGATGTCCACGCCGTCGACCGAGATGGAACCGGTCTCGTCGATGTCGAGCGCCCGCAGGGCCCGCAGGACCTCGTCCGCCCCTTCCCGGGCGACGTCGCAGAGCACCACGTCACCGGCGGGCCGGTGGGCGGCACCGGGCAGCACGACGATGTGGGCGACCGCCGGGTTGCCGGTGAGCAGTTCGACCACCGCCGGGCAACGCCCGGTCGGCGCGATGATTCGTAGATGCAGCAACCGTGTGCCCTTCTCGACCGATCGACCCGCACCGCTGCCGGTGACCGGCGAGAACTCTACTGTGGTCCGGCGCTCGGCCGGCGTTCCCACTCCCGTTCCTGATCCGCCTCGGCCAACAGTTCGGAGACCGTCACGAATTCGAATCCCCGGGCCCGCAGCCCTTCGATCATCCGGGCCAGTCCTCGGATGGCGACCAGACGGTCGTCCGGTCCGGTGTCGTGTGCCAGCAGGATGGTGCCGGGGGTACAGCTCTCCACGACGTAGCTGACCAGGCCGGAAGGGTCGGACCGGTAGTCGGATTCGAGCATCTGCCGGTTCCAGAGCACGACGCGGTAGCCGAGTTCGTTCGCGGCCAACAGGCTGCTGCCCGCGATGTGCCCGTACGGCGGCCGGAAGAGTGTCGGCTCCCGCCCCCAGAGCCTCGTCAGCTGCTCGTGTGCCCGGGTCAGCGCCGAACGGCTCTGCCGGTAGTCCAGTTTGGCCAGATCCCGGTGGGCCCAGGTGTGGTTGCCCACCTCGTGGTCGGCGAGTCGGCCGGCCACGAGGTGGCCGTGATCGCGGGCGTTGACCCCGACCATGAAGAACGTGGCCCTGGTCCCGGTGCGGTGCAGGATCGACAGCACCTCGGGCGTCCAGTTCGGCCTGGGACCGTCGTCGAAGGTCAACGCGATCAGTTTCTTCGCCGTGTCCACGCCCCAGATGGTCTGCACCGCCGCCGACCTCGGTGGGGTCCGCCTACCCGCGTGGACGGCCGACGCATGACCGCCGTAGAAGGGCAGTGGTCGGTCCCGGGTCGCGCCGGCGTACGCCTGCTCCGCCCCGAGCGTCAGTCCCGCCCCGAGCAGGGCGGCAGCGGAGCCGCCCAGCAGTTGCCTGCGCGAGGGCAGGCCACCACGTCGACGGGGCACCGGTGGCGCCTGCGGATCGGGCCGCCCCTGCCCGGTCATGGCGGATGCCGCGTTCGTTTCCTGGTCGGACATGCCGACAGGCTAGGAATCGTCCGATCAAGATCCGGTCAAGAAGTCGTCGGCTAGTCGTCCGGGGCAGCGTCGAACAGATCCTCCACCAGGGTTTCATCAGATCTTCACCGGCTCCGCCCCGCCGAATTCCGGCCGGACGGAATCACCGAGGATGAGCGAATGAGCGCACGGATCCTGGTTGCCGAGGACGACCCGAAGCAGGCCAACCTCGTTCGGGTCTATCTGGAACGCGAGGGGCACAGCGTGCTGGTCGTCGGTGACGGGCGGGCGGCCCTCGACCAGTTCCGGGCCCGCCGGCCGGACCTCGTGGTGCTCGACGTGATGATGCCGATCGTCGATGGTCTCGACGTCTGTCGAATCCTCCGTACGGAGTCGGACATCCCGATCCTGTTGCTGACCGCCCGTACCACCGAGGACGACATCCTGCTCGGCCTCGACCTCGGTGCCGACGACTACCTCACCAAGCCGTACAGCCCTCGGGAACTGGCCGCCCGGGTCCGGGCCCTGTTGCGGCGGGCCCGCGTGGTCGGTGCCGACAGCCAGGCCGTGCTGCGGGTGGGCGATCTGGAGGTCGACGCCGGCCGGTTCGAGGTGCGGATCGCCGGCCGGCCGGTCGCGTTGACGGCCAAGGAGTTCGGCATCATCGAGGTGCTCGCCCGGGAGCCCGGGCGGGTCTTCACCCGGGCACAGATCATCGACCTGGCCTTCGGCTTCGACCACTACGTGCTGGAACGCACGGTCGACGCGCACGTGGTGAACCTGCGCCGCAAGATCGAAGACGACGCGACCGAGCCCCGGTACGTGCAGACCGTGTTCGGTCGGGGCTACCGGCTGGCCGACCCGGCGCAGTCTCCCGGGTCGGCCAGCCGTCCCTCGGGGCCGGTCGGCCGTACGGGCGTCGGAAGGTGAGTTTCCGGCTCCGGGTGCTCGGGCTGGTCACGTTGGTCGCGGTGAGCGCGACGGCGGCGACCGCCTGGCTGACCCTGCGACAGGCCACCCGGCAGATCACCGAGTCGGCCTCCGCCGACCGGGCGGAGCTCGACCGCGTCACCGAGCAGGTCGAGGCGTACGGCGTACACCACGGCACCTGGGAGGGGGTCCGGAATCTGGTCATGGAGCTGCACAACCAGACCGGTCAGCGGATCCACCTGGTCTCCGAGTCCGGTGTGGTGCTGGTGGACACCGATGTCGAACGTGGCCGGAGCTCGCGTCCGCTGGGTGGCCTGAGTGCCCCCATCGATCCCCGGCCGCCGCTGGACCTGCCTGCGGGCACGGCCGACCCGACCGGGACCACGATCGAAATGATCAGGAGTTACCGCTCCGGCATCCTGTTCGCGGCCTGCCTGACCCGCTACGGAATCAACGTCACGATCACCGGGCACCGGTTCGGGGTTCCACAGTTCGCCGCCGGCCCGGTCGAGGACATCTGGAGCCAGGAGGCTGCGGTCGAGTGCCGGGACCGGGCCGCGAACGATCCGGTGGTGGCATCCCGCGACAGCCGGCTGACCGCCTGCGGTGCCGAGCCCCAGCACGACCGCCGCCAACTGTGTCTCGCCCGCGCCTTCACCTCGTACGTCAGCGACGTGGCACCCGTTCCGGTGCAGGTCTACGTCGGCCCCCGGGACGACTCGACATCGGTGCTGGCCGCCGCCCCGCTCCTGGCTGCGGCAGCCGGGGTGGCGGCGGTCGCCATCATCGGCACCGCCGTACTCAGTCGTCGGGTGCTGCGCCCGATCGACAAACTCACCACCGCCTCCCGACGGCTCGGACACGGTGACCTCACCAGCCGGGTACCGGTGCAGGGCAACGACGAACTGGCCGAGCTGGCCCGCTCGTTCAACCGGATGGCCGACTCACTGCAACGGGGCGAGGAACGCCAGCGGCGGCTGGTCGCCGACGTCGCGCACGAGCTGCGTACCCCGCTGGCGAACCTGCGCGGCTATCTCGAGGCCCTCAAGGACGGTGTGATCCCGCCGGACCCGGAGCTGTTCTCCTCACTGCACGAGGAGGCGGTGCTGCAACAGCGCATCGTCGACGACCTACAGGACCTGGCCCTGGCCGAGGCGGGCGCCCTGGCCTACCACCGGAGCACCGTCGACCTGGCGGAGCTGCTGGAGACCTGCCGTGTCGCGCACGCCGCGCTCGCCGACTCGGCCGGGGTGGGCCTGACCGTACTGGCCGAGTCGGTCGCCGTGCAGGCCGATCCGGACCGGCTCCGGCAGGTGGTCGGCAACCTGATCACCAATGCGGTACGGGCCACCCCGTCGGGTGGCGGCGTGACACTGCGCGCGAACCGGATCGGAGCACTCGCCGTCGTCCAGGTGGTCGACACGGGTTCGGGTATCGCACCGGAATCGCTGCCACACGTCTTCGACCGGTTCTGGCGGGCCGACTCCGCGCGGGGTAGGCGCACCGGCGGCAGCGGGCTGGGGTTGGCGATCACCCGGCAGATCGTCACCGATCACGGGGGGACCATCGAGGTGACCAGCCAGGTCGGCACCGGCACCACGTTCACCTTCAGCCTGCCGGGCGGTTAGCACCCGCTGCCGCAGCACCGGCTGGTCGGACGACGTAACGTGCCACTCGTCCTGCCTGTCACTACTCATCCTGAGTGTTACTAACATCGCTGAAACGCACGCTTGCCCCGCTGTAGATCTGATACAACCCTTTTGGTCGCTTTACTCGGTTCCAGCGCGGAAGGCCTCGCCGATGACCAATCGGATCTACCTGTCCCCACCAGACATCGGGCCGCTGGAAGAGGCGTACGTCCGCACCGCCCTGCGGTCCGGCTGGGTCGCCCCGGTCGGCCCGGAACTCGACACGTTCGAGCGGGAGATCGCCGCCCGGGTGGGCGTCGAACACGCCGTCGCGGTGGGCTCCGGCACCGCCGCCCTGCACCTCGCCCTGCTCAGCCTCGGCGTCGGCCCGGATCAGGTGGTAGTCGTACCGACGCTGACCTTCGTGGCCACCGCCAACGCGGTCGGCTACACCGGCGCGCGACCGGTCCTCGTGGACGTGGACCCGGCCACCGGAAACATCGACGTCGGCCTGCTGGCCGACCTGCTGCCCCGGCTCCGGGACGCGGGCGAAGAGGTCGCCGCGGTGATGCCGGTGGACATGTTCGGCAGTTGCGCGGACTATGCCACCCTGCTGCCGCTCTGCGAGGCCGCCGGGATCCCGGTGGTAGAGGACTCCGCACAGGCCCTGGGCTCCACCTATCAGGGCCGGGCCGCCGGCTCCTTCGGCCGGATCGCGGCGCTGTCCTTCAACGGCAACAAGATCATCACCACCTCCGGCGGGGGCATGGTGGTCTCCGACGACGCCGCCCTCGTCGACCGGTGTCGGCACCTGTCGACCCAGGCCCGGGAACCGGTGCCGCACTACGAACACATCGACGTCGGCTACAACTACCGGCTGAGCAACGTACTGGCGGCACTCGGTCGGGCACAGCTGCGCCGGCTGGAGGAGATGCTGTCCCGACGGCGGTTCCTGCGGGAGCGGTACGCGAAACTGTTCGCCGCCGTACCCGGAGTCCGGCTGCTGGCCGACGGCGACACCGGATCGAACTGCTGGCTCACCACGATCATCGTCGACCCGGACCTCGCCGGTTGGCGGGCCGACGAGTTGGGTGCCCACCTCGCGAAGCAGAACATCGAGACCCGGCCGAACTGGAAGCCCATGCACCAACAGCCGCTCTTCGCCGGAGTCGAGGCCGTCCTCACCGGCGCGGCGGACCGACTGTTCGCCAACGGACTCACCCTGCCCAGCGGCTCGGCGCTCAACGAGACGCAGATCCACCGGGTCATGGACGCCATCGCCGGATTCCTGGCGGCCGGCCGGTGAGGGCCGGACCGGGCCGGTACGACCGGGTCAAGCGCATCCTGGACGTCGTCGTCGCCGCCCTGGCCCTGGTACTGGCCGCACCGCTGATGGCGGTCGTGGCGCTGGCCGTCGCGGTGGCACACGGACGACCCGTGCTCTTCCGGCAGTACCGGCCCGGCCGGCACGGCCGGCTCTTCGAACTGGTCAAGTTCCGCAGCATGCGGCCGGTGGATCCGGGAGCCGGCGAGGTCGGCGACGACCGCCGCCTCACCCGGTTCGGCACCTGGCTGCGGGCCACCAGCCTGGACGAACTGCCGACCCTGTGGAACGTGCTGCGCGGCGACATGAGTCTGGTCGGGCCGCGCCCGCTGCTGAGCCGGTACCTGGACCGGTACACCCCGACACAGGCCCGCCGGCACGAGGTGCGCCCGGGCATCACCGGGCTGGCCCAGGTACGGGGTCGCAACCTGCTGACCTGGGACGAGAAGTTCGCCCACGACGTGTGGTACGTCGACAACCGCAGCCTCGCCCTGGATCTGCGGATCCTCTGCGCGACGGTGTGGACCGTACTGCGTCGCGACGGCATCGCGGCACCGGGCAGCCCGACCGCGCACGAGTTCACCGGAAACGCCGGGACGCCCGCCCGTACGCCGGCGATGGCCGGCCGGACCGGCGGCGAGCCGGGCCGGATCGCGGACGGGGTGGTCCGATGAGCCGGGAAATCGTGATCGTCGGCTGCGGCGGACACGGCCGGGAGATGTTCGACATCATCCGCGCCATCAACGGGGCGGCTCCGGGCGAACCACGCTGGCGGGTGCTCGGCTTCGTGGACGACCGCCCCTCGGAGATCAACCTCAAGCGCGTGCAACGCCTCGACGCGACGTACCTCGGGCCACTGCACCGGCTCCGGGACGTGGGGCGGGACACCCACGTCGTGCTGGGCCTCGGCGACCCCCGGGTCCGTCGTACCGTCGCCCAGCGGGTAGGGACGTACGGCCTTCCGGCGGCGAGTCTGGTGCACCCGGACGCGACCCTCGGTCCGGACCTCGTCAGTGGTGCGGGCCTGGTGGCCTTCGCCGGGGTACGGGTGACCACGAACGTGACCCTCGGCCAGCACGTCCACCTGAACCAGAACGCAACCGTGGCGCACGACTGTGTGGTGGCCGACCACGTGTCCGTCAACCCGCTGGCCGCGCTCTCCGGCGACTGCCAGGTGGAGACCGGGGTGCTGATCGGCGCGACCGCCGTGGTGTTGCAGGGCCTGCGGGTCGGCGCGGAGTCGACCGTCGGCGCCGGTGCCTGCGTCGTGCGGGACGTACCCGCCGCGACCGTCGTGAAAGGGGTGCCGGCCAGATGACCGACGACCAGGAACCGACGACCGGCCCACGGCGCCTGCGGGTGGCCGTGCTGTTGAAGACCAACGACGGTGGCCGGTGGATCCTGCCGCAGATCACCGAGTTGCGTGGCCGCGGCCACCGGGTCGTCGTCGTACTCCCGCCCGGTGCAGGCCGGCTCACCACCGAACTCGGCGCCCGGGGCGTCGAGGTGGTCGAGTCCCCGTTCGACTTCCGACTCAGACCGACCATCGGCACGCTGCGCGGCCTGTGGCGGCTGCGCGGCCTGATCCGCCGGCTCCGCCCGGACGTGCTCAACTACCACCTGTACGCCTCGGCGCTGGCCGCCCGGATCAGCACGGTCGGCCTCCCACTGCGTCGCGTGCACATGGTCGCCGGCCCTCTCTACCTCGAATCCCCCGTGATCCGTCCGGTCGAACGCCACCTGTGGCGGCTGGACCACGTCACCATCTGCGGCACCGACTACACGGCCCGGCTCTACGGCGAGCTCGGCTGCCCGCCAGCCCGCCGGCCGGTGGCCACCTGCGGGGTCGACACCGACCATTTCCATCCCGCCCGGCCCCTGACCAGCGCCTCGGCTAACCCGCAAGCGGTCGGGACCGGGACTGATCCGCAACCGGTCGGGATCGGGACTGATCCGCAACCGGTCGGGATCGGGACTGATCCGCAACCGGTCGGGATCGGGATCGGTCAGGCGGCCGGTGCCGGGCCCCATCCTCCGCGCCCGACCGCACCCCGGTCCGTTCCGGTACCGCGTACCTTCCGAGCCAGCGAACTGAAGGCCAAGGCCCGTGCCGAACTGGGCATCCCGCAGGACGCGTTCGTGGTCATCATGGTGGCGTACGTGTATCCGCCGAAACGCCTGGCGTACCAGGGGCAGGGCATCAAGGGACACGACGTACTACTGACCGCCTGGCGGTCCTTCCGGGCCCGGCGGCCCCGGGCCCACCTGCTGCTGGTCGGCGGCGGATGGACCCCGGCCGGGGTCACGCACCGCCAGGAGCTGATCCGACGGTTCGCCGTCCCGACGAATCCGAGCGTGACCTGGGTGGAATCGGTGGGCGACGTACGCCCCTGCTACCAGGCCGCCGACCTGAGCGTCAGCCCGTCGCTGTCCGAGGGACACGGCGCCGCCGTCGAGGCGGGTGCCATGGGGGTGCCCAGCATCGTCAGCGATGCCGGTGGACTGCCGGAAACCGTCGACGACACCTGCGGCTGGGTGGTCCCCCGGGGCGACGCGACCGCCCTGGACCTCACCCTCGACGCCGCGTACCGGGAGTTCGAGGCGGGGACCCTGGCCACTCGCGGCGACCGGGCCCGCCATCGAATGGTGTCGCTCTTCGACAACCGGGTGGCCGCCCAACGGGTGGCCGACACCATCGAGCACATCGCCGGAGAGGCGGTACGACGATGAGAGTGGTGGTGACGGCGGAGAACCGCTTCACCCGTACCCCGGACGGGGCGGTCTGGACGGTGACCGGTCCGGCCTACCAGTTCTGGACCCGCTACCTGTCGACCTTCGACAGGGTGCGACTGGTCGCCCGGGTGCTGGACGTACCCACCCCGGGCGAGGGTGCCAGCCGGGTCGACGGTCTGGACGTCGAGGTGTGGCCGGTGCCCCACTACGTGGGACCCCGGCAGTTCCTGCGGCAGCGGGCGGCGGTCGAACGGACCGTGGTCGCCGCAGCGGGCACCGCCGACGCGGTCATCCTGCGCGTACCGTCGCCGATCGGGACGTTCCTGGCCCAGACCCGGGACCGGCTCGGGCTGTCGTACGGGCTGGAGGTGGTCGGTGACCCGTACGACGTGTTCGCCCCGGACGTCGTGCAGCATCCGCTGCGCCCGGTGCTGCGGCACTGGTCGACCATGAAGCTACGTCAGCAGTGCCGCTCGGCCAGCGCCGTCGCCTACGTGACGGAAAGATCGCTCCAGGTCCGCTATCCGGCCACTCCGGGAACCCCCACCGTCAACTGCTCGAGCATCGACCTGACATCGGCCGCCTTCCGGCCCCGGCCGCGTACCACGGATCGGTTCAGCCGATCCGGCAGGCTCGTCTCGATCGGGTCCCTGGACCAGGTGTACAGGGGCGTCGACACGCTGCTGGAGGCGCTGGCCTGGTTGGTCTCGGCCGGTCTGCCGGTACACCTGACGCACATCGGAGACGGCCGCTTCCGTGGGCATCTGGAGCAGATGACCGCCAGTCTCGGCCTCACCGACCGGGTGGCCTTCCTCGGTGCGCTACCCAGTGGCGAACCGGTACGTCGACAACTCGACGCGGCCGACCTGTTCGTCATGCCCTCCCGCACCGAAGGACTCCCCCGCGCCCTCATCGAAGCCATGGCCCGCGCCCTACCCGCCATCGCCACCACCGCCGGCGGCATCCCCGAACTACTCCCCGCCACCGACCTCGTACCCCCCGACGACCCCGCCGCACTCGCCATCGCCATCCACCAGATGCTCACCGACCCCATCCGCATGACCACCACCTCCCAACGCAACCTCCACCGCGCCCACGACTTCTCCACCCACACCCTCACCCCCCGCCGAGACACCTTCTACCGAGCGGTACGCGACGCCACCGAACACCGGCAGCCAGTGCGGAGCACCCGGTGACCGGGTACCGGCCGACGGGCACCACGGCGGCCACGCACGCCGTACCGACCGTTGCGGGAGGCTCCCGGTGCGGGTAGTGGTCACCGTGGAGTCGCGGTACACGCGTACCCCGGACGGACAGGTGTGGACCTCGGCGGGACCGGACTACTCCGGCTGGACCCGCTACCTGGCCCACTTCGACCGGGTACGGATCGCCGCCCGGGTCCTGGATGTCGCGACGGCACCGGTGGGCGCCGTCCGGGTGGACGGCCCCGGCGTCGAGGTGTGGCCGGTGCCGTACTACCACGGACCACGCGAGTACCTGCTCCGTACGCTGGCCGTCCGCCGGGCCATGGCTGCCTCGACGGACGACGGGGACGCCGTCATCCTGCGGGTGCCGTCGGTTCTCGGCACCCTGCTGGCCAACCGGCTGGACCGGCTGCGCCGCCCGTACGCCGTCGAGGTGATCGGCGACCCGTACGACGTGTTCGCCCCGGGCGTCGTGCAGCATCCGCTACGCCCGGTGCTGCGGCACTGGTTCACGTCCCGGCTACGACGTCAGTGCCGGGCCGCGATCGCGGTCGGGTACGAGACGGAACGACACCTCCAGGCCCGGTACCCGGCCAGTGTCTCCGCACCGACCGCAGGGGTGTCCTGTGTGGAACTTCCGCCCGCCGCGTACGTGCCGCAGCCGCGTACCGTCGAACGGGCCCGGGGCGCGCGCACCATCATCTCGGTCGGCTCCCTCGACCAGTTGTACAAAGGGGTGGACACGCTCCTGGCGGCCCTGGCCCAACTGGCCGGCACCGGATCGCCGGTCCGGGCCGTACACGTGGGCGTCGGTCGTTTCCGTGGGCATCTGGAGCAGATGACCGCCAGTCTCGGCCTCACCGACCGGGTGACCTTCCTCGGCTGGCTGCCCTCGGCCGACGCGCTACGCGCCCAACTCGACGCGGCCGACCTGTTCGTCATGCCCTCCCGCACCGAAGGACTCCCCCGCGCCCTCATCGAAGCCATGGCCCGCGCCCTACCCGCCATCGCCACCACCGCCGGCGGCATCCCCGAACTACTCCCCGCCACCGACCTCGTACCCCCCGACGACCCCGCCGCACTCGCCATCGCCATCCACCAGATGCTCACCGACCCCATCCGCATGACCACCACCTCCCAACGCAACCTCCACCGCGCCCACGACTTCTCCACCCACACCCTCACCCCCCGCCGAGACACCTTCTACCGAGCGGTACGCGACGCCACCGAACACCGGCAGCCAGTGAGGAGCCAGGTCCCTTGAGTACGGGAACGAAGACGAGACCGGCGCGGACGAACCCGCGTTCCAGGCAGCGCCCGGTACGCGTCGTACACGTCATCGGCAGCCTGGACCGGGGCGGGGCCGAGACGGTCTCCCTCGACATCTGCCGGGCGGTACCGGCGGCCGAGGTCGAGCAGACCTTCCTCACACTGGCCGGCCGGGAGGGCAGCCTGGCTGCGGAGTTCCGGGCCGCCGGAGCGTTGATCCGCCAGTGTCCGCTGGCCCCGGCCCACTCGTTCGCGCCCCGACTGTGGCGACAACTGTGGGCCCTCCGCCCCGACGTCGTCGTCTCCCACATCAGTCTGGCCAGCGCCGTGGTCCTGCTGGTCGCCAAGCTCGCCGGGGTACGGGTCCGGGTGGCCCGGATGCAGAGCGCCGGCGACGGCCGGCGGGACACCCGGGCCCGGCGGGCCCGACGCTGGCTGCTGCGGCGCCTGCTCCGCCACGTCGCAACCGACGTGCTGGGGGTGACCGAGGCGGCGCTCGACTTCACCGACCCGCCCGACGAAGATGCCCGCTACCGCGTGCTCTACAACAGCGTCGCCATCGACCGGGTCATCGGTTGGGACCGGGAGACCGCCCGGCGGCACTGGAAGATTCCGGCGGATGCGCACGTCATCGCGCACATCGGCCGAGCGGCGCCGGAAAAGAACCGGCCGTTCCTGATCGAGGTGCACGACGCGGTCCGCGAACTCTGGCCGGACACCATCCTGCTGGCCGTCGGCCCGGGCGGAACCGACGATCTGACGGCCGCACGTCCGTCGATCGTGGACGATCCGCTGGTGCTGCTGCCCGGCGAGGCCGACGAGATCGCCTCCGTGCTGGCCGCCGCCGATGTGCTGTTGCTGCCCTCCCGGTGGGAGGGACTGCCCGGCGTGATCCTGGAGGCCCTGGCCACCGGTCTGCCGGTCGTCGCCACCGACCTGCCGTGCCTGCGGGAGGTCTCCTCCCGGGTGCGGGGCCTCACCCTGCTGTCCCTGTCGCAGGGGCCACTGTGCTGGGCGGACACCGCGATGGGGCAGGCCCAGGCGAGTGCCGCCCGACGGCAGGAGATCCGGCAGAGTCTCCGATCCTCGCCGTTCCTGGTCGAGCACGCCGTACGGCAGTGGCGGGCACTCTGGCGAGTTGGTACCCGGTGACGTCAGGCCGGCGGTCCGCCCTGGCCTTCCTGACCGGCAACAGCCTCGCCCAGTCGGCCAGCTACGCGTTGAGCGCCATGTTGGCCGCCAGCCTGCTCGGGCCGCACGGCCGCGGCCTGATGGTGCTGGGGATCTCCATCGCCGGCGTCACCCCGCTGCTGGCCGGAATGGGCACCGGATCGGAGCTGCGTTCCCGGCTACCCGGCACGGCCGACGAGACGGCCCGTAGGCGGCTGCTGGCGTCGTACACCTGGTGGTCGATGCTGGCGGTGGGCGTGGCCGGCGGGCTCGCCGTGCTCGTCTCGGCCGGGTCGGCGTCGCTGATCGACCCGGGGCTCGGCGAGCCCCGCTTCCTGGTGGCCGTGCTGGTCGTGACAGCTGGATACACCGCGCTGACCCAGTTCCCCGACGCGTGGTACGCCGCCGGGCTGTTCCAGGCCGGCAGTGGGTGGGCGGCGGCGGTCGCCACCGGTGGCCTGCTCGGCATGCTCGTCGGTGCGCTGCTCGACCGCAGCGCCTGGATGCTGCTGCTGGCCCAGGGCACCGGTATGGTCCTGGTCGCCGCCGCCCAGGCGACCCGACTACGTGCAGCCGGTCTGCTGCCGGTACGTGGTCCCGGCCGGGAGGAACTCTCCCGGCTGCTCCGGGCCGGGGTCCGGGCGCTGGGCCTCACCATGGGACTGGCCCTGACCCTGCGGGCGGACCGGTACCTGCTCGGTACGGTTGCCGGCGCGGCCACGGTCGGCGTGTACTCCCTGGCCGCCACCCTGAGCGAGGCCCCCCGGGTGATACCCACCGCGCTCGGTCAGCTCGTCAACCGGGACGTCGCCCTCGGTACGGACCTCGCCCGGATCGTCCGGTCCCGGCAGTTGGCGGTGCTGACGGCAACGGCGATGAGCGCACTGGTGGCTGCCACCGGCTGGCTGCTGATCGTGCCGGTGTTCGGTGCCGAGTTCGCCGAGGCGCGACCGCTGTTGCTGGTGCTGCTGGCCGCAGAGATCGTCTTCGCGCCGTACGCGGTAGCCAGCCGTGGTCTGCTCGGTGGCGGCTGGATGGGCACCGCGGGAGCGCTCGGTCTACTGGGCAGCGTCGCCGCAGCCGCGAGCTACGCCCTGGCCATCCCCATGTGGGGAGCGTACGGCGCAGCCCTGGCATCGGTGACGGTGTACGGCGGACTCTCGGTCGCCTCGTGGGTGCTGCTCCGGCAACGGCTGACGCGGGCCACCGCCCAGGCCACCCCGGACGAAGCGGAACGGACGGTCGTCACCCCCGTCCCGTAGTGCCCCGGTCGCCGTCTAGAGAAGGAAGGTCATTGTGGCGACGTTTGAAGTGATGAACCGGGTCGTCAGACCTCTCCGGAGCGAGGGCCGGCAAACCGGGTCCGACGACCGGGATACGGCTTCCACACCGGACGCCCTCAGCTGGATCCTGTCGGGTTTCCTGGTGCTGTCGACCAGCGGAACGCTCGCGCTCTTCGACTCGCGGCTCATCCACTGGTTCCTCATCCCGGTGACGATCTGCGGTGTCCTGATCACGGTGGACGCGGTCGAGTGGCTCCGCCGCCGCACGGACATCTTCGACCCGAAGTCGATGCTCGGGCTGCTGGGTGTGCACTTCTTCTACACCGCGCCCATCCTCAACGTCATGCTCGACGCCTGGCCCCGCTACCTCGCCACGTCATCGGACTGGCGGCGGGCGCTCGGCATCATGGCGCTGCTGAACGTCGTCGGCCTCGGCATCTACCGGCTCTTCCTGGATTCCCGACCAGGCGCGCGCAGGCATCTGCTGCGGCATCGGCGGGAACTGGCCGAGCGGCGGTTCATCAGGATCGGGATGCTGGCCACCGGCATCGGTGTGCTGGCCTTCCTGCTGGAGTTCGTCATGTTCGGCGGCCTCTCCGGATTCATCTCGGTGATGACCGGAGACCGCAGTGCCCTGGCGGGGATGGGCTGGCTGCTGATCGCTGCGGAGACGTTCCCGTTGATGGCCTTCATGGTCGCCGTCGTACGGTGGCGGGACCGGCTGGCCCAGCGGAAGTCGTACGCCCTGCTCCTGCTGCTGGCCCTGGCCATCGCCCAGTTCTTCGTGGGCGGGCTCCGGGGCAGCCGGACCAACACGATGTGGCCCGTGCTGCTCGGGCTGATCCTCGTCCACCTCATGCTCTTCCGGATCTCCCGGAAGTCGCTGGTGGTCTGTCTGCTGGTGTTCGGGGTGTTCACCTATCTCTACGGCCTCTACAAGAGCGCCGGACTGGAGGTGCTGGACATCGCCCGGGGCACCCGTACGATCGAGCAGATCTCCACCGAGACCGGTCGTGACCTGCCCACGCTGCTACTCCAGGACATCGGCCGAGCCGACATCCAGGCGCTGGTGCTCGAACGGCAGAGCCAGGGCTACGGGGAACTCGGCTACGGAGTCACCTACGTCGGCGGCGCATCGGTCCTCGTGCCCCGGGTGCTCCTGCCGGAGCGCCCCAGCGACAAGGTCTCCATCGGCACCGACCTGACCGTCGGGGCGGGGGCGTACGACTCCGGACTGCGGTCGGCGGTCGTCTACGGAATGGCCGGCGAGGCCACGCTCAACTTCGGTCCGGCCGGGGCGGTGGCCTCGTTCGTCCTGCTCGGCTGGCTCATCCGGCTCTTCCGGCGGCAGTACGTACGAGCCAGCAGCGGGTCGGCACTGGCCCCGAAGCTGATCGCTCCGATGGTCTGTCTGACCGCCGTCATCGCACCCAGCGGCGACTTCGACAACCACCTGTGGTACCTGCTGAAGTTCGTGCTGCCCTACGTGGCGGTCGTACTGCTGGCAAGCTCCACGTGGCCCACATGGACCATGGGCAGGTCGCGCCGGCCAGTGGCCGGACGGCACCGCCCCGGGCGCTGACTGGCGCGGCACCTGCCGTCGAGGGTGGCGGGCGGACGGACGGGTGCCGCGGGCGAACGGGCGCCTCGCGCTGACGACCGGCGGGGCTCCACGGGATCGTGTGGGAAAGTAAACCCCTTTGCGGAAAGCACCGTCCTAGCCCCGCGCGACATCCCCCACCACGTCGTTGAGGGCGGCGCGTAGTCGGGGAGCCAGGCTCGACGCGTAACTCGCGGTCAGATGATTCGTGTCCCGATAGACGAGTACGCCGCCGATGACCGCGGCACAGCGGTCGCCAGGGCAGATCGCGTCATTCAGGTCGACCAGGTGTACGCCCTTCAGACCGTCCGCGGCCTCTTCCTGCGCGACACCACCACCCGCCCGAAGGGCAAGACTGCGGGGCGCGGAACACTTGGTCAGCCGCTCGGGATGTTTCGCGACGCATTCGGGAACGTCGACGTTCATGTGCGGGGTGTCACGCAACACCACCACCGGCACGCCGGTCTCGACCAGAACCGACCAGCTCCGCCGTAGCCCGTTCGCCATCGCACTCTGGCCCTCCGACCCGGACAGCTGCTTCTCGTCACGGATCGGCGAGTAGAGGAAGCTGCTCGTCACCAGCAGGTCGGGCCGCTTGGACCCGGTCAGGAGGGAGCGCAGTTCCGTGTTCCATTCGGTGCAGCTCGGCTGGGCGCGCCCCTGCCAGGCGATTTCCCCATGGATGAGCGGGCAGGCAGCCTTGATGTAGGTGACCAGCCGCCACCTGTTGGCCACGGCGACAGCCTGCAACGCGGGCAGCCAACTGGCGGCGTGGGAGTCACCGGCCAGCGCCACGGTGAAATCGGCTTCCCGGTCGCCGTACACACAGCTCCGGACCCTGGCATCCGATCCCTCGGCGATACAGTCGTGCCGGTACACGTCGGGTAGGTCGTCGCCGGCGTCGACCGGATCAGGGGTGATCCGCCCGACGCGGTCGACCGGCGTACCGGCCCGGCTGTCCCGGGGATGGTCACCGAGCACGGCCGCCCCGGACGGGGAGGGCGGCGCGCTGGCGGTGTCCTCGACCCACGGCACCTGGGCCACCGGCAGGGGCGAGCGATTCGGCGGCCAGACGGTGAACTGGAACAACACACCGGCCAGGGCCGGCACCATGGTGAACGACAGGCCGAGCCGGATGGCCTGGGCAGGATCCCAGGTGAAGGTCTCCGCCCGCCGGATCGGGTTCTCCACGTACCGGTAGGTCAGCACGGCAGGCAGCACGGAGAACAGCATCACGCCGAGGCGAGCCGCCGGAGCCAGTTCACCGAGTTGGGCTTCGGCGACGACGAACAGCGGCCAGTGCCACAGGTAGAGCGAGTAGGAGATCGCGCCGATGGCACGTACCGGGCGCAGTCCGAGTAGGCAGCCGGGACCGGCACGTCCGGCGGCTGGACCACCGGCGATCATCGCGACGGTGCCGAGGGTGGGCAGCAGCGCCAGTTGACCGGGAAAGGGCGCGGTCGGCTCCAGGAACAGGGCCACACCGACGACGGTGGTCAGGCCAACCCAGCCCAGTACGACGGCGACGGAGCGGGGAAGCCGGACCAACCGCGGCCCGAGGAGGGCCAGGAGGCCACCGAGGGCGAGTTCCCACACCCGGGTGGTGGTGACGAAGTACGCCTGCCCCGGGTTGGTCTGGGTCAGGTGGATCGACCAGGCCAGGGAGGCGATCGCCAGCACCGCCAGCGGGACACCGAGCAGCAGCCGGAACCGATCCGTCCGGCCACGGGATCGACTACGCACGGCCCAGATTCCGGCAACCGCCAACAGCACCGGCCAGATCAGGTAGAACTGCTCCTCCACCGCCAGCGACCAGTAGTGCTGCAGGATACTGGGTGCCTGGTCAGCGGCAAGGTAGTCGACGGCCTGTTCGGCCAGCCGCCAGTTCATCGCGTACAGCCCGCTGGCGACGACGTCCCAACCGGTGTCGGACCAGCGGGTCCGGGGCAGGTAGAAGTACGTCAACAGCAGCGTCACGGCCAGCACGACCCCGGCGGCAGGTAGCAGCCGCTTCGCCCGTCGGGCGTAGAACCCGACCAGGGAGATCCGGCCGGTGCTGGCCAACTCCGCGACGAGCAGCCTGGTGATCAGAAAGCCAGAGATCACGAAGAAGACGTCCACGCCGATGAAGCCACCGGGCATGAAGGCGATGCCGGCGTGGGTGAGCAGCACCAGGATCACCGCCAGGGCGCGCATCCCCTCGATGTCGCCCCGGAAAGCGGTGCTGCCGCCCACATCCGGTCGGGTGTCCGTACGGATTGCCACGTTGTTCACCTGTGCCGGCGCGGTGGCCGGGACGCGTACACGTAGTAGCGGACCCAGGGACGGGGGTCGTCCGGCCGGGTGCGAACCACGTATCCCGCGTCGCGCAACAGCGCGGTGACCGGATCGAAGGTGCACCGCCAGTCCGGGCCGGTACCGTCGGCGAGGAAGTCGTGGCACGAGACAGCGAGATGGTCGATCCGGGCGAGCGCGTCGAGGGACGCCGCCAGGACCCCGAGTTCCGCCCCCTCGATGTTCATCTTCAACAGGTCGATCCGGCCGATCCCGAGGGAATCCATGATCTCGTCCAGCCGACGTCCGGTCACCCTGATCCCGTGCGCCAGGTCGTCGGTCAGCCCGTTGCCGATGTGCCCGATCCGGTCGTCGGTCAGGTAGACCGGTCCGGGCGTACCGACGACGGCGCACTCCAGCGGGGTCACGTTCGTCAGCCGGTTGAGTTCGACCGCCCGGCGCAGGCACTGGAACGTCGTGGGGTGCGCCTCGATGCTGACCACCCGTCCGTACTCACCCACCAGCCGGGAGAAGAGCCGTACCTCGTCACCGACACCTGCGCCGACGTCGACGACGACGTCGCCCGGTCCGGGTTGGTAGTCGTGGAGGAAGACGTCCCGGGTCGCATGGTCCTGCCGTTGCGCGGAGAGTCCACCAAGCATGGTGTTGACGACCACGCCGTCGGCGTACCGGTGGATCCACCGACCGTCGTCGTAGCGCACGGAGCACCGGGACCGGGTACGCGCCGACAGGTACATCGAGCCGAGTCGGGCGACGGCCCGGGGCGGCATCCGGGTATCGAGTACGTTCAGGACCCGGCTCCTCAGGCTGGTCCGGGTGCTCGTCGTCGTCATCGTCACACGGCCCGGTCGGCGCGGTACCGGCTCAGGTTCGCCGGGTCGAGGAACCACTCGACGGTCGTCTTGAGCCCGTCTTCGAGTGAGGACATCGGCTGCCAGCCGGTGTGCCGACGCAGTCGGCTGCTGTCACCGAGCAGTCGTTCCACCTCGGAGGCCGTCGGGCGAAGTCGCCCGTCCGACACGACGATCTCCGGTACGACACCGAGCAGCCCGCCGATCCGACGCACGAGTTCCCGCACGGACGTCTCCTGACCGGTGGCGACCTGGAACACCTGTCCGCAGACGACCTCTGCCGGTGCGGTGCCGACGGTGATGAAGGCCGTCACGGTGTCGTTGACGAACAGCAGGTCACGGGTGGTCTCGGTCGCGCCCAGCTCGACCCGCCCGGAGCCGGTCGCCAACTGACTGATGATCGTCGGGATCACCGCGCGGGTGGACTGGCGGGGTCCGTACGTGTTGAACGGTCGCAGGGTGACCACCGGCAGCCCGAAGCTCAGGTGGAAGCTCTCGGCGAGTTTGTCCGCGCCGATCTTCGAGGCCGAGTACGGGGACTGGCCCCGCAACCGGTGCGACTCGGTCATCGGCACCGTCACCGCGGTCCCGTACACCTCGCTCGTCGAGGTGACCACGACCCGGGGTGTGCCGGCCGTACGGCTGCTCTCCAGGACGTTGAGCGTGCCCATGATGTTCGTCTCTACGTAGGACTGGGGAGCCCGGTACGAGTACGGAATGCCGCCGAGCGCCGCCAGGTGGTAGACGACGGCGGCGTCATCGACCAGCCGCTGGACGGTGCCCCGGTCCCGGATGTCCCCGGCGTGCACCTCGATGGCGGCTAGTTGGTCCGGTGACAGACTGTCCAACCAGCCGTATCTGCCAAGGCCGTTGTAGTGGACGAACGCCTTGACCCGATGTCCCCGGGCGACCAGCGCCTCGACCAGGTGCGAGCCGATGAAGCCACCGGCACCGGTGACCGCCACCACCTCCGGCTTGACCACCGGGGTCGGCTCCACGCCGAGCAGCCCGGTCCCGACCGGCTCAATCCCAGCCGAATCGGTCCCGACCGGCTCAGTCCCGACCAGGCCATCACGCATCTCGTTCACCACACGTTCCCCATTCGTTCTCTCCTCGTTGATCACGAAGCCAGCACCCAGCCGGACTCCGCAGCCAGTGCCGAAGCCCCGCCGCACCCGGCGTTGTCCCGACGGTCGCCTCAGCCCAGATGGATCCGGCGCTCGGCGCTTCCCGCCCAGAGGGCCTTGACCGAATCGGCGAGGTCGTGGGCCGGTACCCAGCCGAGGCCGGCGGCAGCCCGCCGGATGTCGCCGCACATCCAGTCGACGGCCGCCGACCGGCCCGGGGCACGACCGTCCTCACGGATCTCGCCGGTGAAGCCGGCGGCCTCGGCCAGCAGACGTACCGCCTCCCGGGCGGGCACCGCCCGGCCGCTGGCGATGTTGTAGACCCGGTCCGGCAGGGTCCGGGTCGTGATGGCGGCGACTACGGCGTTCGCCACGTCCCGCGCATCCACGAAGTCCCGGTAGGCGGCCAGCGAGCCCATCGAGATGCTCACCTCGCCCCGGCCGCAGGCGCGACGAAGCAACGTCGCTGCCCGCCCGAGCAGGGTCTCCTCCGGCATCCCTGGGCCGATCGGGTTGAACACCCGCAACACCACCGCGTCGACCCGACCGGCAACGGTGGCGAGTTCCAGCAGCCTGGTTGCGGCCAACTGGCTCACGCCGTACTCGCTGACCGGCATCGCCGGGCCGTGTTCGTTCACGGCGTGGCCGGGCGGCACCGGCCCGTACTCGGCCGCTGACCCGAGTCTGACCAGTCGGGCGTCCGGCGCATGGGTCGCGACCGCGTCGACGAGCCGGGCGGTGGCGGTGGCGTTCGCCTGCAACATCTGGTGTCCGGTGCCGGTCACCCGGCCCGCGCAGTTGACCACCGCGTCGGGGCGTACGGCACGGAGCAGGATGGCGAGGTCGTCGTCGGCGCAGCTGACCAGGTCGCACTGGTCCCGGGTCGGGCAGGTGAGTTCGGCGTACGCGTCGAGCGTGCGGCGTACGTGCCCCCCGAGAAAGCCGTACGCGCCGAACAGGAGCACCCTGGTCATACCGGCTCCGGAACCGGTACGGGCAGCAGCATCGGCTTGAGCGACTCGAAGCGCCGGTTGGCCTCGTCGTAGTCCTCGGGTCGGCCGATGTCCAACCAGTAGCCGTCGAATTCGTAGCTGGCCGGCGACTGCCCCCGCTCCAGGAGGTCGAGCACCAACTGGTCGAACCCGAACGCGAGCCCCTCGGGGTACGACGCGATGGTGCGGGCGGAGAGTCCGTAGACGCCCATGCTGACCTGGTAGTCGAGAAGGGGCTTCTCGTGGAACTCGACGACTCGTTCGTCCTCGACCGACAGGACGCCGAAGTCGACCTTCACCTGCCGCCGGAACGTCGCCACGGTGAGCGGTGCCCCCGAGCAGACATGCGTCTGGAGCAGATCGGCGTAGTTCAGGTCGGTCAGGATGTCGCCGTTCATCACGAGGAAGTGCTCGGGCAGCCGGTCCCGCATGCCGAACAGTGGGCCGATCGTCGACAGTGGTACCTGTTCCTCCAGGTAGTCGACGTGCAGGCCGAACCGTGAGCCGTCGCCCACGAACGCCCGGATGAGTGAGCCGAGGTGGTTTATCGCCAGCGTGGCGTGGGTGAAGCCCCGGGATGCCAACTGGTGCAGGACGATCTCCAGGATCGCGTAGCTGTCTCCGATGGGCACCAACGGTTTCGGGAGCGTGCTGGTGTACGGCCGTAACCGCACCCCCTTGCCGCCGGCCATTATCACCACGTGCATGTCGTCCTCCTGTCTGCCGCCGTGATCGTCGCTGCGCGCCGTCACCGCGACCGGGTCGTGGAGCAGCCGGGTCAACGGACCGGTTGGCCCGCCCGCACCGTGGCTTGGGCGTCGTGCCGTTGCCCGGGGCCGTACACGTTGGTGTCCCGGCCGGTCATCGCCCGGTCGAGGGTGGGTTCGTCGAGGATGGAGCCCTCCACCACCTCGACGTCGAGCCCGGCCAGGTTGGCGGTACTGCCGGTGGAGAGGTCGTCGATGACCCGGACGTCGGTGACGGCCGGGTCCATGAGGGCGGCCCGGGTCAGGTTGGCGCCGTTGAAGCCCGCACCACCAGTGACCAACAGTCGCATGGCCTCGGCACCCCTTCTACGGCGGACGCAGGTGACCGTGGGCGGGGACCAGACCTGGGACATCGGTCCGAATGCCCGTTCAGAACACCTCGGTCAACGACAGAATAGCGGCCAAGTAACGCAAAGAAGCCCAGTCAGCGAAAAAACCGGCAAACGTCGTAGTTCATTGGATAACACAGTCGACCTCCACCCGCCCCGAAGGCCACCCGACCTCCGTCCCACCGACGCGGGCAACGGAATACGAACGTCCCGCTCATTGACGTACGTCATCCGGAACAGCAAGCTCTGGCACAGAGATCCGTCAATGAAGGGGGCGCGATGAGGAAAACACGGCTGGCGATCGCCGGCGTGTTCACTCTGGTCTGCGCGATGGCGCTGACCACACCGGCAAGCGCGCAGCCACCGTCCGGGCCGGACGGTGGCCGGGACAGCCTCGAGGTGTACGTCGGGACGTTGAACCCGAGACAGCTCGACGAGCTGCGCGACATCGGCGTCGACCTCACCGGCGTGGCCGGCTCCCGGGACGCCGCCGGCAACACCGCCGTCGAGGCGGTGCTCAGCCAGCAGCAGGCGGCCCGGCTGGCCGAGCGGGGGGTCAAGCTGACCGTCAAGAAGGTACGCGGCAAGGCCGCCTCCCGGACGCTACGGGAGCAGTCGGCCACCGGCTGGTCGGCGTTCCGGTCGTACAGCGAACCGGGTGGCATCCGCGACGAGCTGACGGCGACCGCAGCCCGGTTCCCGAAGCTGGCCAAGCTCCAGAGCATCGGCACGACCACCCAGGGCAAGCCGATCCTCGCGGTCAAGGTCACCAAGAACGCCACCCGGGTGAAGGACGGTCAGCGCCCGGCGGTGCTCTACGCCAGCAGCCAGCACGCCCGGGAATGGATCACGCCGGAGATGACCCGGCGGCTGCTGCACACCGTGCTGAACAGCTACGGCACCGATCCGGCGATCACCCGGCTGGTCGACACCACCGAACTGTGGTTCGTGCCGGTACTCAACCCGGACGGCTACGACTTCACGTTCACCGACGGCAACCGGTTGTGGCGTAAGAACCTGCGGGACAACAACGGCGACGGGCAGATCACCAACGGCGACGGCGTCGACCTGAACCGCAACTTCGACTACCAGTGGGGCTACGACAACGAGGGCTCCTCACCGGATCCGGCCAGCGAGACCTACCGGGGGCCGGCCCCGAACTCGGAACCGGAGACCAGAGCGCTGGACCGGCTGCTCAAGCGGGTCGGCTTCGAGTTCTTCATCAACTACCACTCCGCCGCCGAACTCCTGCTCTACGGCGTCGGCTGGCAGGTCAGCACCAACACCCCGGACGACGTGATCTACCAGGCGATGGTCGGTGACGACGCCAACCCGGCGATCCCCGGCTACGACCCGGACCTCTCCGCCGAGTTGTACACCACCAACGGCGACACCGACTCGTACGCCACCGTCCGGTACGGCACGCTCGGCTTCACCCCGGAGATGTCCACCTGCGAATCGGCGTCCGCCTCGGACCCCAACGACCAGTGGCACCCGGAGGACTGCGTCAGCGGGTTCATCTTCCCGGACGACGAGAAGCTGATCTCCGCCGAGGTGGCCAAGAACATCCCGTTCGCGCTGTCGGTGGCGCAGTCCGCCGCCGACCCGGCGAACCCGGTGTCGGTCGTCGGCCGCAGCACCCCCGACTTCGTGGTGGACGCCTTCGACGTGTCGTACGGCTCGACCCAGCAGGTCGCCACCATCGCGCGTAAGTCGCTGAAGAACGTACGGATGCACTACACGATCAACGGTGGCCGACCGAAGACCGTCTCCGTCAGGCAGTGGCGCGGCGGCGAGCGGTACGGCGACACGCACAGCGACTACTACGCCGAGATGCGCGGCAAGGTCACCGGCGCCCGACCGGGTGACCGGGTCGAGGTGTGGTTCACCGGCAACAAGGCGCGAGCGGGCGTGGTCGCAAGCGAACACTTCACCTACCGGGTGCACGACGACATCGGCGGTGAGGTGCTGGTCCTGGCCGTCGAGGACGTCACCGGGTTGAGCCCGGTGCAGACCGGCACCTCGGCCAAGTACGCCGACGAGATCACCGCCTCGCTGACCGCCGCCGGTCGGACCAGCGACGTCTACGACTTCGACGTGATGGGCCGGAAGGCACCACACCCGCTCGGTGTGCTGTCGCACTATCGCGCGGTGGTCTGGGAGACCGGTGACGATGCAATCCTGCGTTCCCCCGGTCAGGTGCCGGGTACCACGGCCAAGGCTGCGGCGGACGTCGAACTGGCGGTCCGGGACTACCTCAACGAGGGCGGAAAACTCCTGGTCAGTGGCAAGAACGCGCTGCTGGCCCAGGCTGCGGACGGCGACTACACGTACCACCCGGACGCCCCGCCGGAGTGCACCTCGGCCGACGACCCGGCCTGTCTGCCGATCCTCAACGACTTCCAGCAGTACTACCTTGGCGCGTACAACTACGTCAGCGGCGGCGGTACCGCCCCGGACGGCGCGGCGTACCCGGTGCGGGGCGAGACCGGGGCCTTCGGCGGCTACTCCGGCACGCTGAACGCCCCCGGGTCGGCCGGCAACCAGGACCACACCGCGTCGTTCCTGACCACCTCCGGGTTCCTGCCGCCGGACCAGTTCCCACAGTTCACCAGCGCCCCGGCGCTGGGCTGGGTACGCCCCGGCGCGGCACCGTTCGACCCGCGCACCGGTGACTGGTACCTGTTCAGCGGGCAGGCCGACCAGTCGTACAAGCGGCTGGCCCGGACCGTGGACCTGACCGGGGCGACCAGCGGTACGTTGCAGTTCGCCGCGTCGTACGACATCGAACGCAACTGGGACTTCATGATCGTCGAGGCGCGCGCGGTGGGCACCGACAACTGGACCACACTGCCGGACGCCAACGGCCACACCGGCACCGTGACCGGGGAGAGCTGCCGCTCGGGCTGGGTCAACCGGCTGCACCCGTTCCTGGCCCACTACGTGGGTGCGGACTGCTCGCCGACCGGCACGACCGGTTCGTGGCACGCGGCCACCGGCCCGTCTGGCGGCTGGCAGGAATGGTCCGTCGACCTGTCCGGGTACGCGGGCAAGCAGGTCGAGGTCTCCATCACGTACGTCTCGGACTGGAGCACCCAGGGCCTCGGCCTGTTCCTCGACGACGTACGGGTCGTCGTGGGTGGCGCGACGGTGGCCGAGACCTCGTTCGAGGCGGACCTGGGCGGTTGGACGGTCACCGGTCCGCCGGCCGGCTCGGCACCCGGCGCGAACGACTGGTCCCGTAGCCAGCAGGCGTTCGAGGAGGGGGCGGCGGTGCTGACCCCGGACACCGTCTACCTCGGCTTCGGACTGGAGGGCCTGGCCCCGGCGGCCCGGGACGACCTGGTGGCCCGGTCGATGCGCCACCTGCTCGGCACCGGCCGTCCCCGGCGGTAGCCGGAAGCGGTGGATGCGGGGTGGTCGGCAAACTACGCCGACCACCCCTACCGCATACTGGCGATACAACCTTTGCGTTGTACAACGCTGACGCTATAGTTCACCTCATGGACCCGTGGGACGTGAACCTCACCCAAGAGGTTGAGGATTGGTTCCTGATCCTCAGCAAGGAGGATCCCGAGTCCGCCAACCAGGTAGCCGCCGCCATCGACATGTTGGCCCAGGAAGGTCCTGCCCTCGGACGTCCACTGATCGATCACATCAAGGCGTCACGACATTCCAACATGAAGGAGCTGCGGCCCGGCTCATCAGGTGATTCAGAAATACGGATCCTGTTCGCCTTCGATCCGCAACGGGCAGCGATCCTCCTCATCGCCGGCAACAAAGCAGGAAAGTGGAAGGACTGGTACAAGACCAACATCCCAGTCGCTGACGACCTGTTCGACGACCATCTTGGACAGCTGAAGGGACAGCGCTGATGGCAAGCAACTGGCGTGACGTTCGCGCCCGTGCGCACCTTGACGAGGTTAAGGTGGCCGCGCACAAAGATCGGATGCTCAGCGAGGTCCGCGCTGCCCGCCTCGCCGAGGTGCGTAAGCGCCACAACCTCAGCCAGACCGAGGTCGCCGAGCGGATGGGGGTCTCCCAGTCACGTGTGTCCGCCATCGAAAAGGGCGAGTTGCCCGCCGCGGAGGTCGGCACAATCAGCAAGTACATCGCAGCGCTCGGGGGAAAACTGGAAATTATTGCTGATTTCGGCGACGAAAAGCTCGTTCTGGGGTGACGACCAGAAGTCACTGAGCCATTCCGGGATCAGGCGGCAAGACGGTGGCCGAGACCTCGTTCGAGGCAGATCTGGGTGGTTGGACGGTCGCCGGTCCACCCGCCGGCTCGGCACCGGCCGCCCCCGGCGGTAGCCGGAAGCGGTGGATGCGGGATGGTCGGCAAACTACGCCGACCATCCCGCACAACAACCACAGCACAAAACCAGAAGGCGCTGGAACGGTCGCCCCCAGTAGCATCGCCGGAGACCCTGGGGAGGATCCATGACCGTCGTGCTACGCCCGATGACCGAGCAGGAATTCACCGAGCGGCTGGGGGTACTGGTCGACCGGTACGCCGACGACCTGCGGGACTCGGGCCGGGTATCGGCCGCCGAGGCCCGCGAAGAGTCAGTGCGGCAGAGCACTGGCTTCCTGCCGCAGGGCCTCGACACCCCCGGGATGCTGCTCTTCACCGCCGAGGCCGATGGTCAGCCCGTAGGTTGGCTCTGGCTCGGCCCCACCGCCAAGGCGGACATCCCCGAACAGGCCTGGATCTACAACATCGAGGTCGACGAGGGGCACCGGGGCAAAGGGTACGGCCGGGCCATGATGAAGGCGGTCGAACGCGAACTCGGTGACCGTGGCTACACCAGGCTCGGCCTCAACGTGTTCGGCGGCAACTCGGTGGCGATCGGCCTCTACGAGAGCCTCGGTTTCGAGGTCACCGCACAACAGATGGCCAAGTCCATCGCCCCGACCACGGCCTGAGGTCGGGGCGCGTACGTTCGTCACGCGTTCTGCAACACCGCCGTCACCAGGTCACGTGCCTCCTGCTGGATCAGGGCCAGATGGTCCGGTCCCCGGAACGACTCCGCGTAGATCTTGTAGACGTCCTCGGTGCCCGAGGGCCGCGCCGCGAACCAGCCCGAGTCGGTGCACACCTTCAGCCCACCGATCGCGGCACCGTTACCCGGTGCCGAGGTCAGCTTGGCGGTGATCGGCTCCCCCGCCAGCGTCGTCGCGGTCACCTGCTCCGGCGACAGCCTGCCCAGTGCCGCCTTCTCCTCCCGGCTGGCCGGGGCGTCCACGCGGGCGTACACCGGGTCACCGAAGCGGGCGACCAGGTCGGCGTAGTGCTCGCTGGGCGAACGTCCGGTCGTGGCGATCATCTCGGCGGCCAGCAGGCAGAGCAGCAGCCCGTCCTTGTCGGTCGTCCAGGTGGTGCCGTCCTGGCGCAGGAAGGAGGCTCCGGCACTCTCCTCGCCACCGAAGCCGATCGTGCCGTCCAACAGCCCGGGCACGAACCACTTGAACCCCACCGGCACCTCGACCAGGGGACGGCCGAGGTCGGCGGCCACCCGGTCGATCATCGACGACGAGACCAGGGTCTTGCCGATTCCCGCCGCCGTCGGCCAGTCCGGACGGTTCCGGTAGAGGTAGGAGATGGCGACGGCCAGGTAGTGGTTCGGGTTCATCAGCCCCGCGTCCGGCGTGACGATGCCGTGCCGGTCGGCATCGGCGTCGTTACCGGTCGCCACCTGGTAGCTGGTCCGGGCGGAGATCAGGGACGCCATCGCGTTGGGCGACGAACAGTCCATCCGGATCTTGCCGTCCGAGTCCAGGGTCATGAACCGCCAGGTCGGATCGACGGTCGGGTTGACCACGGTCAGGTCCAGGCCGTGCCGGTCGGCGATCTCCCCCCAGTACGCCACGCTGGCCCCGCCCAGCGGATCGGCACCGATGCGCACCCCGGCCGACCGGATCGCCCTGATGTCGACGGCAGCCGGCAGGTCGTCGACGTACGCGCCGAGGAAGTCGTACCGGCCGGTGGTGTCGGCGGCCCGGGCGCGGGCGTACGGAAGCCGGTGCACCTCCTTCAACCCGCCGGTCAGCAGTTCGTTGGCCCGGTCCTGGATCCATCTGGTCACGTCGGTGTCCGCCGGCCCGCCGTTGGTCGGGTTGTACTTGAAGCCGCCGTCACCCGGTGGATTGTGCGACGGCGTGATCACCACCCCGTCGGCGTGGCCGGTGCTGCGGCCCCGGTTGTGGACCAGGATCGCGTGGGACACGGCCGGGGTGGGGGTGTACCCGTCCCGGCTGTCGATCAGCACGGTCACCCCGTTGGCGGCCAGCACCTCCAGCGCACTGGCCGTCGCCGGCTCGGAGAGCGCGTGGGTGTCACGGGCCAGGAACAGCGGCCCGTCGACGCCGTTCGCCTGGCGGTAGTCGCAGAGCGCCTGGGTCACGGCGACGATGTGGTCCTCGTTGAACGCCGTCCGCAGGCTCGATCCACGGTGACCGGAGGTGCCGAAGGCGACCTGCTGCTCCGGGTCGGTCGGGTCGGGATGCTCGGTGTAGTAGGCCGTGATCAGCTTGGGCACGTCCACCAGATCGGACGGCTCGGCGGGCTGACCAGCACGGGCATGAACCGACATCGACGACCTCCTACGGTTTGCACAGCACTCGTTGGTCGATGATGCCCGAACGGGCCGCTGCCCGAACCCGGATCGACGGACACACGCCCGATCCTCCTGGCCGCTCGGGTGCGTAGAATTCGCCAGCGTGCAGTTGGAACCGCGTGACGACGACCGGATGCGGGTGTCCGACCGGGAGCGCGAGCGCATCATCGAGTTGCTCGGTACGGCCACCAGCGAGGGTCGGCTGACCCTGGACGAGTACGAGGAGCGAATCACCCTGGCGCACGCCGCGCGTACCCGGGGTGAGTTGGCCCGGCTCACCGACGACCTACCCGTCCCGGCCTCCGGCCCGGCGGTCGTCCTGCCCAGCGACATCAGTGCCGGGGAGACCCCGGAACGGCTGGTCGCCGTCTTCAGCGAGGAGTCCCGCAAGGGCCGCTGGCGGGTGCCGGGACGGTTGCGAACCCTGTCGGTCTTCGGTTCCTGCCACATCGAGCTGCTGGAGGCGGAGATCCAGCAGCCGGTGACGGTGATCGAGGCGACCGCGGTCTTCGGGGATCTCACGGTGGTCGTACCGGAGGGAACCGAGGTCCGGCTCACCGGCAACGCGGTCTTCGGCTCGAAGACGTCGGAGATGCGGGAACCGGTCCGCCCGGGTGCCCCGGTGGTCGACGTACGCACCCGCGTGGTCTTCGGCTCGGTGACGGTCCGCCCGCCGAAGAAGCGCTGGCTCAAACAGTTGCTCGACGACCTCGGTTAGAGCGAGTCCGTCCCGGGAACGTCAGACCAGGTCCGCTTCCCGAAGCAGTTGCCAGAGCCCGGCGCCGTTCGGGGCGGAGAACCACAACTGGTCGTCCGGGGCGGCGGAGCGTGAGCCGATGACCGGCACCGGTAGATGCCCGGCCAGCACCGTCTGGGTCGGGGACAGCCGCCGGATCGCCACGGCTGCCACGTTCTGTGGATAGGAGGCGGCGAACTCGGCGTAGATCTCCGGGTCGTGCTGGCCGTCGTCACCGACGAGCAGCCACCGTACGTCGGGGAACTCCTCGGCCAACCGGATCAGCATGGCGCGCTTGTGCTCGCGGCCACTGCGGAACCAGCGGTCGGCGGTCGGTCCCCAGTCGGTCAGCAGCAGCGGGCCGGACGGATACAGATGCCGGGACAGGAACCGGGTCAGCGCGGGCGCCACGTTGAACGCCCCGGTCGACAGGTAGAAGACCGGTGCCCCCGGATGGGCGGTCACCAGGCGCTCGTAGAGGACCGCCATGCCGGGTACGGCCATCCGGGCGTGCTCGTCGAGCACGAAGGTGTTCCAGGCGGCCAGCAGCGGCCGGGGCAACGCGGTGACCATAACCGTGTCGTCGATGTCGGACACGATGCCGAACCGCACCTGCGGGTCGACGATCCGGACCGGGGCCTCCACCGGCTGTGCCCCGGGACTGGTCAACCGGACCGAGCCCCAACCGGGCGGCAGGTCGACCGGTACGACGACGTCGATGAAGCCGCTGCGGTCGGCTTGCGTCTCGTGTTGCGCCTCGCCGGCCTCGATGACCACGGTGGCCCCCTTGGCGGGCAGGGTGGCGAAACTGCGCCAACCGCGTACCTTCGCCGCCCGCCGCCGGGGCCGGCGTTCCAGGCGGCCGAGTAGCACCCGGCCCATGACCCGTACCCAGCCGGGCGCACCGTAGCCGGGATAGGCGATCATCGTCACGTCCCAGCCGCGTCGCCGTAGTCGCCGCTCGAGAAACCGGTGGATCGAGTCCTCGATCCGGGCAGCGCGATGGAGATTGGGTTTTTCCACCTGATCGGTGGGAGTACGGGGCACGGTGACACCCTGCCACACCCCGCCCCGCGCCCACACACGGCCAACCCCGCCGTCGGTGCACCCGGCCCGGTCGGTTCCGACGGGTGTGGCCGCCGTACCGAAGCGTCAGATGGTGACGACCGTCTTACCAGTCGAATGGCCGTCCTCAAGGTGGCGGAGGGCCTCGGCCACCTCGGTCAACGGGTAGGTCCGGCCGACGACCGGGGTGAGGGCGCCGGCCTCGATGAGTTCGGTCAACGCGACGAGATTCTCGGTGCTCTCCCTGGACAGCAGCGGAACCAGTCGCTGGCTGACCAGGGGGGACAGCAGCAGGGCCCGCAGTTGGCGGTCGAAGCCCCACAACCATTTTCCGGTGCCGGCCTCACCGCCGACGAGGACCAGAACACCGGTCGGTACGAGGGCCAGCCGCAACTGTGCCAGGCGGCGGTTGCCGGCGGTGTCGATGACGACGTCGTAGCGCTGGCCCCGGTCGGTGATGTCGGTCCGGGTGTAGTCGACGACCTCGTCCGCCCCGATCGACCGTACGAGGTCGAGCTTGCCGGTGCTGCACATGCCGGTGACATGTGCACCGAGTGCCTTGGCCAGTTGTACGGCGAACGTGCCCACGCCGCCGCCGGCACCGATGACCAGGACTCGTTTCCCCGGTCGCACCTGCCCTGCGTCGCGTACGGCGGCGAGCGCCGTCTGCCCGGAGATGGGAACGGCCGCCGCCTGTTCGAAGGTTAGGTTGCGGGGTTTCGGGGCGAGTCGGTTCGCGGGTGCCGATGCGTACTCCGCGTAGCTGCCCCGGCCGGTGCCGAAGACCTCGTCGCCGGGGGTAAACCGTTCGACGTTGCTGCCCACCGCTTCGACGACGCCAGCGAGGTCCATGCCGGGTACGCGGCTAGCCGGTCGGAACAGCCCGAAGCCGAGGCGCACCAGATACGGCAGGCCGGTCACCAGGTGCCAGACCCCGGGGTCGACGCCGCTGGCGTGTACCCGAACGAGCACCTCGTCGGCGCCGATCTTCGGTACGTCGACGTCCTGGAGCCTGAGCATCTCGGTCGGGCCGTACCGGTCCTGAACGATCGCCCTCATCTTCCTAGCCCTCCTTTGGCGTGGCCGGGTATTGAAATACTTCGGTGAGCGGTACGTCGAACACCAGGGCGATCTGGAACGCCATCTCCAGTGACGGTGAGTACCGCCCCTGCTCGATGGCGATCACGGTCTGCCTCGTCACCCCGATGCGCCGAGCCAGTTCGGCCTGGGTCATCTCGTTGTTGGCGAAGCGCAGGGCGCGGATGGAGTTGGTGATCTGGGTCGGTTTCACCATGCCTGGAAGCCCCGCCGGTAGGCGACGATCTTGGCCGTCGATCCGACGATGGCCGACAGCACGAAGCACAGGTAGATGACGTTGGCGATCCAGAAGTGGTCCCACCGGGCGAGCGCCATGCCGAGGGCTGCGACGCCGCCGACGACGACGAACGACTGGCCGATGTACTCGCCGGCCCGGTTGATCTCCCTGTCCCGCTGGTCCTTCTCGTTGGCCCCCTCGGGCGAGACGATCGAGATGGCGACGTGCAGCACGATCGACACCATGATCGCCCCGCCGACGGACCACAACAGGGGTGCCACGTAGGGCACCTCGGGCAGTGGCGTGTCCTGGGCACGTCCGAGGAGCACGACGACGTACGTCACGTAGAAACCGATCGTGACCAGGATCATCACCCACACACGTTTTTCCTCGAAGGCCACGGCCCCTCCCCATGTTAAGGATTTTTGACATCACCAATGTAAAAGGGACCCGACATCGTGTCAAGAATTCTTTACCTGGACGGCTCGGGTGGCGGTAACCACCACCTAGGACCCACGAATATTCGCCGCCGGAGCGGGCAAGCCCCTGCGACGGGACGACGACGGGGGCGTTGGTCGTGTCGGTGGCGGTGCGACAAACCAGATGGGCGCGGCTGCGGCTCGACCGCCCAGCGTGGGTGGCGCTCGCCCTCGGACTGGTCGGCATCGGTTACCGGCTGGTCCTGACGCTGCTCACCGTGCCGGGTTCCAACAGCGACGAGGCGACCTTCGGACTCGTCGCGGCACACATCGCCGAGGGCCGCAGCCTGCCGGTCTTCCTGTACGGCCAGCACTACATGGGCACCTTCGAGTCGTACCTCGCCGCCGCACTGTTCGCCCTCCTCGAGCCGAGTTGGTTCGCGTTGCGACTCCCACTGCTGCTGCTCTACGCGGCGTTCGTCTACCTCGTCCACCGCCTCACCCGACGGCTCTACTCCCCCTGGCTGGCCACGTTCACGGTGGGTCTGCTGGCACTCGGCTCCGAACGGGTGGTCCGGGACCAACTCACCGCCGTCGGTGGTCGCCCCGAGATCAAGCCGGCCGTGGTGTTGCTCCTGCTGATCGCGGTGGGCCTCGGGCAGCACCGCATCCGGCACAGCCGACTCGTCGTCGGCGGCTTCGGGCTGCTGGCCGGCCTGTCACTGTGGGACGACTGGCTGGTCCTGCCGTACCTGGCCGTGGTCGGGGTGGTGCTGCTGATCGCGTGCGGACGGCAACTGCTCGGCTGGTCCGGTGTGCTGCTGGTCGGCGGGTTCGTCCTCGGCCTGCTGCCGCTGATCGTGGACAATCTGACCGCCCCACCGGGACAGGACTCGTTGTCCGTACTCCAGCAACTCAGCGACGGTGAGAGCGAGCCGGCGTCGTGGGGCGACCGGGTACGCGGCTCGGTGCTGACCGGCATCCCGCTGGCCACCGGGCTCTGCCCGTCCGAGGGCTGCGCGCCCTGGCAGGCCTGGTGGGGGCCGCTGTATCTGGCGCTGCTGCTGGTCGCGGCGATACTGGCCGCGGTCGGAATACGCCGACCCGGCGGTACGGCCGCCACCGACACCGGGTCCGCCGGGGCCACTGCCGGTCGCCGGATCGTGTACGTGGCACAGTTCGCCCTGGTGGTGGGGGCCGCCCTGACCGTGCTCAGCTACGCCCGTAACGCCCTCGCCGCCACCGCGCCGTTGGCGACCGCCCGCTACCTGTCGGTGCTACAGATCTCGCTGCCGGCCGTGCTGTGGCCGCTCTGGCTGGCCGCCCGACGATGGCGTCGACCGACCCACCGGGTGTTGGCGGCGGTGTCGACCACGATCCTGGCGGCGGTCACCGCGTTCATGCTGTTCACGACGGTGACGCTGGTCAGGCAGATCGGATCCATCCGTGCCGAGGAACGATCCGCCCGGGAACTGGCCCGGTTCGCGGAACGTGCCGGCCTCCGACACGTCTACGGCGAATACTGGACCTGCAACCGGCTCATCTTCAACAGCCGGGAACGGGTGATCTGTGCCGTACTCGGCGACGACCTGCGCCCCGGGCAGAACCGGTACGCCCCGTACGCGACCGAGGTGCAGGGGGCCGACCGGCCGGCGTTCATCTTCGAGACGGGCGGACCGGCCGACGTTGCGTTCCAGGACTACCTACGGGAGATCGGCGTACCGGCGAAGGTGACCGAGGTCGACGGCTACCGCGTCTACCAGCCGGAGACGACCGTACGGCCCTGACGCCTGACGATCCCGGGCCGGGCCCGGAACGGTCGTGCCCGGTGCGGTCGTGCCCGGTTCAGTTGTGCTCGGCGAGGATCTCCGCCCCGAGCGGGTGCAGACTGTGCAGCACCGAGCCGCCCAGCCGCCGGGTGGTGATCAGCCCGGCCTCGCGTAGCACGGTGGCGTGCTGGCTGGCGGTCGCCGGCGAGACACCGACCCGGCGGGCCAGCTCGGTGGTGGTGCAGCCGGCGTCGACCGCCTCCAGGACGGCCGCTCTGGTCCGGCCGAGGAGCGCGACCAGCGGGCCCCGGGCCGGCCGATCGGGTCCTTCCGCCCCCAGCCGGGTAACGCCCCGGTCGATCGGACAGACCAGGACCGGCGGCAGTTCCGGGTCCCGGAGCAGGGTCGGCTGCTGCCAGCAGAAGTACGACGGCAGCAGTTGCAGGCCCCGGCCCTCGAGGTGGACGTCCCGGTCGACGGTGAACCCGTGCAACTCCAGTACGGGTGGCCGCCACCGGATGTCGGGATGGAGCGACGCCATCAGGCCCTCGAACCCGGTCTCGACCAGGATGCGGGCCTGGGTGGCCCGTGCCGCGTCGATACCGGCCCGGATCCGGGTCCAGTACGGGGCGATGGCGACCCGGTGGTAGAGGCGGGTGGCGTCGCCGAGTTGTCGCAGGCTGGTGGCCCGGCCCTCGGCGAGTTCCCGGGTCCAGTTGGTCACCGTCTGGTAGCCGGCGAACTGTCGCAGGTCGGCCCGCAGCCGGGTACGCGGGGTGGACAGCAACGCGTCCAGCCCGGCGTCCAGCCCACCGTTGCCGAAGGCCGGGGTGAGGAAGTCGGGTGAGTAACCGTACGCGGGGGCCAGCTCGAAAAGTGGCCGCATCGGCCGGGCCAGCCGATGGCGTACCTGATCACGCCAATAGCGGAATGCCGGTCCTCGGGTACGGGTCTGCAACAGGTGCAGGCTGAGCAGAATCTCCCACATGGGATTGGGCTCGGTGGCGATTCGGAACCGAGCCAGGTCCTGATCGGTGAAGAGGATTCGTATCATGCTGACTCCCCGTTTTTGCCAACATCTCCTCCACCGTCCTGCTCCACACACAACGACCGCAACCCATATACCTGACGCCTATCCGTCATTGTTTTCGGAGTCGACCGTTTCGCCATGGGGTTTCGACCGTGGCCGAAACCTGTGGCAGCCTCCTCCACGATCGGGCGACGGTGTAACCACGTCCGGCACGACAACCAGGTCGGCCGACGAGAACAAGGGGGAAAACATGCGCTCCCTGACCAAGGCAGCCACGATGCTGCTCGGAGCCGCAGCGACGCTGGCGGTACTCCCGATGAGCCCGGCCAGTGCCGACAACGGGGACAACCGGCCCGGGTGCAGCCGGGGGGAGATCTGCTTCTGGTACGACACCGGAACCCGCTATCAGAAGCAGTTCTGGTACACCGGCAACCACGGCGGGAACAACTTCATGGATGGCTACTCGGTCTCCAGCCTCCCGGTACAGGACAACGCCCGGGACGTCACCAACCGTGACACCGACTGCCGGATCCGGGTGGGCAACCTGGCCAACGGTGTCTGGACCTGGGAGTACTTCCCGAACGACGGGGTGCGGTACTTCCTCCGCTCGGTGAACAACCGCAACGACCGGCACGAGCGCTGCGTCTGATCGGTCTGATCGCGTCGGGTGGGGCGGCACGTGCCGCCCCCCCCGGCCCGGGGAGGGGAGCTGACCATGAATCGGATCCTGGTCCGGGCGCTCGGGGTCGTCAGCCTCGCTGCGCTGGCCGTCGGATACACCGCCGGTTGCGCCGCCGACGACCCGCCCGTCAACGGCCGATATCGGGACGTGTCACCCGATCAGATCACGGTGACGGTGTTCAAGACCGACAAGCTCGTCGCGCTGGAGCGGGAACAGGAAAGGCTGCGAGCCGAGTGCATGGCCGGACGCGGGTTCACCCAGCTGACCAAGATGGACGCTCCGGTGGATTCCCAGCCCTTCGTCGATCTCAACGTCACCCCGCCGGCCTTCGCCGTCCAGACCGAGGACGCCGCCCGACAGTATGGTTTCGGCAAGAACGAGCCAGCACAACCGGCGCACGTGATCAGTTCCGATCCGGCTTTCGACCGCGCATTCGAGCAGTGTGGAACGGTCGCGGCCGAGAAGATCGGCGTGGATTTTCCACGTGTCCGCAGCCAACTGTACGAACTGATCAACAAAATCAACGTCGAAGTGACCCGGATGAGCATGACGGGGCCGGCTGCCGGGGATTTCGACCGGATGACCGCACCGCTGCTGGACTGTCTCGACCGGCACGACTTCCACGGTTCCGGTGAGCAGAAACGCAGCCTGGACTCCTATGGTGTGGGCCGACCGATGGGTCAGGTGACCGGTCCCGAGCCGGCGGCCCCGAAGAAGATCCCGGGGACCGTGGAGATCCTGCCGCCGGTCGCCGAGCGGACGTACGTGCCGACGCCCGCCGAGAGCGCGCTGGCGGTGGCCACCACGCGGTGCGCCAGGGAGATCGGCTACGCCGAGAAGTACGTCGCCCACCGCCTGGCCGTCGTCCGGGACGTCCTCACCAGCCATGAGGCGCAACTGGTTCGGGTGACCGATCGGCTCCAGGAGCTGGCGGCGGCGCAGGCGGCCTGAGCAGCCTCGTCAGCCGCCTGTGACCATCGTTCGGCAACCTGTCGAGCTGCCTCGGCTGTGCCACCGCTGTCTCGTCGGCAGCCGCAACCCACTACGCGTAGCAGATCGGGATTCCCGCCCCGGTTGTGCACCCAGCTCGACAGGAACAGCAACGGCTTCAGCCGCGCCGAGCATCAGTCGGCCGTCTGGGCAAGGAGGTCCTGGATCGCCTGGAGTACGGCGTCCGGGCGATCGACGTGGAGTCCGCTGTGGCCGGCATCGTCGAGCACGCGATGCTGGCCGCGCGGGACCGATCCGGCCAGCGCCGCGTGGACGACGAGTTTGATGACGTTCCAGCCGGGCTCGACCCGCCTGCGGTCGGGATTCGTGTGGTACCGGTCGCCTCCGGTGACGGTGAGCACGATCAGGGGCAGGTCGGGGTTGGCTCCCGCCTGCCGCAGTTCGGCGTGGATCTCGTCGTCGATGTTGGCCGTCTCCTGTGCAGGTGTCCGCCACGAGGCGAGGTGTCGCTCGACGAGCGGCTGCCGGACCTCCTCCGGCCATCCCGCCAACCGCTGCCCGAGCAGGCCACGGTAGAGCTGGACGAAGTCTTCGGTCGGCTCGGCCGGCGGCTGTTCGCCCGCTGGTCGCCGTGTCTCGGGGAGTTGCCTCGGCAGGTGAGCGACAAAGTCCTCGTGGATGGGGTCGAGCAGGAGCAGTCCGGCCACCTCGTCGGAGAAGCGCTGCGCGTAGTGGCGGGCGTAGGCACCGCCCAGCGAGTGGCCGACCAGCAGATAGGGTGCGGGCACGCCAGCGGTGACCAGCAACTCCCGAAGTTCGTCGGTGACCTCGGCGGCGGACCGGGGCAGGTCCGCGGGCTCGCTCCACCCGGTACCCGCCCGGTCGTAGAGCACCGAGGTCGTGAATTCAGCGACCCGGTCGTGGATGTTGAGATAGTCCAGACCGACCATGCCCGCCCCGGGCAGGAACACCACGGCCGGACCACCTGAGCCGCTGCGGTGCAGCATCAGCCGCCGTCCGCCGACGCCGTACAGCTGCCCGAGCGGTGGCGGGACATCGACTGCTGGCCCAGGATGGTTCGCCGACGGATGGTGCCGCACCGTCACCCTCCCCTTTCGACCTTTCGATGTTTGTATGCAGTGTCGGACGAGGCAGTGTCAGACGAGCGCGAGGTTGCCATCAGGATCGCGTTCGACGACGACGAACGCATCCGCACCGGACTTGATATGGCCGAGGCAGACGACCTCCGTCGACCCGACGAGCGCCCGGTGCCGATGGTGCATGTGGCCGCAGAGGTGCAACCGTGGCCGGATGCGCTGACAGAGCCTCCGCAGTTCGGGACGGCCTACCGAGCGGTCCCGGATCGGTTCGGTGATGTCCGACGGCCAGTCGTGGGTGAGCAGGATGTCGACCTGCCCGGTACGGCCAGCCGCCCGTTCCACCCGGGCCACCTCGTCGCCGGTGTAGTAGGTACGGTCCCTGATGGACTCCCGCCGTGCCTTCGCGGTGTCGGTGATCCGGGCCGAGTAGATGCCGGAGAGGTAGGCGACCCGCAGGCCCACGACGTCGGTCACGCCCGACCGGCCGAGGAAGTACGCTCCGTCGCTCCACCAACCGGGACCGGCCTCGTCCAGGGCCGGCCAGGGTTCGTGGTTCCCGCCGATGAAGTAGAGCGGGGCGCCCAGGTCGAGCAGTCCGTCCAGGACCAGCGGAAAGTCACCGAGCTTGCGGTACTTCGCGGGGCCGTACACGCCGGCCGCGTCGACCTCGTCGCGGTTGGGCTCGACGTCGCCAACGGCCAGGATGGCATCCAGTGGCCCGTGCGATCTGCGGTACGCGGCCGACCATTCGGCCAGCAACTCGAACTCGCCGTGGACGTCACCGACCACGAGCACCCGTACCGGTCCGGTGGCCGGGTCACGCCTGCGTGCCACGTTCTTCGAACTCCTCCCCAGGAGGAACAGAGACTACCTGCCGTCCTGGGTGCGGGCCGCCTCGAATCCGGACAGCATCGCGTCGAGCGCGAAGTCGAACCGGGTGTTCGGCCCGAGGCGTTGCTGCGCGCGTACCGCCTCGGCGAGTAGCGGGAACCGCTCGGGGTCCGGCACGGAGACGGGCACCACCCGTGCTTCGGCGCTCGTGGCACTTCGCTGGGTGGCCACGTGTCCCACCACGAAGTCGGACAGCGAGTACACCGCGTCCAGCGCCGCGTCCAGCGGGAAGCCCGCCGTAGTCAGCGCCCCGAGCCCGTCCTCCATGATCCGCAGGTTCTGCGGTGTCATCGCCGGCCGGGACACGACGAGCGGTACCACGTTCGGGTGTGCCAGCAGGGCCGCCCGGAGGGAATACGCGTAACCGCGCATTCCCTCCCGCCACGACAGGCCGGTGAACCACGGCGGGGCGGCCTCGGCGAAGAGTCGCTCGACCAGCCCGTCCAGCAGCGCATCCTTGCTGGCCACGTGGTGGTAGAGGGTCATCGCCTCGACGCCCAGTTCGGCACCGAGCCGACGCATCGACAGCGCGGCCAGTCCCTCCCGGTCGGCCAGCGTCATGGCTGCTTCGAGTACGGCTTCGCGGGTCAGTCCCGCCCGCTGGCCACGGGTACGACCGGCCACGGCGCCTCCCACGGTTGACGATTCTTACATCGTAAGCCTACCGTGGGGACAGACATAACTTACGACGTAAGAATCGTCCGGCGGGACCGGATGATCCCGCCTGCCCTACCCGGAGGAAGAACGTGCCGTCGACCAACCCACCACCATCGGCTGACCGACGCCCGGTCGTCATGTACGCCGGGCTGGCACTGACCGCGATCACCACCCTCGTACCGCTGATCGACCTGGTCACCGTCGACTCCCTCACCGACCACGTACGCACCGCGTACCCCGACTGGCCCGCCGCGACGGTGGCCCTCGACCGCAACGCCATCGCCGGCTACCTGGTCATCGTCGGCGTACTCGGCATCGCCGGCTGGCTGTGGACGATCCTGGGCGTCACCCGGCGCGCGAACTGGGCCCGGACGGTCAGCACCGTCATGTTCGCCCTGGGTGCCGGCACCGCCCTGCTCAACCTGACCTTCACCGGCGGCGCGTACGACAACGTCATTCCGGCCCGGTACAGCGTTCCCGGCCTGCTTCCCGTGCTGGTGGGGCTGGTGGCGGTCGTCCTGCTCTGGCGTGGCCAGCCCTCCGGTGCCACCCCCACCCCTACCCACCCACGGTCGTGATCGACGTGACGTGTACGCACGCCACCGTCAGAACCCGACACGGCACCGTTCGGGGCAGCACCCGCGGCCGAATCCACACCTTCAAGGGCATCCCCTACGCCAAAGCACCGTTCGGCCCCGACCGCCTGCGCCCACCGCAGCGGGTCACCCCGTGGACCGGCATCCGCCCGGCTGTCGACTTCGGCCCCACCGCGCCCCAGCCGCAGTTCCCGTTTCCGCCGGGCATGGACGGCTTCTACCCCACCGTCCCCGGCGAGGACTGCCTCAACCTCAACGTCTGGTCCGGTGACCTGGGCCAGGTACGGCAACCGGTCATGGTGTGGCTGCACGGCGGCGGGTTCGACGGGGGCAGCGGCATCATCTACAACGGCAGCCGGTTCGCCCGCGACGACGTCGTCTTCGTGAGCCTCAACTACCGACTCGGTGTGGAGGGCTTCGTCGACCTGGGCGACGGCGTCGTCAACCTCGGACTGCTCGACCAGATCGCCGCCCTGCACTGGGTACGCGAGAACATCGCCGCCTTCGGCGGCGACCCCGACAACGTCACCATCTTCGGGGAGTCGTCCGGGGCGATGTCGGTCGGCATCCTGCTCACCATGCCGGCCGCCCACGGGCTGTTCCGGCGGGCCATCATGCAGAGCGGAGCCGGGAACACGGTATTCGCACCGGAGACCGCACAGCACGTCGGCCGGGTGCTGGCAGCCGAGCTGGGCGTCCCACCAACCCGGGACGCGATCGCCATCGTGGACATCGAGCGGCTGCTCGACGCGCAGAACGCGGTGATGGCACGGTTGGCGCCGTACCCCGATCCCCGACGCTGGAACGGCGAGCCCGGTGCCCGCGTGACCGCCTGGCAGCCGGTCGTCGACGGGCGGATCCTCCCGGCACGGCCGATCGACGCCATCCGGGCCGGCGTCGGCGCGGACGTCGACGTCCTGGTCGGCACCAACGCGGAGGAGGGAAGACTGTCGCTGGTGCCGTTCGGGCTGCTCGACACCATCACCGACGACGACCTGGTCATGGCCATGAAGCTGTACGGACTCCCGGTGGAGCAGGCCCTGGACGTCTATCGTGCGGCCAACCCGGGTACCGGTCCCGGCGACCTGCTCTCGCTGTTGCAGCGCGACTGGTGGTACCGCATCCCGGCCTACCGCCTGGCCAAAGCCAGAGCCGGCACCTCCTCGAACACCTACGTGTACGAGTTCGCCTGGCGCTCCCCCCGATTCGACGGGCTCCTCGGTGCCTGCCACTTCCTGGAGGTTCCGTTCGTCTTCGACCTGCTGGACTCCCCGCTGTCCCAGAAACTCACCGGTACCCAGCCTCCGCAGGCGCTCGCCGACACCATGCATGCCAGTTGGATCGCTTTCGCCCGGCACGGCGATCCGGGCTGGGCCGGGTACGACCTCGCCAACCGGCCGGTGATGCGCTTCGACACCACATCCGGGGTCGTGCCCGACCCACAGCCGGCCGAGCGGACCATCTGGGACGGCGTCTACTGACCGCCAGCCGTCTGCCGGCATGTTCTCCCACCCGACGTGGCTGTCCACGCCGGCCGGCGGCGGATCTGCTTGCGTGGGGTCAGCTGGTGAGGTCGCGACGGTTGAAGACGGTGATGGCGAGGAGCACCAGTACGGCGATGGCCGCCGCGAGAACGCCTAGGTCGACCCACTGGAAGCCGCTTCGGAGTGGCTCGTTGCCGATGTAGTAGTGGAACGGGGAGGCGTAGCGGGCACCGCCGGCACCGATCTGGGCGGCAAAGGTGTTGGCGGCGTACCCGAGGACTCCGACGGTGGCGCTACCGCCGAGTGCGACGGCCCGGCTGCCGGTGGCGGCTCCGAGGGTGATGGCGACGGCACCGAAGAGGGTGGCCAGCAGCGCAAGCGCCACACACTGGGCGGCGAACCGGTCGACACCGATGCTGTCGAGTTGGACGCTGTTACGGATCGCCAGCATCGCCAGCAGCACGAGTCCGGCGAGGACGAACGCACCGACGGCGAGCGCACCGAAACGGTGCAGCAGCAGCCGGGTACGGCTGACCGGGTGGGCGAGGAGCAGATCGAGGTAGCCGGCTTCCTCGTCACCGGCGATGGCCCGGGTGCCGGTGGCGATGCCGTAGATGACGGCGATCAGGGGCACGATGATGCCGAAGACACTGGAACCGAGATATCCGGCGGCGCTGCCGATGTCCTCCATGTTGAGCGCGTCTCGCAGGGCCGGGGAGAAACCCTCGACGGCCTGCCCCATGGCACCGTCGGCAACCTGGGGGTAGAAGCCCGCGTACATGGTGCCGACCAGGGTGGTGCCGACGGCGAAGCCGATGAGGCTGCGGCGGGAGTCCCAGAGGGTCTTGGTCAGGATGTTAGGCATGGGTGGTCTCCTGGGCGGCGGCCTGGGTGGGCTGGTAGTAGGTGAAGAAGAGTTCTTCGAGGTCGGGAGCGCTGGCGGTCAGGCTGGTCACCCGGTGGCGGGCCAGGACCTGGATCAACGCGTCGGGGCCGGTGGCGAGCGCGAAGCGGGCGACCGGCCCGTCTGTGGTCAGGTCGGAGATTCCGGGCAGCGCAGCGAGGGCCGCATGGTCGATCGGGCCGGCGAAGGTGATCGCGAAGCGGTGGGCGGCGTGGTCACGGAGCCGGGCGACGGTGTCGAGGGCGACGAGTCGACCGTCGCGGACGATTCCGATGCGGTCGGCGACCGCCTCGACCTCGGTCATGATGTGCGAGGACATGAAGACGGTCTGGCCGGCGGCCCGAGCCTCCCGGACCAGGTCCAGGAAGGTCTGCTGCACCAGTGGGTCCAGCCCGGAGGTCGGCTCGTCGAGGATCAGCAGGTCGGGCTGGTGCATGAAGGCCTGGACCAGCCCGACCTTCTGCCGGTTGCCCTTGGACAGTGCCTTGATCCGGGCGGACAGGTCGAGGTCCAGGCGGGCGGCCAGTTCCTCGATACGGGCGTTGGCGACGCCGCCGCGCAGGCTGGCGAGGAAGGTCAGGCACTCGCCGACGCGCTGGCGGGGGTCGACCACGAAGTCACCGGCGAGGTAGCCGATGCGACGGTGCAGGTCGACGGCATGTTCGCGCGGCTCCCGGCCGAACAGCCAGGCGCGTCCCCCGGTGGGCCGGATGAGGTCGAGCAGCAGGCGGATGGTGGTGGACTTTCCGGCGCCGTTCGGGCCGAGGTAGCCGAAGACCTCACCCTCGGTCACCGTCAGGTCGAGGTCGACCAGCCCGCGTCGGGCCCCGTACGTCTTGCTCAGTTTCTCTAGTCGAATCACGTCTCCCATATCCGCGAGAGTAGCGAGATTTCAGAGAATTCCAAATGTTCGGAGGCGTTAAGATTTCGTCAGGAAAACCGAAGGAAGGATCTTGATAGTGGCCCTGAGTGATCCGGCGGAACGACTGGCGCTCGCCCTGACCCAGGGCGGACTACAGCGGATGACCGCCCGCGTGCTCGCCGCGCTGCTCTTCACCGACCAGGACACCCTGACCGCCGGGGAACTCGCTGACGTTCTGGGGATCAGTTCAGGAAGCGTGTCCACCTCGGTCAAGGCGCTCACCGGGGTGGGACTGATCGAGAAGGTTCCCGCGCCAGGAAGCCGCCGGGAACACTTCCGGCTCCGCGAACATGCCTGGGCCACGCTCATGTCCGGGCAGAACCAGTTGGTGAAGGTGATGATGGACGCGGCCGAGGAGGGTATCGCGGCCACCGGCCCGGAGACGCCCGGCGGGCACCGATTGGCAGAGATGCGGGACTTCTACGCCTACCTGTGGCAGGAACTGCCCGAACTGATCGATCGCTGGAAGGCCGAGCAGAACAGCAGCGACTGAGCCAGCACGACCGGCCCGTCCCGGAGCGGATTTCGCAGATCCCGCCAATCCACTGGGGACGGGGTCGGTCCCCCTGCCACACATCGACGTTGTACGAGTACGCTCTGCCCTGGTGTGCCGGGAAGTCTGGTCGGCTGTCATGTCCCTTGCCGATCAGGGAGGCTTCCGTGCATGTTCCTGCCATTCGTACCGTCGGTCTGACCAAACGCTACGGGTCGGTGTGCGCGCTCGACGCGCTGGATCTGACCGTGCCAGCGGGCAGGGTCTTCGGCTTCCTGGGGCCGAACGGTGCCGGCAAGTCCACCACCATCCGGCTGTTGCTCGGCCTGGCCCGGCCGACCGCCGGCCAGGCGCGGATCTTCGACACCGACGTCGCCGACGTCGCGACCGTGCACCGGTCGATCGCGTACGTCCCCGCCGACGTCGCCCTCTGGCCGGACCTGACCGGTGCCGAGACCCTGGAACTGCTGGGCCGGATCGGGCCGGGTGTCGACCGGACCTACCGCGACGAACTGGTGGAACGGTTCACCCTGGACCTGTCCAAGCCGGGACGGGCCTACTCGACCGGCAACCGCCAGAAGGTGGCCCTCGTCGCCGCGTTCGCGACCCGGGCACCGCTGCTGGTGCTGGACGAACCGACCAGCGGACTGGACCCGTTGATGGAACGGGAGTTCCAGACGGCCGTCGCCCAGGCCCGCGAACGGGGCCAGACGGTGTTCCTCAGCTCCCATCAACTCGCCGAGGTCGAGGCGGTGTGCGACCAGGTGGCGATCCTGCGCGCCGGCCGTCTGGTCGAGGTCGCCGGGGTGGCCGAACTACGCCGGCTGCACCGCAGCCAGGTCGAGGTCACCTTCTCCGGGTCCGCGCCGGACCTGACCGGGGTGGCCGGAATCGAGACCGTGGAACAGGTCGGCCCCGCCCGCCTACGGTTCACCCTCACCGGCTCACCCGCCCCGGCACTGCGGGCCCTCGCACAGGCAGACGTGACCGCGTTGCAGGTCCACGAGCCGACCCTCGAGGAAATCTTCCTCGACTACTACACGCAGGTGGCCCGGTGACCGCCATCGACGCCCGCCTGGACCGGTCCCCCGTCGAACCACCCGCCATCCGGGTCGCCGGCGCGGCCGTCACCCGGCTCGCCGTACGGCAGATCCGGCGCGGAGGCCTGATCGTCATCGCGCTGGCCGCCGGCATCTCCGCGCTGGTGGCCGCCACCTACGCCAGCACCGTCGGTGACGCACTGGACGCCGCCGCCCTCAGCGCACTGGCCGAGAACCCGGCCATCCGTACGCTCTTCGGCCAGCCGGTCGCCCTGGACGATCCGGGCGGATTCACCGTATGGCGTACCGGCACCATCGTCTGCGTACTCGCCGGTGTGTGGGGACTGCTCACCGCCACCCGCATCACCCGGGGCGAGGAGGACAGCGGCCGGTGGGACCTGCTGGCCGCCGGCCGGATCCCCGTCCGCTCGATCGTGGCCCGGCACGCCGCCGTCCTGACCGGCACGTTGCTGGTCGCGGGTCTCGCCACCGCAGGCTCCCTCTCCGCCGTCGGCACCGCACCGGCGGGGGCGTTGCTGCACGGCGTCGGCATCGCCCTGGTCGGGGGCTACTTCGCGGCCGTCGGCACGTTGACCGCGCAACTCTTCCCCACCCGAGCCGCGGCCACCGGTGCCGCGGTCGGCCTGCTCGGTGTCGGGCTGCTGCTACGGATGGTCGGCGACGGCATCGACGCACTCGCCTGGCTGCGCTGGCTGTCACCGTTCGGGCTGGTCGCGCTCGCCCAGCCGTACGCGGCGAACCGGATCCTGCCGTTGGTCGTACTCGCGGTCGTCGTCGTGGGCCTGCTCGGCGCGGCTCTGCTGGTGGCCGGGCGTCGGGACGTACGCGGCGGCTGGCTGGCGACCCCGACGGGCCGCCCACCCAGACTGCGGCTGCTCCGCTCGGTGCCCGGGTTCGCCACCCGCCGGCTCGTCCGCCCACTCACCGGGTGGGCCGTCGGCATGGGCGCCTACTACCTGCTGATCGGGCTGCTCGCGGTGTCGATGACCGCGTTCCTCGCCGACAACCCCCGGTTCGCCGACCTCGCGGCACAGGCCGGGTTCGCCCACCTCGGGTCCGTCGAGGGATACGCCGCCGCGATGTTCAACCTGCTGGCGATCCCCGCCGGCATCTTCGCCGCGACCCGGATCGCCGCCACCGCCGCCGACGAGACCACCCGACGGCTCACCCTGGTCTACGCCCAGCCCGTCACCCGTACCCGGCTGCTGGCCACCGAGGTCGCCGTCACCGCCGGTGGCACCCTTCTTCTGGTCGGCGTCGCCGGACTCACCACGTGGGCGGGTGCCGCCACCGTCGACGCTCCCCTCGGACCGGGTGCCGCCCTGGCCGGCGCGATGAACGTGCTGCCCATCGCTGCTCTCTGCCTGGGTGCAGCGGTACTCGCACTCGGCTGGCTACCCCGCATGGTCGCACTCGTCGGCGCCCTGCCCGGAGCCGGCGGCTTCCTCCTCCAGGTGATCGTCGACAGCACCGACGCACCCGCCTGGGTCGGTCGGCTGTCCCCGTTCGCCCACCTCGCCCCGGTCCCCCAGCTGCCACCCGACTGGCGGGCCACCACCGTCATGCTGGTCGTGGCCATCGCCCTGGCCGGGCTCGGCACGTTCGGCTACCAGCGGCGCGACCTACGCGGATAGCTCAACGGGGTGCCGCACACCCCCCGTCAACCGAACGGGCCGGGTTGCCGAGGGTAGACATCCCCCGGCAGCCCGGCCCGGCTCGACCAGCGTCGGTCGCGACTCCTGCTACAGGCTGCGGGCCAGCCGATCGGCCAGCAGTCGGGTGAAGCGGGACGGGTCGCTCAGCTCTCCGCCCTCGGCCAGCAGCGCCATGCCGTACAGCAGCTCGGCGGTCTCGGCCAGCGTCTCGTCAGCCGGTGCCTGCTCGTGCGCCTTGCGCAGTCCGGTCACCAACGGATGGGTCGGGTTCAGTTCGAGGATGCGCTTGACCTGCGGCATCTCCTGACCCATCGCCCGGTACATCTTCTCCAGGGTCGGCGTCATGTCGTGCGCGTCGCCCACGATGCAGGCCGGCGAGGTGGTCAGCCGCGACGACAGCCGGACCTCCTTCACCTGCTCCGTCAGCTTCTCGGTCAGCCAGGACAGCAGCGGAGCGAAGTCCTTCTTCTGCTGCTCCCGCTCGGGCTCGGTGTCCGCCTTCTCGTCCTCGCTGTCGAGGTCGACCTGACCCTTGGCGACGGACTGCAACGACTTGCCGTCGAAGGCACCGATCTGCTCGACCCACACCTCGTCAATCGGGTCGGTCAGGACCAGCACCTCGTAGCCCTTGGCGCGGAACGCCTCGATGTGCGGCGAGTTCTCGATCATCGCCCGGGACTCGCCGGTCATGTAGTAGATGTCCTTCTGGCCATCCTTCATGCGCTCGACGTACTGGCGCAGCGTCGTCGGCTCGTTCGCGTCGTGCGTCGAGGCGACCGAGATGATGTCCAGAAGCAGTTCCCGGTTGTCGACGTCCTCGACCAGGCCCTCCTTGACCGCCCGACCGAACTCGGTCCAGAAGGTCCGATAGCGGTCGGCGTGCTCGGCCTGCATCTCCTTGACCGTCGAGAGCACCTTCTTGACCAGCCGGCGACGTACGGCCTGGATCTGCCGGTCCTGCTGGAGGATCTCGCGGGAGATGTTGAGTGACAGGTCGTGTGCGTCGACGACACCCTTGACGAAGCGAAGGTAGTTCGGCATGAGCGCTTCGCAGTCGTCCATGATGAAGACGCGCTTGACGTAGAGCTGCACGCCGCGCTTGCCCTCACGCATGAAGAGGTCGAACGGCGCGTGGTTCGGGACGAACAGCAGCGCCTCGTACTCGAAGGTCCCCTCCGCCTTCATGTGGATGGTTTCGAGCGGGTCGCTCCAGTCGTGACTGATGTGCTTGTAGAACTCGTTGTACTCAGCCTGCTCGACCTCGTTGCGGGCCCGCGCCCAGAGCGCCTTCATCGAGTTGAGCGTCTGTACGTCCTGCGTCGTCGCCCCGGCCTCGTCGGTGCGCTCCGTCGTCATCCGGATCGGCCACGCGATGAAATCGGAGTACCGCTTGACGATCTCCCTGATCTTCCACTCGGCCGCATAGTCGAAGAGCTGGTCCTCGGCGTCCTCCGGCTTCAGGTACAGGGTGACCGAGGTGCCCTGCGGAAGGTCCTCGACGTCCTCGACGACGTAGGTGCCCTCACCGGTGGACTCCCAGCGGGTGCCCCCCTCCTCGCCGGCCCGCCGGGTCCGCAGGATGACCCGGTCCGCCACCATGAACGTCGAGTAGAAGCCCACCCCGAACTGCCCGATGAGCTCCTGGGACGCCGCCGCGTCCTTGGACTCCTTCATCTTCTGGAGCAGTTCGGCCGTACCCGACTTGGCGATCGTGCCGATCAGGCGGACGACGTCGTCACGGGACATGCCGATGCCGTTGTCGCGTACGGTGAGCGTCCGCTCCTCCTTGTCGACCTCGATGGCGATGTGCAGGTCGGAGGTGTCGACCTGGAGGTCCTTGTCGATGAGCGACTCAAGACGCAGCTTGTCCAGGGCATCCGAGGCGTTGGAAATGAGTTCCCGCAGGAAGATGTCTTTGTTGGAGTAGATCGAATGCACCATCAACTGCAACAGTTGGCGCGTTTCAGCCTGGAACTCCAGCGTTTCTACCCGATTGCTCACTCCGACTCCCTCTGAGACAGACATACCGTCGACAAGAATACGAGTCGGCGAGCGTCTGTCAGGAAAGGGTCAGAAACCGGTCAGGGTCGAAGCTGGCCGATGCACGCCCGCCACGCCGCCGGGGCGAACGCCAGCGTGCCGCCATCCCGATCCTTGGTGTCCCGTACGCGGGCGTAGTCCTCGGTCTGGAGCAGCCCCGGTACCAGCAGCGGCTCAAAGGTCCGCAGCCGGGTCGCGGTCGTCTCGACGGTCCGCCACGGCGCGAACCAGGCCGGCGAGTGCTGCTGGTCGGCCATTATCAACAGCTCGACCAGCAGGCCACCGGTGTCCAGCGCCCGATCCGCCGCCCCCGCGAAGTCCATGGTCTGCCGACGCCGGCCGATCTCGATCGCAGTGATGGTGGACGGGCTCCACTTGATCAGACCGGCCAGCGCCTCCTGGGACACCCCCGCGCTGGCCCGGGCGGCCTTCAGGGCTCGAATCCACATGTCGAAGTTCATCCACTTACCTTGCCTGTAAGTACGCAAACACGTTTGGTAGCGAGCCCTCGCATCCTCCCCTGTCGGGGCGCTGTCGTCCAGAGTGGCGACAGGGGGCCGGTACCAGCCGCCCGACAAACCGAAGGAGCAGGTCAGATGTTCAGTGGCGACTTCGAGCAGATTCCCTATCCCGTACGCCGTCCCGAGCCGGACCCGGCCACCGAGCCGGAACCGGGCGACGCCGTCGAACCGAAGACGCTACCGGCCGACGACCCCGACACCACACCGGCCGGAGACAGCACCCCCACCCCCGACAAGCCGACACCCCACCGGCGTCCGTCCAACCGGCGGGCGATCCCATGACCACACCAGCCAACAGCAACCCAGTGCCACCAAACCGCCAGCGAACTCACCGCCCGGGTCCGCGCCCTCGTCCAACCCGGCGACACCATCACCATCCCCGAAACCCACTACACCGCCGGCACCGGCTCACTCCGCCCCTCACCCTCCCCGGCGCAGTAACCCGACCACTCAAACCCACATGACCCACCAACCCCGACACCAACCCATCCCACCCCTCTGGCTCTGCCGCACCTGCGCCCACCCCTGGCCCTGCGGACCAGCCCGCCTCACCCTCCCCCACCTCGGTGCCCTCCACCAACGCTTCCTCGGCTGGATACCCCGCCACCACCGGCACACCACCACCGGTTTGTGAACCGTTGTTGACGCCAGACCGCACCCAGGAGGCTTCCCGGCGGTCAGGGATTCCTGTTGCGGAGGCTGTCGAGCTGCCCCGCCTGCGCTCCCGCCGGCTTCATCCGACTTCCGCCGGCTTCATCCGACTTCCGCTGACTCCAACGGACTTCCGCTGACTCCAACGGACTTCCACTGACTCCAACGGACTTCCACTGACTCCAACGGACTTCCACTGACTCCAACGGACTTCCGCTGACTCCAACGGACTTCCACTGGCTCCAACAAATGCCATGGTGATTGCCCCGTTTACGCACCCAGCTCGACAGCCTGACGAAGGACCACCCCTACCGGCAATGGAGACGAAAGAAATTCAGCGTTCGGGCTTGCGGGCCAGGAGACATGCCTGCGGAGTCCGCTCCCGCTCACCCGCCTCCCGCTCCAGCCGGGCGCTCACCACGAACCCGGCCTGGTTGAGCAGTTCGGCGATCAGGTCGGGCGGCAACCGGTAGGCGTCGCAGGACACCTCATGGCCGTACGCCTGCTCCACACGCAGACGCTCGTTGCCTACCTGGAAGGCCATCAGCAGGTGGCCGCCCGGTGCCAGGGTGCGATGGAACTCGGCGAACACCACCGGCAACAACTCCGGCGGCGTGTGGATGATCGAGTACCAGGCGACGATGCCACCGAGTTCACCGTCCTCGAGGTCCATCTCGGTCATCGACCCCTCGCTGAACCGCAGGTTCGGGTACGTCTGCCGGGCCACCTCGATCATCTTCGAGGACAGGTCGATGCCGAACGTGGACAGCCCCAGCCGGTCCAGGTACACCGTCAACCGTCCGGGACCGCAGCCGATGTCAGCGACCGGCCCGTTCCCGGCGGCCCGCACGATCTCGGCGAAGGCAGCCAGCATCCCGCGCTCCAGCGGGCGCATGTCGAGTTCAGCGGCAGCAAGTCGGGCGTAGTCGACGGCCACCGTGTCGTAGGCCGTACGGGTGGTGGTCAGGTAGTCGGGTTCGGTCATGCGGATGATTGTGGCGTCCACTGATGGCCTCAGTCCGGCGGTCGAGGCCGATGGCGGCGGCTCCGATGTCGAGGGCGACGTATGGACCGACGGGCAAGATCGCTTCGACGGCCTCAGGTACGGAGATGTCGACAGGCGAACCCGGACACGGCGGTGACCTGCCGCATCACTGCCTCGGGCAGCTCGCTCACTACGGCCGCGCCTCACCCGTCGGCTGGTCAGCGTTGCGATCAGGGTGATTGATGATGTTGCCGAACATCACCCCTTGGGCGGTGGCTCCGGACGCCGACGAGGTGATGGTCTGCACCCACTGCTGTTGGGCCACGGGCAGCCGCGATCGCAACTCGTCACGCAAACTGCGCAACGTCTCGGCCGCGGTCGGGTCCTCCTCGACCAGGTCGATCAGACGGGTCTGCCAGATCGACAGCAGGCGCTGTCGTACCGCCTCATGCTCGGCCGGCGACGCCTGTGCCACCTCCGCGGCCAACGCATCCAGCCGCCGAACCGCAACCGCTTCACGATCGGAGTCGCCACGCCCCAGCAGCCGCGCAAACCCCGACCGGGCACTGTGCCACACGTCGGTCGCTGCCGCCCCCACAGGGCGGCACGAAACGGCCCTCAGGTGCCGGTTGCCACGCGCACCCGCCAATAACATAGTCGGCCACCGATGCGGGTTTTCCGCCTCAATCGTCAGTGCTCGTCTTGCGCGAAACTGTCGGCACCTGACCTGGGACACCGGCCCTCGATCAGCCCGCAGGCGTCACATTTCGGCGAAACTCCGCCACCATCCATCGACAGCAGGGCACCCGGCTGACCATAGCCCGTCGGGAAGGTGTCGGAAAGCACACCCTTCTGACCAGATCGGGCGAGCCTGTCGGGAACTTCCCCGCCGCTCGGGCCGACCAACAGGCAGCACGTCACCCGAGGGAACGGAGAGCACCGTGTCGCACCTGGTCACCGGCCGGACAGCCGTCGTACGAGCGTCCCTGGCGGTGGTCGCCGCCCTGGCGCTCGGCGGCCTCGCCGGATGCGGTGCGGCGGATCCGCCGTTGAACGACCGACCGAACGTGACCCCCTCGACGACCACCCCGGCCGGCGGTGTCACCGTACGGGACGCCTGGGCCAAGGCCTCCGACACCGGGATGACCGCGGTGTTCGGCATGCTGGTCAACGGCGGTACCTCCGACATCACGATCACCGGGGCGACATCCCCGCTGTCGCCGGTCGAACTGCACGAGATGGCCATGAAGGACGGCAAGATGGTCATGCAGCAGAAGGCCAACGGCCTCACCATCAAGGCCGGGGGCAGCCACGCCCTGGAGCCCGGCGGTGACCACCTGATGCTGATGAAGCTGGCCAAGCCGGTCAAGGCCGGTGACGAGGTGAGTGTGACGCTGACCCTGGCCGACGGCGGCACCATCCAGTTCACCGCCGTCGCCAAGCCGTTCGCCGGGGCCGAGGAGAGCTACGCCCCCGGCACGCACGCCAGCCACCCGGCATAACGGAACAGCCAGCATGACCGAGCAACCCAGCATGACTGAGCAACCCAGCATGACCGAGCAACCCAGCATGACCGAGCAGCCCGCGAACCGGCGGCGGCTGAGCCGACGTCACCTGCTCACCAGCGGAGCCGTCGCCGGAGGTGCCCTCCTCGGCGGCGGCGCGGTCGCCGCCGTCACCGACCGGGACCGGCCGGCGGCGGCTCCGACGCCGGTCGCTGACCTCTCCATCGGTACGGGAACCGAGCCGTTCCACGGCCCCCGGCAGGCCGGTGTCGCCACCTATCCGCAGGCGCACGCCTCCTTCGTCGCGTTCACCCTGCACCGGGGGGTGGACCGGGCGGCGTTGGGCCGGCTGATGCGGCTACTCACCGACGACGCTGCCCGGCTGACCCAGGGGCAGCCGGCGCTGGCCGACACCGAACGCGAACTGGCATTGCTGCCCGCCCGGCTCACCGTCACCTTCGGCTTCGGGCCCGGTTTCTACCGGGCAGCCGGGCTCGACGACCGCCGACCGCCCTCGGTGGCCGACCTGCCACCGTTCGCCATCGACCGGTTGGAGCCGCGCTGGTCCGGCGGCGACCTGCTGATCCAGATCTGCGCGGACGATCCGGTCACGGTGGCACACGCGCAGCGGATGCTGATCAAGGATGCCCGCCCGTTCGGTGCCGTCCGCTGGACGCAACTCGGCTTCCGGCGCAGCCGGGGCGTACAGGACGAGGCGCACACCCAGCACAACCTTCTCGGCCAGTTGGACGGCACCACCAACCCGCAGCCCGGCACCGCCGCTTTCGAGCAGGCGGTCTGGGTGTCCGACGGACCCGCCTGGCAGCGGGACGGCACCACCCTGGTGATCCGCCGGATCCGTACCGAGCTGGAGACCTGGGACCTGCTCGGCCGTACCGACAAGGAAATGGCCCTCGGTCGGCGGCTCGACACGGGTGCACCGCTCACCGGTCAGGCCGAGCACGACCCGCCGGACTTCACCGCGACCGACGAACTCGGCTTCACCGTCATCCCCGAGTTCTCCCACGTCGCCCGCGCCCACGTCGCCGACGAACGGCTGATGATCATGCGTCGGCCGTACAACTACGACGGGGTGCCGAACGCCGACGGGCACCCGGACAGCGGACTGATCTTCGCGTCGTACCAGGCCGACATCGACCGTCAGTTCCTACCGGTCCAGCGCCGGTTGGCTGAACGGGACCTGCTCAACGAGTGGACCACCCCGATCGGGTCGGCAGTGTTCGCCATCCCACCCGGATGTGCCCCCGGCGGATGGGTCGGACAACAACTGCTGGAATGAAGTGGTCCCGACCAGCCGAACCACTCTCTGCCCGGCGGGAACCCGACCGCCCCGAACAGCGACTACCCAACCAAGCCAGTAACCGATTACGGAGCCATGTCCGAATGCACGCCGTACCGCTGTCACCCGCTGTGCGGATCTTCCGAGCGGCCGGTGCCGTACTCGTCGCCGTCCTCGTCGCGCTGATCCCCGCCCGCCCGGCCTTCGCGCACAACCAGCTCCGCGCCGCGAACCCCGAACGGGACGCCACGCTCACCGCACCGCCGACCCAGGTGATGCTCGACTTCGTGGAGCCGTTGAACCCCACCTACACCAAGATCGTGATCACGGACGCGGCCCGGCAACCCGTACCCACCGGTGAACCGGTGGTCTCCGGCACCCGGGGCACCGTGACCTTCACCCAACCGCTGGCCAACGGCACCTACACCGTCGCCTACCGGGTGGTCTCCGCCGACGGTCACCCGGTGCAGGGCTCGTACCCGTTCACCGTCTCGGCAGCGACGGCGGCCGGCACGCCCTCGGCTCCCGCAACACCGTCGGCCGATGCGACACCGCCCGGCGCGTCGAACGCGCCGAGCGGGGCGGCACCGAGCGTGAACGCGGCGGTCGACGCCGACTCCGCCACCGCCGACCCCGACAGTGGAGCCGCCGGCTGGGTCATCGCCACGGTCACGCTGTCCCTGATCGTGCTGGCCGGTGCCGGCTACCTGGTGTGGCGTCGACGCGCCGTACGCCGATGACCCGACCGACCGCCCGGACGACCGGGCTCGACCGGCCATGGCCGTACGCGATCGGCGGCCTGGCCGCCGCAGCCGTCGCCGCGACGGCGCTGCTCTGGTACGGCGGCGGTGTCCGTCGGGAGGCCATACCCGGCCTGCCCGACCCGGGTGTGGTGACCGCCTGGGCGTTGCCGGCGGCCCGACTGGGCACCCAGGTCTTCGCCGTGGCCACCATCGGCCTGCTGCTGGCGACGATCCTGCTCTCCCCCAGGGACGGGGCCGGGCTGTCGGCGATCGGTTACCGACGGCTGCGGACCGCCGGTTGGACCGCGCTCGCCTGGTGCCTGTGCGCCGTCCTCGCGCTCGGTTACACCCTCTCCGACCTGCTCGGACAACCGGCCGGAGAGGTGGTCACCGCAAAGACGCTGTTCAACTTCGCGACCTCGGTCAACCTCGGTCAGGCCCTGTCGCTGTCCGCCCTGGCCGCCGCAGCCGTCTTCGTGACCTGCCGGATCAGTCTGCGACCACTCGGGGCCACCATCGCGCTGGGTCTGGCGCTGTTCGCCGTCGTACCGCCGATCTTCACCGGTCACGCCGCCGGGTCCGGCAACCACCAACTGGCCGTCTCCGGGCTGCTGCTGCACGTCGTACCGGTGACCCTGTGGGCCGGTGGGCTGCTGGCCCTGGCGTTGGCCGGCCGCGCCGGCAGCCCGCACCTGGCCACCGCCGTACGCCGCTTCTCGCTGCTGGCCACCGCCTGCCTGGTGGCGGTCGCCGGATCCGGCGTGCTGTCGGCCTTCTCCCGGCTGTCCACCCCCGCCGACCTGTTCAGCAGCCGGTACGGGCAGCTCGTCCTGGTCAAGACGGGTCTGCTGGTCGCACTGGCCGGCGTCGGCTGGTGGCAGCGGCGCAGCGCGCTACCCGCGTTGCGGCGCGGCGAGCGGCGCACCTTCGCCCGGGTCACCGCCGTGGAGATCACGCTGTTCGGCCTCGCCATCGGCTCGGCGGTCGCGCTGGCCCGTACGCCCACGCCGACCGGTGAACTCCTGGAGGAGGACGTCGCCACGGCGTTGCTCGGGTTCCCGATGCCGCCACCGATGACCGTCGGCGGACTGCTGACCAACTGGCTGCCCGAGCCGCTGTTCCTGACCGGTGCGCTGGTCGCCGCCGGCCTCTACCTCGCCGGGGTGTGGCGGCTGCACCGGCGCGGGGACCGTTGGCCGGCGGCCCGTACCTTCGCCTTCCTCGGCGGCTGCGCGATCGTCGTCGCGGCGACCTCCAGCGGGTTGGCCCGCTACGGACCGGTGCTGTTCTCGGTGCACATGGTGCAGCACCTCCTGCTGGCCATGCTGGCGCCCATCCTGCTGGCCCTCGCCGGCCCGATCACGCTGGCCCTGCGGGCGCTGCCCAAGGCCAAGGACCCGGCCTGGCCCGGCCCCCGCGAATGGTTGCAGGGAGCGCTGGGGCTGCGGATCTCCGCGTTCGTGTCGCACCCCGTCGTCGCGCTGGTCTTCTACGTCACCAGCATGTACATGATGTACTTCACCGGCCTGTACGAGTTCGCGCTACGCTCGCACGCGGCCCACCTGGCGATGATGCTGCACTTCCTCGGGGCCGGTTACCTGTTCTTCTGGGTCGTCATCGGGGTCGACCCGTCCCCCCGGCAGCGTCCGGCGGCACCGCTACGCATGATCCTGGTGCTGGTGTCCATGGTCCTGCACGCCTTCCTCGGCGTCGCCATCATGCAGGCCAGTTCGCTGATGGCCGCCGAATGGTTCAACGCGCTTCCTCGTACCTGGGGCAGCAGCCCGCTGGACGACCAGCACACCGCTGGCGGTATCGCCTGGTCCTTCGGCGAGATTCCCACCCTGTTCGTGGTCGGTGCGCTGTTCATCCAGTGGTTCCGCGCGGACCAACGCGAGCAGCGCCGCCTAGACCGGGCCGCCGACCGGGCCGCCGCCGAGGGGCGGGAGGACGATGCGCTGGCCGCGTACAACGCCATGCTGGCCCGGCTGGCCCAACGCGACGCAGCAGCCCAGCGCGAGGACACCCCCCACTGACCCCCTCCACCCCCTTCTCTCTCCCCCGCCCTCTTCTCCCCCGCCCTCTTCTCCCCCGTTGATCATGAAGTTGTTGTCCGCGACACGCCGTGTAGGAGACAACAACTTCATGATCAACCCGAAAAGGGGTGGGGGTCGGTCAGGCGAGGGCCTGGGCGAGGTCGGATCGGAGGTCGTTGACGTCCTCCAGGCCGATGGAGAGCCGGACGATGTCGGCACCCGGCCGAGCCGATTCGGCGACCGGACGATGGGTCAGCGCCGCCGGGTGCTGGATCAGTGAGTCGACCCCGCCCAGGGACACCGCATGGGTGAACAGGCGGACGCCGTTGGTGACCCGTACGGCCTGCTGGTAACCGCCGGCAAGCTGGATGGCCAGCATCGCGCCGCAGCCGCGCAACTGCCGGCCGACCAGGCCGGCCGGGTCGCCGTCGGGCGCACCCGGATAGAAGACCCGGCGTACGGCGGGATGCGTACCCAGCCACGCCGCGAGCTGCTGGGCGGTGGCCTGCTGTGCCCGTACCCGGACGGGCAGCGTGGTCAGGCCCCGGTGCAGCAGGTAGCCGGCCAACGGGTGCATGAGTGCCCCGGTCACGGACCGGACCCGACGCAGCGCCGCCGCCCAGGTCGCGTTGCCGGCCACGACTCCACCGACCACGTCGCCGTGCCCGCCGAGGTACTTGGTCGCGCTGTGCAGCACCAGGCTGGCCCCGTGCGCTGCCGGGTTCTGTAGCACCGGGGTGGCGAACGTGTTGTCCACCAGGACCGGTCGACCGGCCGCAGCCTCGACGACCGCACCGATGTCGACCAGGTCGAGGGTGGGGTTCGCCGGGGTCTCCAGGATCACCAGGCAGGTGTCGGGGCGTACGGCCGTCGCGATCTCCCCGGCCGGACAGAAGGTGACCTCGGCACCGAGCAGTCCGGAGGCCAGCAGATGGTCGGTTCCGCCGTAGAGCGGGCGGACCGCGACGATGTGGTTCCCACCGGTCTCCGCCCTGGCCGCCAGTACGGTGGCGGTCATCGCCGCCATACCGGAGGAGAAGGCCACCGCCTCCTCGGTGCCCTCGAGCTGGGCCAGGGCCGACTCGAACCGGGCGACGGTCGGGTTCCAGAGGCGGGCGTAGACGAATCCTCCCCCGTCGACCGGGTGGCCACCGCAGGCCATCGCCTCGTAGGAGTCGCCGCCCAGTTCGATGTCGGGCAGTGGGCTGGTCGAGGAAAGGTCCAGCGGCGGGGCGTGGACGCCCAGCTCGGACAGGTCTGCCCGGCCGGCATGCACGGCCAGCGAGTCGAATGAGAGATTTTCACTACCCACGCGATGATGGTGCAAGGGACCACAATCGCAGGCAATGACCGGCGAGGAATCCTCGGCCCAGACGACAGACCGGGAAAGATCATGGAGGCGGGACCGATGGCACGAGCGGCCGGACCGAGGAATCCACAACCGGGCCGTACGACTGCCCTGGACGGCACCGACCTGTCCATCCTCACCGAACTGGCCGCCGACGGCCGGCTCACCAACGCCGCGCTGGCCGCCCGGGTGGGAGTGGCCGAGTCGACCTGCATCCACCGGGTACGGGCACTGCGCGACAGCAACGTCATCTCCGGCTTCCACGCACAGCTCAACCTGACCGCCCTCGGCTATCCGCTGCAAGCGGTGATCAAGGTCAGGCTCGGCAGTCACAACCGTGACCACGTACGCAGCTTCCACGCCACGCTCACCGACATTCCCGGGGTCCTCACCGCGTTCCACGTCGCCGGGGCGGACGACTATCTGGTGCACGTCGCCGTCGAGTCGCCCGAGGCACTACGCGACCTCGTCCTGGAACACATCACCGTGCACCCTGCCGTACGTCAGGCCGAGACCCATCTCGTGTTCGAGGTGCTGGCCGGTCGAGGGATCCTGCCCGGCCCCGCCCACCGGGGTGGCCGCCGCACCTGACCGGGCCGACGCGGACATGGGCCGAGCCGACGTGGACATGGGCCGAGCCGACGTGGCTGCGGGCCGGAGCACCGCTTGCCGTACGGTGACGGCGTCCGGCGGTCGATCGACGATGGCCGCCCTAGCGAAGGGCTCAACGAGTGGGCGTCGCGCTGTTCACCCTCGGCGGCACGATCGCGATGACCGGCAGCAGTGGTGGCGTGGTCAGCCGGTTGACCGGTGCCGAACTCACCACCGCCGTACCCGGGCTCGCCGACCTCGGTGTGCCACTCGACGTACGGGACGCGCATGCCGTACCCAGTGCGAACCTGACCTTCCGGCAGGTGCTCGACGTGGTCGTCGCCGCCTCGACGGCGGTGACCGACGGTGCTGCCGGCGTCGTCGTCACCCAGGGCACCGACACGCTGGAGGAGACCGCGTTCCTCGCCGACCTGGTGTGGCCGCACGCGGAACCACTGGTCTTCACCGGGGCGATGCGCAATCCGACGCTGGCCGGTGCGGACGGTCCGGCGAACCTGCTGGCAGCGGTACGCGTCGCCGCGTCGTCGGCGGCCCGGGACCTCGGGACACTGGTCGTCTTCAACGACGAGGTCCACGCCGCCCGTTGGGTACGCAAGACCCACAGCACGAGTACGGCGACCTTCGCGTCACCGAACGTCGGCCCGATCGGTCATGTCATCGAGGAGCGGGTACGCGTGCTGACCCGGCCGGCCCGCCGGGAACCGCTGCCGCTGCCAGCGGAAACGGCATCACTCGACGCCACCCGGGTGGCGCTCTACCCCTTGACGCTCGACGACGACGGCCTACTGCTCGACGGGCTCACGGAGACACATCACGGCCTCGTCGTCGCCGGCTACGGGGTCGGACATGTGCCGTCCGCACTCGCCCCGGTGCTCGGTACGCTCGCCGAACGCATTCCGGTGGTGTTGACCTCCCGCACCGGCAGCGGCTCGGTGCTACGGCACACCTACGGCGCGATCGGTTCCGAGACCGACCTGCTGCGGCGTGGGCTGGTCGACGGCGGGCTGCTCGATCCGTACAAGGCACGGGTCCTGCTTCGCCTGCTGATCGCGACCGGTGCCGGGCGGGACACGGTAGCCGAGGCGTTCGCCCGACACGGCTGACCGGTGAGCAGCTGGTAGATCAACGATCTTCACAGCATTTTTAAACGATCTGTTTGCAACGGTTAGTTGACAACGGATCGTTTGACGTGGTTCGCTGGCGTCATGACCGACGCTCAGCAGATGGACGACGCCTTCACTCCACCGGATGCCAGCCGCGCCCGGGCCCACCGCACCTACGCCGCACTCCACCGCATCACCGAACGGCACGGCACGACCGAGAGCCAGCGCCGACGCTGGAGCCACGCGACCGTCCTCGACCCGTACGAGGCGGTCAGCCTGGTCACTTCGCTGGCGGCCGGGTCGGCCCTGCCCGAGCCCGACGAGGCCCCGCTGGACGAGGCGGACCTGACCGCCGCACTGACCCTGATCCCCCACGTACGGGCCGAACTCGACGCACTGGAGGCCGGGCTGCTCAACCTGGCCCGCAGTCGCGGACTCACCTGGCAGGCGATCGCGTTCGGACTCGGCCTCGGAACCGCGCAGGCAGCCCGACAGCGCCACGAACGCCTGACCGGGCGCACCCAGTCAGGCGTCGGGGACGGCTAGCGCCGGAGCACCGTGGGTTCCCCGCGTTGGTGCCAGCGAAGGACGCTACTGCCAGCGGAAGAACCTGGCGGCTGCGACATTCGCCAGCAGCACGGTTCCGATCAGGGCGGCAAGCTGGGTGCCCTCCACCCCGAGACCGGCCCAGCAGGCGCTGAGGATGTCCAACGCAGCGCCGAAGGGCAGGTGGCCTCCGATGGTGGAGAGCCAGTCGGGCAGGTTCTGCCGGGGGCCGAACCCACCACCGAGGGCCATGGTGGCGAAGAACGCGGTAAGGCCGATGGCAACCGCCGAGTTGGGGCTCGGTGCGACCGCCGCGATCAGCATGCCGATCGCGTACATCGTGGCAGCGGTGAGGGCCAGCGCGGCGAGGGCACCGGCCAGGTTGCGGGGCGGCGCGACGTCGAAGACGAGTTTCGCCACCACCAGCGAGATGGCGATGCCCACCACGGCCTGCACGAGGCTGACCACCACCTGGGCGGCGAGGACCATCCACGGCCGGGCCGGAGTGACCGCCAGCCGCCGCAGCACCCCGTAGGTCCGGTACGCCGCCAGGAACGAAGGCATGTTGACCATGCCCAGCATCGCCACGACCAGCACCAGGACCAGCGGTACGACGTAGGCGTCCAGCGCCGACAGCCCACCGAACTCCGGCATCCCGCGACGGTCCGAGCCGATCCCGTTCATCACCATGATCAGGACGGGCAGCCCGAACGGTACGACCAGTCCGGCCGTGTCGCGCCAGGTGAGCCTGGCTTCGGTCAGGACCATCTGTGCCCAGGCCTGCCGCCCGAGCCGACGCGGGACAGGCCGGGCCATGACCACGTCGTGGATTCCGCTCATCGGTCCTCCTCCGGCGTGGAACTGTCGTTCGGGCGCAGTTCCCGGCCGGTCAGGGCAAGGAAGGCGTCATCCAGTTGTGCCTGTCGCAGGCGCGTCTCGGTGGCGACCACGCCGAGACCGATCAGCGCGGAACTGACCGCGTACAGCAGATTGCCGGAACCGGACACCCTGACCTCGTCACCGTCGGCGACCACCCCGCTCACCTCGGGCAACGCGGCGAGTACGGCATGGTCGAACGGCTCGGTCACCCGGAACGTGAGCTCCTGATCGAGAGCCGCCTGCCTGATCAGACCGAGCGGCGTGTCCAGGGCGACCAGCCGACCACGGTCGATGACCGCGATCCGGTCGCAGAGCCGTTCCGCCTCCTCCATCAGGTGCGTGACCAGCAGTACGGTGACACCGGACTCGCGGATCTCGTCGATGAGCTGCCAGGTGTTGCGGCGCGCCTGGGGGTCCAGGCCGGTGGTGAGTTCGTCCAGTACGGCGACGACCGGGTTGCCGACGAGGGCCAGGGCGATGGCCAACCGCTGCTGCTGGCCACCGGAAAGGTCACCGAACGCGGTACGGCGTTTGCCGTCGAGTCCCAGATCGGCCAGGAGCCGGTCCGGGTCGGCACCCTCGCTGTAGAACGAGCGGTAGAGCCTCACCGCCTCCCCGACCCGGAGCTTCTCCGGAAGTATCCCCTGCTGCAACTGCACCCCGACAAGTTGCCGCAGGCGGTTGCGGTCCCGACGTGGGTCGAGACCGAGCACGCTGATCCGCCCGGCATCCGAGTTCCGCAGCCCGACCAGGCACTCGACCGTGGTGGTCTTACCAGCCCCGTTCGGGCCGAGGATGCCGAAGATCTCTCCCTTCTCGACGGTGAAGCTGACATCGTCGACGGCGACTGTCGTTCCGTACCGCTTACGCAGCCCCTCGACCTCGATGACGGCCACGATTCCACCCCCGGCTCCCGATTGAGTTGACAGGTCTGCACTGGTGCAGCGGACGTTACGTAGTCGCGAAGGGATGGTCGTGTGCCATCGGTCATCGTTGTCGACCATGACTTCTGGCACGGTCGAACAGCCCCTGCCCGACGTATGGTTACCGAGGGTGATCTGATGAGCGATAGGAACCTGGAACAGTGGGCAGGTGCCGTCGGCATCGCGGTGTGCCTGCTGATCGGGCTGCCCGTCCTGATCGACCAGGTCTTCGACGACGGTGGCGTGGTGACCGGCCCGTGGTGGATCTGGTGGATCTGCTACTTCGGCTTCATCACCGCGTACGTCAGCATCTGGTTCGTCCCCGAGCAGGTACGTTGGCTGACCAGTCACCGGATCCTGGCTGCGCAAAGCCTCCTGGCCAGCGCCGCCGTACTGCTGTCCAGTTCCGCCGGTTGGACCGCCATCCTGCTGGTCTTCACCGCCGCCTCAGCTGCCTACTTCATCTCGGCCAGAACCCTGGGACTGCTCATCGCAGCGCACAGCGGCGTGGTCGCATTGGCCGCCTGGATCAACGGCAGCACGCTCACCGGAATCGCCCTGGCCGCCCTCATCTACGCGATGTTGCAGGTCTGCTCCGTGTTGTCGGTCAGCAGTCAGATACGGGAGACGGCCGCCCGCACCGAACTGGCGGCAACCAACGTCCAACTCCGTACGGCGACCGCACTGCTGGCCGAGTCGAGTCGGGCCGAGGAGCGGCTACGGATCGCCCGGGAGCTGCACGACCTGGTCGGCCATCAACTCACCGCACTGGTGCTCGAGTTGGAGGTCGCCATCCATCGGGACGGTCCGCAGGCCCGTGAGCACGTGACGCGGTCCCGGGGGTTGGCCAAGGACCTGCTGTCCGACGTCCGGATCGCGGTCGGCGAGCTGCGTACCCGATCGCCGCAGTTACGGGCCGCCATCGACTCGATCGTCGCCGACCTGCCCCGCCCCAGGGTGCACCTTCAGGTCGACGAGACGGTCGAGGTGGACGAGGAACGCACCCGTACGCTGATCCGCTGCGTGCAGGAGATCGTCACGAACACCATCCGGCATGCCGGGGCGGACAACCTCTGGATCGACATCGTCCGTACCGACGAGGGGCAGGTCGTGCTACGTACGCGGGACGACGGGCGGGGTGCACCGGTGCTGCGGCTCGGGCACGGGCTGACCGGCCTACGCGAGCGGGTCCAGCAGCTCGGCGGCTCGGTCTCCTTCGCCTCGCAGCGCGGCTTCCGGGCCGTCGCCGAGATGCCGGCCACATGAACGCCGACATACCCGACGGTCACCTGCCCGGGGACGCTGTCGACGGGGCGATCCGGGTCTGCATCGTCGACGACCAGACCCTGGTCCGGCAGGGCATCCGGCACCTGCTGGAGTTGTCCGCGGACGTGGTGGTGGTCGGCGAGGCGGCCGACGGCGACCAGGCCCTTGAGGTGATCATCCGGGTCGAGCCGGACGTCGTCCTGCTCGACCTGCGGATGCCCAGGCGTGACGGCATCGCCACGCTGATCGCCCTACGCGAGCGACGCATCGAGGTCCCGACCCTGGTGTTGACCACCTTCGACGACGACGAACTGGTGTTGCGGGCGCTGCGGGCGGGCGCCTGCGGCTACCTGTTGAAGGACGTCACCCTCGAACAACTCCTCGGGGCGGTCCGGACGCTGGCCGCCGGGGGCAGCCTGGTGCAGCCGGCCCTGACCGATCGACTGCTCCGGGCCGTGCCGGAGCTACCCGAGCAGAACACCATCGACGACCTGCCGCCCCCGCAGTCGATCACCGCGCGGGAGCGGGAGATCCTGCGGCTGCTGGCGGGCGGCTACTCCAACCGGGAGATCGCCGCCGCGCTGCACCTGGCGGAGGGGACCGTGAAGAACCACGTCTCCAACCTGCTGATGAAACTCGGGGTACGGGACCGGACCCGCGCCGTACTCCGCGCGCTGCACCTCGGCCTGCTCACCCCGGCGCAGCGCGACGACGGTCCAACTCCCGCGCGCTGGGGTGTTAGGAAGGGCCCCTTTCAAGGCAGAAAACGATAGAAAGGGCCCTTCCTTTCACCGGAGCTTGGCGCCCTCGACGTCCAGGTCGGGCAGGAGCCGGTCCAGCCAGCGGGGCAACCACCAGGACGCCCTGCCCAGCAGGGCGAGTACGGCCGGAACCAGGGTCATCCGTACGACGAACGCGTCGACCAGCACCCCGACCGCCAGGCCGAAGGCCATCGCCTTGACGATGACGTCCTCGACCGTGACGAAGCTGGCGAAGACGGAGAACATGATGAGCGCGGCGGCGACGACCACCCGGGAGGCCTGCTGCGCCCCGACGACGACCGCCTCCTCGGGATCGCCGGTGTGGACGTACTCCTCCCGCATCCGGGAGACCAGGAAGACCTCGTAGTCCATGGCCAACCCGAACAGCACCGCCATCAGGATGATCGGCATGAAGCTGACCACCGGGCCGGTCGTCGACACCCCGAACAGGTCCTTGAGCCAGCCCCACTGGAAGACCGCGACGACGGCCCCGAACGAGGCGGCCACCGACAGCAGGAACCCGATGGCTGCCTTGACCGGCACCAGGATCGACCGGAAGACCAGCAGGAGCAGCAGCAACGCGAGACCGACGACGATCAGCGCGAACGGCAGCAGGGCACCGGCCAACCGGTCGGAGACGTCGATGGCGACGGCGGTCTGACCGGTGACGGCCAGTTCGGCCCCGGTCTGCCGTTCCAGGTCGGAGATCCGGTCACGGATCTCGGTGACGAGGCTGCTGGTCGCCTCGTCCTCGGGGCCGGTGCCCGGAACGACCTGGACGATCGCGGCGGTTCCACCGGGCAACGGCTGCGGTACGGCGTAGACGACGTTGTCGAGTCCGCCGGTGAACTGTCCGGGCGTACCGGTCGGGGTGCCGCCGATGATGGCGGCGAGTTGTCCGGCGGTCTGCTCGGCGGTGGCCGGCTCCAGCCCGGTGGCCAGGACCAGCAGCGGCCCGTTCAGGCCCGGCCCGAAGTGATCGCTGATCAGGTCGTACGCCTGGCGTTGGGTGGTCTCCGGGGCGGCGGTGCCGTTGTCCGGCAGGGCCAGGCGCAGTTGCAGCGCCGGGATGGCCATGGTCAGCAGCGCCAGCACCGTCACCACGATGGTCACCAGCGGGCGGCGGGTGACGAACTGCGCCCACCTGGCCCCACCGGTACGGGCGGGGGTGTCGGCGTGCTCGGCCAACTCCTGCTCCCGCCGCAACGCCCGGGAACCGGGCCTGGGGGCCAGCCGGGCACCGGCGAAGCCCAACAGGGCCGGCAGCAGCGTCAACGCGACCAGTACGGCGACCAGCACCGTGCCGGCGGCGCCCAGACCCATGACGGTCAGGAACGGGATACGCACCACCGACAGGCCGACCAGGGCGATGATCACGGTCAGGCCGGCGAAGACGACGGCGGAGCCGGCGGTGCCGGTGGCCCGCCCGGCGGCCTCCTGCGGATCGGTGCCGGCGGCCAGCAGGGACCGGTACCGGGACAGGATGAACAACGCGTAGTCGATACCGACGGCCAGGCCGATCATCAATGCGAGGGTGGGCGCGGTGGAGGAGAGGGTGATGGTGCCGGAGAGGGTGAGCAGCCCGCCGAGGCCGACGCCGATGCCGACGAGCGCGGTCAGCAGGTTCATCCCGGCGGCCACCAGCGAACCGAAGGTGACGACGAGTACGACCACCGCCACGGCGACACCGATGAACTCGGTGGGGCCGATCTGCACGCCGGTCGTGGTGTAGGCGTTGCCGCCGACCGCCACGTCCAGACCGACGGCCCGGGCCGGGGCGACCTTCTCCTCGAGAGCGTCGAGGGTTCCGTCGGCGAGTTCCTGGGTGGGTACGCCGTACTGCACGACCGCCATGGCGGCCCGCCCGTCCGGGCTGACCACCTTCGCCTGGAACGGATCCACCACCACGGCGACCTGCGGTGCCTGCTGGGCGGCGGCAACCGTCTGGGCGATCGCGCCGACGTAGCGGGGGTCGGTGACGGTGGTCCCGTCCGGGGCGACGAAGACGATCTGCGCGCTGGCTCCCGCCGAGGCCGGGGAGAGTTCACGCAGTTCGTCGAGCGCCTGCTGGGACTGGGAGCCCGGGATGGTGAACTGGTCGTCGAACTCCCCGCCGAGCGTGGCGAAGAGTCCGATCACGGCGGCCAGGATCAACGTCCAGGCGCCGATCACGACGCCACGTCGGCGGAAGCAGGCGCGGCCGAGTCGGTAGAGCAGCGAAGCCATCAAGAAAGCCCTTCGGCGTTGTGCGGTGGTACGGGTGGTGCTGGCGGTGCCGACGTGACGGCCCGGAGCATGAGCAGTAGGGCCGGACGGTGCAGCCCGCTGACCTCGCCGTTGCCTTCGGTGGAGATCTCCTGCAACGCGAGGCCGTCCATCATCCCGATCACGATTCGGGCGAGTTGGGAAGCAGGAATGGTCAGGTTGACCCCGGCCCGTTGGACGGCGTTCTCGATCAGGCTGGTGAGGCGGTCGATTACCCGGCTCATGTGTCTGCGTAACGCGGCGACAGCTTCCGGATGCCGGCTCGCGTGCAGGGCGTACTCCATGTAGACGACGGCCCAGGCCCGGTCCTGCCGGTAGGTCGCCAGCCCGCGTTCGACGGCCGCCGCGACCGGGTCGTCCTCCTCCTCCACCCCGGTGAGCTGTTCCTCCAGCAGTGCCATCCGAGCGGTCATCTCCCGCTCGAACAGCGCCGCGAAGAGTTCGTCCTTGGTACGGAAGCTGGAGTAGAACGCCCCCCGGGTGAAGCCGCCCCGGCTACAGATGTCCTCCACCCGGGCCGCCTGGAAGCCCAGGTCGGCGAAGGTGCTCAGGGCGGCGTCCAGCAGGCGTTCGACCGTCACCTCGCGGCGACGCTTGTACGGCTCGGGGCCGTCCACGGATGCCAGTTCTCGACTCACGATACGCCAGCGTACTCAGTACACCCGTGTATCGAGCTAGTTTTCCAGGGAGTGCCCGGTCACATCTCGCCGCAGGATCGTGCAGGTGTGGTGCTCGGTGTGCCTCGGTCCACGCGGAACAGGTTGCCAACGGGCCGGCTCGGGTCTCCCATCAGCGGCGTGCGACGAAGTAGACCCGATGAAGCTGCTCCGCGGCTGCAATCTGGTCGCCGGCGAGCGGTGTGAGCAGGTCGGCTGGCGCGGCGAGGTACGTATCGCGCCAGCCGACCTGCATGAGCGCGTCGGCGACTTGGCCGAGCGGCACGACCGAGTTCGTGATTGTGGTCGCGAAGCGGTCGTACCGGCCGTCCGACGCCCGTACCGCCCCGGAGATCCGGTAGAAGCCGTATCCAGCTTCCTCGTTCAGGGCGCCTCGGTACAGCAGGATCGACTCCTCGGTCTCTCGCACCTGGATCGCGTTGATACCGAGCAGGGCTTTGCGGGTCGCCACGTCGAAGGCGAACACACCGCCCGGCCGTACCGCCCGGAAAGCGCACTCCAGATAGAGGCCGATCCGTTCCATGCTGCCAAGATGGTTCGGGATGTCGTACGTCGAAACCGCCAGCGGGAACGGCTCAGCAACGGCAAAGTCCGTGGCGTCGCCGTGAACGAGCACGGCGCTGTCACCGAGCCGGACACGGGCACGCCGCAGCATTGCCTCCGAAACGTCCAGCCCGGTCACCTCGTACCCCGCCTGCTGGAACTGGGCCGCCACTATGCCGGTGCCGCAACCGATGTCGAGCAGCCGCCGCTCGGCATTCGGATCGAGAGCCTGGTGCAGCCGCAGCAACTGCTCGGCGGCCCGGGTCGGGTACGGGCTCCAGTGCTCGTCATAGGCCTGGGCGAAGCCTTCGGCGTACTGTTCCATCAACTTGCTCCACTATGGTCGGTTAGCTGGCGCACTTGCGGCGAGGCCAGCGGGGCGAGTCCGGCGGCCAGCACCACGGCGCCGGCGGTGAGGGTGGCCAAGTCGGCGCCCATGCCGGTAACGGCGCGCCCGGCGAGGTAGATGCCGACCGGCTTGAACGACAGCGCGACCAAATAGTTACAGGAGGTCACCCGCGCCAGCACGGCCGCCGGCACTCTCTGCTGCAGGGTGGTCTCCCACAGGACGCTGAAGACGTTGAACGCCGCTCCGGCGCAGAAGGCGGCGGCGCTCGCCACGGCCACCGGCGCGCCAGTCCCCATGGCGGCCAGCGGTGCCGCGAGCAGCGGCGTAACCAGGGCTGCGGTACGCAGCGGCCGCACGGGCCGAATCCGTAGGGTGGCGAGCACCGACAACAGCATCCCGGCGATGTAGCCCGCGAGGATGACTGACCAGCCGATCGCGCCGCCGAGCCGTTGGGCGGCGAGCACCGGCCCAAGCACCGTGAACGTCGCCGCTGTACCGGCGTTGAGGAACGCGGCCGATCCGACCACCACCCACAGCCACTGTCGGCCGACGAACTCGCGGAACCCCTCGCGCAGGTCGACCCAGACATGGCGACGGGTGCGAGGGGCGGCGGGGGTGCTGGCGCGTAGCGTGGCGAGCAGCGCGGCGGCGACAAAGTAGGTGGCGGCGTCAACTGCGGCCGCTACACCTGGGCCGAGCAGCGCGACCGCCGCGCCGGCTACCGCAATGCCACCGATGGTCGCGGCGTTGCCGCCCAGGCGCAACAGCCCGTTCGCCGGCCGCAGGTGGCGCCGGTCGACCACGTCGGGTATCACGCCGGTCAGTGTCGGAAGCAGCAGTGCTGAGGCGCCGCCAGCCACGGACGCGGCCCCGACCAGAAGCGGCAGTGGTGCCCAGCCCGTCAGCAGCATCGCGGCGAGGGCGGCGAATGCGCAACCGGAGATCGTCTCGGCTGCTACCAGCACCCAGTGGCGCGGGAACCGGTCGCCGATCACCCCACCAAGCAGCATCAGCCCAAGTTGTGCCGCCGCGTGCCCGGCCAGCACGACAGACAGCGTCACCGGGGTTGCGCCGGGCAGCGCGAGAACACCAAACGTAATCGCGATCGGGCCGAACGAATTGCCGAACATGGATATGGTTCGGCCGGCGAGGAGCAACGCGAACCGGCGCTGTCGCAACAGGCTCAGATCGGCGACCAGCGAACCCGCTGGACGCGACGTTGTAGTCACACGCGGTCCGGCGCTGCGAACGGTCGCCAGGTCGCCACCTGCTCGCCATCTGCAACCACAGTGATTTCGACGCCGTACTTGAGAAGGTTGGCGGCGAGCGGACAGACGTGGGCCGGGACGAGCCGGTCCGAATAGGGCGACGCTGCCGGCATCCAGGCCACTCCCGCGTCCCAGTGCTGTGCGCATCCGTCGAGCAGTTCGGTCGCGTCGGCGGCGACGCTGAGCGCCACGTCGGTCGGCGCGCAGACGCCAGCGGCCGCCAGCCCGCCGTCGAAACTGGCGTAAACCCCGGCGCAGATCTCGGTCACGCCGTCGACACCGCAGGCACCCGGCGCGGTCGGGGTTCCGCCGACGCTCACGACTGGACAGTCGATGCCGGCGTCGCGGAGCGCTTCGGCCACCGCGACCACGCTCTGTGCGTACCGCCGTCCAACCTCGTACCGGTCCCGAATCTCGTCGGCGGTCGCGGTTGGACAGTAACCGGAGAGCCCGTCGAACCGTACGCCGGTCGTGTCCACGGCAAGTCTCGCGAGCGCAAGGGCAGACTCTGCCGGCGTATGCCGCAGATCGATGCGGACCCCGACCTCGGTGTCACGCTCGGTCGCCGCCGCACCGATACCGGTGATCGACTCGGGCCGGTCGACGTGGATCGCAAAGCGTGGAATGGTCGCGGCGGCATCGGCGAACAACGGGAACCGCCACGCATCCGGCCACGGCCAGGCCAGCACGATGTCCTGAACGCCGGCCTCGGCGAGCCGTACGGCAGCGCTGGCGGTGTGCACCGCGACGCCGACCGCGCCAGCGGCGACTTGCCGCTGCGCCAACTCTGCCGTGCGGTGCGCCTTGACATGGGCACGAACCTGGCAACCCGCAGCCGCCGTGGCTCGATGGAACCGTTGGATGTTCGCGTCGATCCGCAGCAGGTCGACGACAACCGGGGGAAAGGACACCATGGCCGCCCGCGAATACGCCGGGCGACCATCAATGGCGCCCGGCGCGATCACGGTAATCCGATTAGGACTCGATCGGTGGTTCGAGGCAGCGCATAACGATCTCCCTTCGTTGAAAACCGGTGATCCGACGCTAGGGGATCAAGAGCAATGCGTCAATGGCGATCCGCGATCAAATCGAGCACAGTCGCTGCGGCGCCTTCAGCTGTGGCTTCCAGAAGCCTCAGGACAGGTCAGTCCAGGCAGAACTCGTTGCCCTCGGGGTCGGCCATCACGATCCAGCCGGCGCCCATCGGGGGCTCGGGTTCGTGGCGACGTACCCGGGTCGCTCCCAGCGCGACGAGCCGGTCGCACTCGACCTCCAGCACCGCCATCCGCTCCTCCCCCTGTAGTCCGGGAGCCACGCGGACGTCGAGGTGGACGCGGTTCTTGGCGACCTTGTCCTCCGGCACCTGCTGGAAGAACAGCCGTGAGCCCTGCCCGTCCGGGTCCTCGATGGCCGACCTCGTGTTGCGCTGCTCCTCCGGTACGCCGATCCGCTCAAGGAAGTCGTCCCAGGCGGCCAGTGGGTCGGCCCCCTCGGGCAGGTCGACTCCGGGCGGCCCGGGGTGGACGTAGCCCAGCACCTCGGCCCAGAAGGAGGACAGCGCCTTCGGGTCGTGGGCGTCGAAGGTGACCTGGAAGTGGCGGCTCATCGGGTTGCTCCGTTCGTGTCGGGTTTCGTGTGCTGGTAGAGGTCGCGTAGCAGGCAGACCTCGGACAGGTGGTGGATCAGCTCGCGGTCGACGTTCAGCACCAGATCGGCCATCGGTAGCTCGGGAAAGGGTTCCTTCGCGCCGATCGGGACCCGGAGCCCAGCCTCGCCGAGGCTGCGTACCCCGGTCAGCCAGATGCCGAGCTGGCCCTCCATCTGGTCGAGCGCAGCGTCCGGTTCCAGTCAGGTTCATCCGCGTCCATGCAGCCACCCTGACACCCCTAGCGGACAGGATCGGTCCGCTATCTCTGAAAGGGTGGACGACATGGACGTGGCGAGCGGTGACGAACGCGGTACGACGGAACGGGTCCTCACCCTGCTCGGGCTGCTCCAGCAGCGCCGGGTCTGGACCGGCCCCGAACTCGCCGACCGGCTCGGGGTCACACCGCGCACGGTACGGCGGGACGTCGGGCGGCTACGCACGCTCGGCTATCCGGTGTACGCCAGCCAGGGTGTCGGCGGCGGCTACCAGCTCGGCCAGGGGCAGAACCTGCCACCACTGCTCCTCGACGACGAGGAGGCGATCGCCACCGCGGTCTCGCTGCTGGCCGGCGCGGGCGGCGGGGTCGCCAGCACCGGTGACGCCGCACTCCGGGCGCTGACCAAGCTCGACCGGGTGCTCCCCACCCGACTACGGCACGAGGTGCGGGCGCTCTCCGGCTCGGTGGAGTCCTTCGGCGGGGGCCGTACACCGGTCCCGCCCGAGGTGCTCATGACCCTGGCCAGGGCCTGCCGCGACGAGGTCGAGGCCGGGTTCGACTACCCGTCCGGGAGCGAGGTACGACGGCGGCGGGTCGAGCCCTACCGCCTGGTCGCCTCCGACCGGCGCTGGTATCTCCTCGCCTACGACCTCGATCGCGACGACTGGCGCACCTTCCGCGTCGACCGGATGACCGACGTGTCCGCACGGACCTGGCGCTTCCGTCCACGGCCGGTGCCCGACGCGGCGACGTACGTGCAGGAGGGAGTGGCGAGTCGGGTCTACCCGCACCAGGCGCGTTTCCTCGTGCACGCGTCGGCCGAGACCGTACGCGCGCAGGTTCCGCCGTCGGCGGCCGTCGTGACCCCGCGAGGAAGCAGGCTCTGCGAGGTGCACAGCGGTGGGCGCAGCCTCGACTTCGTGCTCATGCACGTACTCCTGCTGGGGCACGACTTCGAGGTCCTCGACCCGCCGGAGCTCGGGAGGCGCTGCCGGGAGCTGGCGGAGAGACTGCTGTCGGCCGCCGGGCAGGTGCCTGTCACGCTACGACGACAGCGTCCCAGGTGACCGTATGGTCGGCCCACCGGTCGAGCAGCACCTGATCGTGGCTGATCGCCAGCACACCGGCACCGCTCTCCCGCCGATATTCCTCGACGGCGCGTACGAGATGCGCCTGGGTGCTGGCGTCGAGCATGGTGGTCATCTCGTCGCAGATCAGGTAGCGCGGGCGCAGGGCCAGCGCCCGGGCCAGGCAGGCCCGCTGGAGCTGCCCGTCGGAGACCTCGTGCGGCCGGCGGTCGAGCAGTTCCGGGGTGAGGCCGACCGGGTCGGCCAACGCGGGCAGCAGGTCTGCCGTCTCCCGCCCCCGGCCGGTGGCCCGCAGCGGTTCGAGGATGATGTCCCGCAGCCGGAGCCGGGGGTCGACGGCCAGCCGGGGCTGCTGGAAGACGATGGCGACCCGGGTACGCATCGCCCGGGGTGCGCCGTGCCGCCAACCGGGTACGGGGTCACCGTCGATGGTGACGGTGCCACCGGCCGGACGGCGCAGCATCGCCAGGACGAGCCCGAGCGTGGACTTTCCGCAGCCGCTCGGCCCGGCCAGCCCGATGGTGGTCCTCTCCGGCAGGGTGAAGTCGACACCGTCGAGGACGGTGTGCCGGCCGTACCGGACGGTGACCTGGCGCGCGGTCAACGCCCGGCTACCGGACACGGGTGCGGATGCGGTCATCTCAGCCTCCTTGCGGGTGGTGGCAGGCGACCTCACCGTCCGGGGTCGGCGTCGACGGTGGCAGTGTGTCGCAGCGCCGGTCGACCCGGGGGCACCGGGCCGCGAAGGCGCAGCCGTCGGGCAACCGGGTCAGCTCCGGCGGAAACCCGGGCAGCGGCCGGAATGCCCGCTCGGGCAGGGCGTCCAGCAGGGCGGCGGTGTACGGGTGCCGGGGCCGGTCGAACAGTTCCGCCGTGGGTGCGATCTCCACGATCCGGCTGGCGTACATGACGGCGACCCGGTCGGCGACCCGGCGGGCCGCGGCCAGGTCATGGGTGATCAACAGGATGGCGTGGCCGGCGTCGCGCAGCCGGGCCAACTCGTCCATGGTCGCGTCGACCAGCGGCCGGTCCAGGCCGGTGGTCGGCTCGTCGGCCAGCAGCAGCCACGGATCTCCGGCCAGCGCCAACGCGGTGGCCGCCCGCTGGGCCAGCCCGCCGGAGAGCTGGTGCGGATAGCGGTCGAGGTGCTGTTCCCCGAGCCGGGCCCGTCCGGCGTACCGGCGGGCGGCGGCCCGGGCGTCTCCCCCGGCGGTGCCCAGCACCGACGTCGTCTCCCGCAGCTGTGCCCCGACGGTACGCACCGGAGTGAGGTGCGCCGCCGGGCTCTGCGGCACCAGGCCGATCTGGCGTCCCCGGATCCGGTTGGCCAGCACCCGTTCACCGCAGCTGAGCAGGTCGAGGTCGTTGTCGAGCAGCGCCCGACCCCGGATCTCCGCGTTGCCGGGCAGCAGGCCGAGCAGCGCGGAGGCGAGTACGGACTTGCCGCAGCCGCTCTCGCCGACCAGCGCCAGGCACTCGCCGGCCGACAGGGTGAAGGTGGCGTCGGTGACCGCCGTGACGGTGGCGTCGGGCAGCCGGAACCGTACCGACAGGCGGTCGACACCCAGGCTGTGACCGGCGTGACCGGGGTGGCCGGTCCGGTCGTCCGGTTGCGGCGCACGGGTGCGTTTCTCGGCGGCGGTGCTCACAGTTGCAACTCCGTACGACGGCGGGGGTTGAGCCGGTCCCGCCACCAGCCGGAGAGTACGGCGATGGCCAGGGTCGGCACGATGATGAACAGACCCGGCACCAGGCTGGGCCACCACACACCGGCGAAGAGTTCGCCCCGCCCATCGTTGATCATGTTGCCGAGCGAGGCGAGGTGCGGCGGCAGGCCCAGGCCGAGGAAGCTCAGCGCCGACTCGTGCCAGACCGCGTGCGGCACCATCAGCACCGCAGCCAGCCCCAGCTGCGGGATCACCGCCGGCAGCAGATGCCGGACCAGGATCCGCCAGCGGGACGCCCCGCCCGAGATGGCCGCGTCGACGAAGGTCCGGGACCGCAGGGACAGCACCTCGGCGCGGACGATCCGGGCGGTCGTCAGCCAGTGGGTGACCCCGATGGAGACGATCACCGCGCCCACCCCGGGGGCGAACATGGCGACGATGAAGATGCCCAGCAGCAGGTGTGGCAGGGAGCCGAAGGCATCCACGACCCGCATCAGCAGCCAGTCGACCCAGCCACCGGCCACGCCCGCCAGCAGTCCGACCAGCCCACCGATGACGGTGGCGACCGCCGCGGCGACCACGCCGACGGTCAGCGAGACCCGCAGCCCGTACAGCGACCGGACGAGCAGGTCCCGACCCAGCTTGTCGGTGCCCAACAGATGGTCCCCGGAGGGGGCCTGACTGGCCGCGCCCAGGTCCACGATCCGCTGGTCACCGGGGAAGATCAGCGGTGCCAGCAGGGCCGCGCCGACCAGCAGGGCCAGCACCGCCAGGGCGGTCCAGGCCCCGATCCGGCGGCGTCGACCGGCCGTGGGGCTGCCGATGTGCGTACGTCCCGCCGGACGCCAGACGAGGTCGCTCATCGCAACCTGACCCGGGGGTCGGCCAACGTGTAACCCACGTCAGCGGCGAGGTTCCCGACCAGGACCGTGATCGTCGCCAGCAGGGTGAGCGCGGCCAGCAACGGGAAGTCCACGGCGAGGGCGGCCTCCACGGTGGCCCCGGCCACGCCGGGCCAGGAGAAGACGGCTTCCACCAGGGTCACTCCGGTGATCAGTTCGGGCACCCGCGCGCCGGCCAGCGTGATCAGGGGCAGCAGCCCGGAGCGCAGCGCGTGTCGGACGAGCACCATCCGCTCGGGCAGGCCCCGGGCCCGGGCCCCGGTGACGAAGTCCTCGGCGAGGGTGTGGGTGACGGTCTCCCGTACATAGAGGATGAACCACGGCGACTGGGAGACCGCCAGCACCGACGCGGGCAGGACCAGGTGCCGGGCCACGTCGCCGGCCTGGACCGTGGTGGCGGCGGCGTCGGTCAGTCCACCGCTGGGTAGCGCACCCAGGGTCAGGGCGAAGACCGCGATCGCGGCCAGCGCCAGCCAGAACGTGGGGATCGACTCCAGCGCGTAGCCGGTCCAGGTGACGGCCCGGTCGAGCAGACCACCCGGTCGACGGGCGGCCAGCGTACCGAGCGGGATGCTGATCAGCATCGCCCCGACCAGGCCGGCGGTGGTCAGCAGCACCGTCCAGCCGATCCGGTCACCGATGACCTCACCCACCGGGCGACCACCCATGCTGCGGGCGGTGCCGAAGTCACCGCTGAGCAGGTTGGTCAGCCACTCCCAGTACTGCACCAGCAGCGGCCGGTCGAGTCCCCAGTTGGCCCGCATCCGGGCCAGGTCCTCGGCGGTGAGTCGGGCCGCGCCGGCGTCGCCCACGTACTGCAACACCGGGTCGAACGGTGAGGCCTTACCGATCAGGAACAGCCCGAACGACACCACCAGCAGCAACGGTACGGCGGCAGCCAGACGCAGCCCGACGGTACGGGCGATCGCCGTCATCGACGTGGTGTCCAGTCCTCAAGGTTCCACCAGATGCCGTTGAAGCCGTGGTCGTGCGGCTCGGTACGCGGCAACTGTCCGGTCCAGGCATCCCGCACGATGAAGGTGTGGCGCAGGAACACCAGCCCGATGTTGGGTAGGTCGGCGGCGACCTTCCGCTGCGCCTCGTGGTAGAGCCGTACCCGCTCGTTGGTGTCGTTGGTGGCCCGCGCCCGGTCGAGCAGGTCGTCCACGGCAGGGTTGGCGTAGCGGCCGGGGTTGGCGTAGCCCTTGCCGCCGAGCGCGGAGTAGAGCGAGTCGTAGAGGTCGAAGTCCGGGTCGTACGGCGAGCCGCTGCCGAACAGCACCGCGTCCCGGCCGAGCCGGGGGTTGATCCCCGCCCAGTCGAGGCCGACGAGTTCCACGTCGATGCCGACCTTGCGCACGTCGGAGGCCGCCGCGGTGGCCAGGTCCTTGCGGAGGCTGTCGCCGGCCGGGTACATCAGGGTGAACTTCGCCCGCTGGCCCGCCCTGACCCGGATGCCGTCACCGCCGACCGTCCAGCCGGCCTCGTCCAGCAGTTTGGTCGCAGCGGCGGCGTCGGCAGCGCCGGAGCGGGTCAGCGTCGGGTCGAACCACTGCCCCGCGTCCGGGGAGATCAGTCCGAAGGCCGGCTTGCCCTGCCCGTTGAGCAGCGCCCGCAGCATGCCGTCCCGGTCGACGGCCAGGTCGACGGCCCGACGGATGGCCAGGTCACCGGCGACCGGGTGGTTCATCGGCATCGAGATCATCCGGTAGTCGGAGGTGGGGTTGTCCCACCTGCGGTGGCCGGAAAGCTCGCCCAGCCCGTCGGCGATCTTCGCCGGCAGCACCGCGCCGTCGAGTTCACCGCTGCGCAGCCGGGCGGCGCGGACGTTGTCGTCGGCGATGAAGGCCATGGTCACCCGCTTGATCGCAGGTGCCCCGCCCCAGTACGCCTCGTTGGCGGTCAGCACCAGCTTCTCCCCGGCGGTCCAGGACTCGACCCTGTACGGCCCGGTGCCGATCGGCCGCTGGTTGAAGGGTGCGGTGTTGACGTCCTGTCCGGCCAGCAGTTTCGCCGGCACGATGCCCAGCGTGGTGCGCTTCACGAACGGCGCGTACGGGTACTTCAGGTTGAACACCACGGTCCGCTGGTCGGGTGCGGAGACCTCGTTGATCGCGGCATATGCCGGTCGTAGCGTCGAGTCGGTCTTCTCGTCGAGCACCGCGCGGTAGGTGAACACCACGTCGTCGGCGGTCAGCGGGGTGCCGTCGTGGAAGGTCACGCCCTGGCGCAACGTGAAGGTGACGGTCCGGCCGTCCGGGCTGACCTGCGGAAGCTTCTCGGCCAGCGCGGGCACCGGCTCCAGCTTCTCGTCGTACGCGACCAGCCCGTCGTAGATCTTGCTGGCGCCTTCGACGGCGTAGCCGAGGACGGGGTTGAGTGTGTCCGGCTCCGACTGCACGCCGAGAATGATCGAGTCGGTCGGCCTCGTGTCGGTGCCCGGACTGCCACCGCAGCCGACCAGCAGCGCGCCCACCAGGGCGGCGCTGCCGATCCCCGTCAGCACTCGGCGCATGACGCAGCTCCTCTGTTATTGCCAATGTCTAGCAATAAGCTACGTGCCGATTGACCGGCCGTAAAGCTCAGAGTCGCCGGGATCACCCCGGGTGCCGGTGCAGGCAGGGCCGGTACCCGGCTGCCGGGGCCGGGCTGTTCCGCTTCCCGCCCTGTCGAGCTGAGTCGTTTGCGCTACCGGTTCAGGGCCGACCACAGCCGGCGGCGAGTCGTTTGCGCTATCAGCTCGACAGGCCGCCGAACCGCAACTCGCGGTGGGCCAGCAGGTCGATGCCGTAGCGACTGTAGATCTTCAAGGTGTTCTCAGCCGTCAACTCGGCCTCGTTGAAACCGAGCACCGCCGCGACGCCCAGCACCGCATCGCGGGAGTCGGCCTCGATCTCCAGGTACGGCGGAATCAGCGGCCACTCGTCGACCTCCAACCGGGCACCGTCGAGCACGAAACTGGTACGCCGGTTCTCCTGGTACGACTTGGCCACGAAGCCGATCCGACCGAGGAGATCGTTGGCGACCTCGAACCGGTCGACACCGACCTCGATCTCGTCGGTGCCGTCGATCCCGTCGTGCCTGATCTCCTTGACGGCGAGCGTCGCACCCGAACCGGTGTCCCGAAGCCGAATCCAGCGAGTCCCGTCGCCGGTCGCCAGGTCGTAGACGTAACGACGCTGCAACGTTGTCTCGCCCACCTGCCGGCCACCCCGGGAAACGATGGTTTCGGCGATCTTCACAGGATCGACGTCAAGGACCTTGGCCTCGTACTCGGTCGGCATCGCAGATCCCTTCGCGGTGTCGGGTAGGAGTCCCATTCTCGTTGCCTGGGAAGCAATGGCCACCAGGGCGGATCAGCTGGCGAATCGGCCCAGGTCGTACGGCGGAAAGATCTTGTAGTGTCGCGCGGGTGACAACGACCCGCGCGGGTAGCGGTCTGGGCCCACGACTCTGGACGGCGCTGGTCGTCCTCGGGTTCGTCGGCCAACTGGCCTGGACCGTGGAGAACCTCTACCTCAACGTCTTCGTCTACGACACGATCAGCGACGACCCGAACGTCATCGCCACCATGGTCGCCGCCAGTGCGGTGACCGCTACCCTGGCGACGCTGCTGATCGGCGCGTTGTCGGACCGGCTGGGGCGACGACGGATCTTCATCTCCGGCGGCTACCTGCTGTGGGGGCTGGCCACCGCCACCTTCGGCTTCCTCACCGTGGACGCGGTCGAGAGCATCGCCCCGGTCGCCAACGTCGTGCTGGTCACCGCGATCTCCGTCATCGCCCTGGACTGCCTGATGTCGTTGCTCGGCGCGGGCGCGAACGACGCCGCCTTCCAGGCCTGGGTCACCGACGTCACCGAACCCCGCAACCGGGGGCGGGTCGAGTCGGTGCTGGCGATCATGCCGCTGGTCTCGATGCTGGCCATCTTCGCCGGCTTCGACGGTCTCACCCGGGCCGGACACTGGCAGCAGTTCTTCGTCATCATCGGGCTGATCATCGCGGCGGTCGGGGTCGTCGCCTGGTTCCTCGTGGACGACCATCCGTCGCTGGCCAGGCAGCACGGCGGCTATCTCCGGTCCGCCATCCACGGACTACGCCCCAGCGCGATCCGGGCCAACCCCGGGCTCTACCTGGCGCTGTCCGCCTGGTCGATCTGGGGCATCTCGACGCAGGTCTTCCTGCCGTACCTGATCATCTATCTCCAGCGGTACCTGAGGATCGAGGGGTACGCGATCGTCCTGGCCGTCGTACTGACCGGTGCGTCGGTCGTCAGCGTCCTCGGCGGCCGGCTCATCGACCGGGTCGGCAAGGTACGTTTCCTGCTGCCCGCCACCGCCGTCTACGGCATCGGACTGCTGCTGATGACCGTCGCCCGGGGCATGGTCCCGGTGATCCTGGTCGGACTGGTGATGATGTCGGGCTTCATGCTCGTCCTCGCCCCCATCGGCGCCCTGGTCCGGGACTACTCCCCACCGGACCGAGCCGGTCACGTCCAGGGACTACGGATGGTCTTCGCCATCCTCGTGCCGATGCTCGTCGGCCCGTACCTCGGTGCCGCCGTGATCAAGGGTGCCAACGAACACTACGAGGAACTCGGTGTGGTCAAGCAGGTCCCGACCCCGGCGATCTTCCTCGCCGCGGCGGCTGTGCTACTGCTGATCGTCGTACCGGCGATGGCACTACGCAGGAGGGCAAAATTGGCTGGAGGGGAGCACCGGTGACGCAGAATCTGCTCACCCCGTGGGGCGAGACGCTCGACCCGGACAACGTCCTGCCGGAATACCCGCGTCCGCAACTGGTACGCGACAGTTACCTCAACCTCAACGGCCGGTGGGCGTACGCCATCACCACTGCCAGCAGCGAGGACGAGCCGGCCGCGTACGACGGGGAGATCCTGGTGCCGTTCTCCCCCGAGTCGGTGCTCTCCGGCGTCGGGCGGCAACTCCAACCCGACCAGACCCTCTGGTATCGCCGGCCCCTCAGCCTGCCCGCCGGTTTCGTACCCACCGAGACACCGTCCCGGGTGCTGCTGCACTTCGGCGCGGTGGACCAGACCTGCCGGGTGTTCCTCAACGGGGTCGAGGTCGGCAAGCACACCGGCGGCTACCTGCCGTTCCACTGTGACCTCACCGACGCGCTGCGCGACGGGGAGAACACGCTGGTGGTGGCGGTACGCGACATCAGCGACACCGGGCACCACTCCCGGGGTAAACAGAAGCTGCGCCGGGGCGGCATCTGGTACACCGCCCAGTCGGGCATCTGGCAGACCGTGTGGGTCGAGTGCGTGCCGGTCGTACACGTCGAACGACTCACCCTGACCCCGGCGCTGGCCGACGGGTACGTCGAGGTCACCGTGCATGCGGCGCAGCCGGCGGGGGCCGACGTGGCCGACGCCGTGCCGGCCGGGACCGACCCGGCGGACGCCCGGGTCGAGGTCCTCGCCGACGGCGTCGTGGTCGGCGCGGTCACCGCGCCCGCCGGGCAGCCGGTGCGCATCCCGATCCCGGACGTAAGGCCCTGGAGCCCCGAGGACCCCTACCTGTACGACGTCACCGTCGCCCTCGGCGCCGACCGGGTACGCGGCTACGTCGGGATGCGGTCGTTCGGGGTCGGCCCGGACGCTGCCGGGGTGCCCCGGCTGCTGCTCAACGGCCGCCCCTACTTCCACGCCGGCATCCTCGACCAGGGCTACTGGTCCGACGGCATGTACACCGCCCCGTCGGATGCGGCGCTGGTCCACGACATCGAGACCATGAAGCGGCTCGGCTTCACCATGCTGCGCAAGCACATCAAGATCGAGCCGCTGCGCTGGTACCACCACTGCGACCGGCTGGGCATCCTGGTCTGGCAGGACATGGTCAACGGCGGCAGCAGCTACCACCCGCTGGTCGTCACCGCCCCGGTGCTGACCCCGCTGCGGCTGGACGACCGACGGTACCGCTGGTTCGGTCGAGGCGACGCCGAGGGCCGTGCCCAGTTCCGGACCGAGTTGCGCGACACCATCGAGCACCTGCGCAACGTGGTCAGCCTGGCCGTCTGGGTGCCGTTCAACGAGGGCTGGGGCCAGTTCGACGCGGCACGGGTAGCCGAGGAGGTCGCCGCCCTCGACCCGACCCGTACCGTCGACCACGCCAGCGGCTGGCACGACCAGGGCGGCGGTGACCTGCGCAGCCTGCACGTCTACTTCCGCCGGTTCCGGGTGCCCCGGCAGCGACGCGGAGACAGTCGGGCCCTGGTGCTGTCCGAGTACGGCGGCTACAGCCTGCGGATGGCCGGGCACGCGTTCACCGACAAGGAGTTCGGCTACCAGCGGTTCACCGACGCCGACACCCTCGGTGCGGCCTTCACCCGGCTGCACACCGAGCAGATCGTCCCCGCCATCGACCGTGGGTTGAGCGCCACCGTCTACACCCAACTCTCCGACGTGGAGGACGAGCTGAACGGGCTGCTCAGCTACGACCGGCGGATCGCCAAACTCCCCGAGGAACTGGTCCGCGCGGTCAACGACCGGCTCCGCCTGTAGGGAAGGCGCCCCTTCCTGTCGTTCTTGTCTTTGGAAGGGGCCCTCACCAACATCAGGTCACCAGCGGTTGCGGGCCTCCTCGGCCCAGCCGACCAGGCCGTCCAGGTCGACCCGCTGACCGTCGTCGGTCTGCGCCCAGCCGGAGAAGTGTCCGAAGCACTGGTGGGTCTCGTTCGCGACCACGCCCAGGTTGGTCCGGGCGATCTTCTCGTGGAACGGGTGGAACTGCACGTCGGCCTGTTCGCCGCTGATCCGCCACGGGCGTAGCCAGTCGCTGCGGTCGTAGCTCCACCGCAGTTCCTCGCCGATCTTGTGCAGTCGACCATCGACGAAGACCGCGTTCTCCGTCGTACCGGTGCCGTCGGTCCACTTCCCGCCGAGTTGGATCGAGGTGCCACCGGGGCCGCTGCCCGCCGCCCAGTTCCAGGCGATCGAGTACGGCCACTTGCCCCGGCCGTGGTCGAGTACGGCGAACGAGTCGTCGGCACTGATGGTGTACTCGCCGGTGGCCAGGCGCAGTCGGCCGGTGCACGGGCGACCCACGTCCTTGACCGTGTACTGGAACCGGTTCGGGCCCCACGGGACCACCACCCCGAGGGACTCGTGCCCCTCGGGCAGCGAAATCGCCAGTTCCAGGTCGACGCCCCGCGTGACGGCCCGCAGCGTGGTGCCATCGGCGCGCTGCTCGATGTCGATGCGCACCCCGCCACCGCGTACGGCCGCCGTGCCGACACCGCTGCGCTCGGGCAGTACGGCCCCTCGGGCGAACGGAACCACCACGTCCTTCTTGATCTCCGCGCTGGTGGCCCGGTCCAGTACGTACACGCCATGCAGCCCGGCGTAGTCCAGCGACGACGCCACCAGCCCGATGATGTGGGTGGGGGTGACGATCCCCCAGTACTCCCAACGCTTGGCCCGACCCCAGCCGCGCAGGTTAGCCCGGTGCAGCGGTTGCCGGGTCCAGCCGACCGCCGCCGGGTTCAGCCGACCGTCGGGCAGGCACAGGTCGACGGGCTCGGTGATCTCACGCTCGTGTGTCGGCATGGCGAGAGGTTAGCGGGCAGCTCTCCCCCCTGACCAGCAGGGATGCCAGCGGGAGGCGCTGCCCCGTCCACGACACGGCTCAGTCGGCCAGGGCGTCGGCGATGCCCGGTTCACGGGGACCGAGGTGGACCGGGTCACGACGGCTGAACACGTCGAAGGCGGCCTTCACGGCTGCGCCGTACTCCCGTACGCTCCCCCGCCGCCACGACCAGGCGAACCGGCTCACCGAGTCGTCGCCGACCCCGACGGCAGCCACCCCGACCTGGCGGCACACGGTCACCGCCCGGCGTACGTGGAAGGTCTGCGTCACCACGATCAGCTCGCGTACCCCGAAGATCTTGTTGGCCCGTACGCACGAGTCGTAGGTGTCGAACCCGGCGTGGTCCATCACCACCTTCGACTCCGGCACGCCCCGCTCCACCAGCCAGCGCCGCATCGCCCCGGGTTCGTCGTACTCCCAGCGGCCGTGGTCACCGGAGACCAGCAGCGCGCCGACCTTGCCCTCGTCGTAGAGCCGCTTGGCCAGCGCCAGACGGGCCTCCAGGAAGGGCGACGGGTTGCCGTCGTCGTACACCTGGGCGCCCAGCACCAGCGCGACCGGAGCCGGCGGGACCGCTTCGGCGGAGTAGATCCGCCCCTGGGCTCCGGCCCGGATCCAGAGCACACTGGCCGTGATCGAACCGGCTGCCGCCAGCAGCCCCGGGACGAGCAGGAACAGCAGCCGACGACGCCAGCGCCGTCGGCGGGCCGGGAGCTTCGGGCGGGCCGGGCTGGGCCGGCGATCACCGGGTGCTGGGTCCATCCGCCGATTCTTCCAGGTACGGCCAACAGTGCGGTCAGCCAGTCCAGACCACGGGTACCGGGTCGGACGGGTCAGGTCAGGTGTCGTATTCCCCGTCCCAGGGCGGATTGAACCCGAGTTCGTTCGGATACAGCTCGACGTGCTCGCCGTACTCGTCGTCGGACTCGTCGACCAGGCCGAACACGATGCCGTCGACCTCGACGGAAAAGAGGCGTACCGCGATGTCACCGAAGGTCGGCTGTGGCAGTTCGGCCAGCCACGTCGCCAGTTTCTGCTCGGCCCGGTCGACCACGTCCCGTTCGCCCTGGGCGGTGGTGCCGGCGTACCAGATCTCCGACCCCCGGTAGTGGCCGTCGTGGTCGAACCGGTGCAGCACCGCGTACCACCGCTTGTGCTCGGGCCAGTCGTCGCCGCCACCGACGCCCTCACGGAAGGCCGCGGTGACGCAACCGAAGAACTGGCCGTCGGCGTACCGACCGATCTGGTCGGTGTGGTAGCCCGGCTCATGCATGATCGGGATCAGGTCAGGTACTGCCATGACGCCGGATCGTACGTCCCACCCCTGACACCCTCGATCACCTAGACATCAGGGCGGATGCCCGAACCCTGGTCACGCAGTGTGGCCCGGACGATCTCTCCGGGCTCCGGTCCTGCCTGTGCGAGCACCGCGCCGTCGGGGGTCCAGATCGCCGAGCCACCCGCCGCCCGGTCGAACCCGCCACCGGTGGACCCGGCGAAGCTCGCCGTGGCGACCCACACCCTGTGGTCGGCGACGACGCGCCGAGCCCGCTCGGCCGGCACGTGAGCGTCGCGGAGGTGGTCGAGGACCGCAGCGACATAGACGTCCATGCCCAGCGCCGCCGTGGCCGCGTCATGCTCGGGGAAGCGGGTGTCCCGACAGATCGCCAGACCCAGCCGCCAACCGTCCACTTCGAGCACTACGGGTCCGGCGCCGGCGCTGAACCGCTCCTCCGACTCGTGCACGTACACCTTCCGGTAGACCACGCGCGCTCCGGCCCCGTCAACGGCCAGCGTCGCGATGTGTTCGCGACCCGTCCCATCCCGGACCGGGGCGCCCACCAGCGCCGTCGTCCCCGTGTCGGCGCACGCCCCGACGATCGGCGTCAGCCTCGGGTCGTCGGCGACGATCGCGGGCGCATCCAGTTCGTACCCGGTCAGCGAAAGCTCGGGGAAGACCACCACCCGCGCGTGCGCGGCCCGGACCGTGTCGGCGTGCTCGGCCGCGTTCGCAACGACGTCGTACGCCACGATCCGTGGTTGGGCGACGGCGATGACGAGTGGCTGACGTTGCACGAGTGCTCCCGCGACCATCGGAGACCGGTCAAGGGGTACGCGGCTGTCCCCCACCTCGCGACCGCGACCGGGCACAGCATAGTTCCGGTCCAGGTGGGCCGGGCGGGGTGGCCGTCGGCAGCCGCCGAGCAGCACGGCACCCGTCCGGGTGGTGCCTATCCGGCAATGCCCAGGGCGGTTCGGACCTCGTTGGCCACCCGGCTGGCGAGATCGGCGGGTGGCGCGGCCATCCGGTTGTGCATGAAGGCGAATGCGAAGTCGTTCCCCGGGTCGGCGAACGCGATGCTGCCGCCGCTGCCCTTGCAGCCGAAGGCCGAGGCACGGCCGCCCGTCTCCGGGAGTCCGAGGAAGTAACCAAGCCCCTTGGGGACCGGCACACCGAGAACACGGTCGACCTCGGCGGTGGCGATCGTGGAGAGCAGGTCGGTACGTCGTGGTGAGATCAGGCGTACGCCGTCGACGTCACATGCGAGGGCGGCGTACATGCGGGCGGCAGCGTGGGCGGTCATCGTGCCCGCGCACGGCAGGTCGACGGTGAGGTAGTCGGAACGGTTGCCCAGTTCAGCGCTGGGCTGGATCGAGTGCGGTGCCGCCGTGAAGAACAGCGAGTCGGCTGGCCGTCGGGCCATGGTCGCCACCCAGTTGCCGTCCTCCAGTCGCGCCACCCGGTCGTGCTGTTCGGCGGGAACACCGAGGAAGAGGTCGTCGGCAATGCCGAGCGGGCCGGCGACGTGCTCGCACAGCACCTGGGCGATCGGGCGTCCGGTGACCCGTCGGACCACCTCGCCGAGGATGTAGCCGTACGTCAGAGCGTGGTATCCGGTGGCGGTGCCGGGTTCCCACAGCACCGGCAGGTCGGCGATCCGGGCACACATGCCGTCCCAGTCGCCAAGGTCGCCGACCGTGATGCCCTCCGGCGCCTGTGGCACACCGGCGGTGTGCGTGAGCACGTGAGCGATGGTGATCCGGTCCTTGCCGTGGGCTCCGAACTGCGGCCAGTACTCGGCTACCGGAGTCTCGTAGTGCAGCAGCCCCCGTTCGACCAGAACGTGCACCACCGTGGACGTGGATCCCTTCCCCGTCGACCAGGCGTTGAACAACGTCTGGTGATCGACCGTGCGTCCGGTGGCGGGGTCGGCCAGACCAGCATGGGCGTCCACCACCGGTTCGCCCCGTAGATAGGCGGCGACCTGCACCCCGGTCTCCTGGTCGGTCTCGACCAGTTGGTCAAGCAGCTTCTGCACCCTGGCCTGCGCATCCATCGCCAAGAATCTCCGTCCCACGGCTCGGTACCACCTCAAGTTACGACCGCTAACTAGAACGTTAACGCCGATAACAAGGGAGTGTATGGTGCTCACATGGCATTGCGGAAGCTTGATCCCCCGACCGTGGTCGACGTCGCCCTGAGGCTGCTCGACGACGTCGGCCTGGATGGCCTGTCGCTGCGACGACTGGCGCAGGAACTGGGCGTCCAGGGACCGGCCCTCTACCGGCACTTCGCCAGCAAGCAGGACCTTCTGCGGGCGATGGCCGATGCGATGTTCATTCCGGAGATGGCCATCCTCGAGCGGCCCCCGCCCAGGGCGGACTGGGCCGACTGGCTCGTCGCCCGCTCACACGCGGTACGCCGGGTCATGCTCTCCCACCGCGACGGTGGACGCCTCAAGGAGCACCTGCACAACCCGTCCGAGCAGTGGCCGGGACTGGAACTGTTGCTACAGATGATGGAGGACGCCGGCTTCACCATCGAGTCGGCGCTGTACGGCATCTACACCATCGGCAACCACGTCCTCGGCGCGGTCATCGCGCAGCAGGAGATGCAGGCCCGACCGGAACCAGCAGCCGGTCATCCACAGGTCGATCCGACCCGCTTCCCCCGGATCGCGTACGGGACGTCACTGCGCAGCCAGGGCCGCGACTTCGACCGGGAGTTCGAGTACGGTCTGCACCTCATCATCTCCGGGCTGCACGCCAGCCTCGACGGGGTCGGCACGGAGCAGTGACCGCGGTGCGGGCCGCGATCACTTCCGGCACAGCGGTACGTCCGGTATCACCTCGTTGCGGTTGAGGACGTTGGCCGTCCCGCCGATGCCGCCCTCCGCCTCGATGGGTTTGGCCTCGAACACCCGGAGGAAAAGGTTGATCACCTTGACCACCGCGGTAGGGAGTCGGTAACCCACCCCGTAGTCGGTGAAGAGATTGAGGGTCGCCCCCCTACACACCGTGAGCGGCGCACCGAGCGCCGAGCCCATCGTCACCCCGACCGAGGCGGTCAGTCCGACGTACAGTCCGGTGCTGAACCCGAACGCACCGATCCCGACGTGCAGTCGCGCCTGGTATGCGAAGAGCAGGCCGTTGACCCCGACGGAAATGCCGGTGATCGAGTTGGTGAGGCTGTCCTGGACCTGGAATCCCGCCGGCTTCCAGGCGTCGAACGAGCCGTTCTGGTAGCCGAATCCGAGTTTCCCGCTGAAGCCGTACCGGGCGTTCGCCTTGATGTTGCCGTCCTTGGCCGAGAACGCCGTCTGGATGGTCAACGACTGGTTCACCGTGGCCGAGAACGGCACCCCGAGGAACGTACCCAGGGGTACGGCGAAGTCGACCGGGATCGTGATCCGACGGTTGATGTTGTGACCGGCCCCGAGCGCGCTGCCGCCCTCGACGTCGAGGCGCAGCCCGGTACCACCGGTCACCTCGAACATCGCCTTCTTGACCGAGCCGTTGTCGATGACCAGATCGAAGGTGCCGGACGGTTTCTCGAACATCAACTCAAGTGTGCCGACCAGCCGGATCCCGCCACTGTCGTAGGTGAAGTGCAGGCCGATGCCGGTCGCACAGCAGGTCGGCGTCACGTTGAACTTGCCGGCCGGGATCCGGGCCGTCTTCGACCGGCCCGGTAGCGGACCACCGCCTCCGCCTCCGCTGCCGCCGGCCCCGGACGTGCCCTCCTCTGCCTCCGCCCAAAACGGCTCACCGGCCGGGTTGGCGACCATCCGGTCGAAGGGAACGGGCCGGTCACTGGTGAACCGGCCGTCCCGGATCACCTCGGTGATGGCCACCGGTCCGACCGTCACCGCCAGGTCGTCGCCGTCCCGCCGTACGTCGATGACCCGCCCGACCCCGCGACCGGTGATGAACATGACCCTGCCCCGGGCGAGTTCCGCCGCACGTTTGGCACGCGGGTCGATCCGCCAGGTCAGCCCGTCGGGCGTCACCGAACGTACCGACCGGCCACCGCCGCCCACGATGACCACGTCCGGCTGGTACGTCACCTCCCGGTGCGGTGCCGGTGCCTGCCCGTAACGCCGGTCGGCCTCGGTGACCGGGGCATCGCCACCGGTCCGGTCCGCCGACCGGTCGTCGCCGCAGGCCGTCGCGCCGAGCAGTACGGCAACCGAGGCCACCATCGCCAGCAGGCGTCGGCGGGTCGGGAACTGAAGCGTGACCATGGCACCTCACGACCGGGTCTCGTGGCAATGACAGTGGAATGGCACCGGAGAGCACCGGATCAGAGTCGGCCGGCGACCTTGCGGGCCAGGTCCTCGAGCGGTTTACGGTTCTCCGCCGGGTCGTTGAGCCGTACCAGTCGGATCGAGACCCACCGGCCGGACTTGTTGAACCAGGCCGCCTCGAGCCCGGCGTACGCCTCGTCGCCGATGCCGGTCAGTGGCCGCAACTCGTGCCCGAGTTCCCGTTCGATGTCGAGGTACTTCTTCGCCCCGTCCCCGACGAAGATCTCCACCTGGGCGGTCGGTCCGGTTACCGGACCGGTGTAGGTGCACGTCTCCCTGACCCGGACGGCAGCGTCGAGCGGGGTGCCCGCCAGTCGTTCCGCCTCCTGCTTGGACACCAGGGAGCACGGATCCACCTCGGACTGGGCTGCTGCCTCGGTGGGCTCCGCGCCCGGGGTTTCCACCGTCGCCGCGACGGTCGGCTCCGCCGCACTGCCTCCGGGCTGCCCGCTCTCGTCCGGATCGCCGCAGCCGACCAGCCCGACGATCACCAGTCCGGTCAGACCCGCCAGCATCGCTGCCGACCGGATGCGTACTCGCCTCATCAGACAACTCCTCGCCTAGTTGCATTGCTGAAGGAACTTCCGGCGGTCGGGGGTGCTGCTCCACCGGCGCTTACGGCAACGGGTGATTCCCGCCGTCGATGGCAGGGCAGCCTGCCCCGTACCGGCACCCAGCTCGACAGCCTGCGGGACCACCTCGCCGGATCACATCCGGCTGCGGATCAGGCCGACCAGTCGGACGGCGGTCGGTCGGTCGGAGTTGCTGGTGACGCTGGTGACCACCTGGATCTCGCAGGCCCGGTTCCCCACCACGAACTCGGCGACGTTGCCGGGGGCGAACCGGATGCCGTCCGGCCCCGACTCGGTGGTGCCGTAGGCGGAATCCTCGGGTAGTCGACCGTCGGCAGCGGTACCGAACGAGCCGATGCTCACCGTGATCGAGTGGTAGTTCTTGGCGTTCTCCCACGTGCAGACGCTCTCACCGACACCGTCACCCGGCCCACCCCCGTCGTTGGGCCCGATGATCGCGGTGACCTCGGCTGCGGTGAGCAACGTGCAGGCATCCACCTTCTTCCCGTCACCGGACCTCCCATCGGATGCCCCATCGGATGCCCCGACGGAAGCACCGGCCCCGTCGGCACCGCCGCCGCCCGGCTGGCCGGTCGGCTTCGTCGTACAGCCGGTCGCGACCAGCGCCACGGTCAGCGCCACGGCCAACGTCGTCACGGCCAGCCGACCGCGGACCTCCGCCCGACCACGATCGTCCGGTTCACTCGTCGGCATCGGGTCCACCATGCTCAGGGGGTCCGCCATCTCCGGCCTCCGGAATCACTCGACGGTCAGGGTCGTACGGAAAGATCAGGGTTGCCGGACCGAGCCGGTCGACCCGCCAGCCTGCGGTGACGGCCACACTCACGACGGTCTCCTGGTCCGGGCTCTCGACCAGGGCCAGGACGACGTCGTCGGCAGGTAGTCGCACCGCACAGACCAGCCGGGTGTCCGCCGTGGTCAGTAACGACAGCAGCGCAGGCGAGGCCTCCTCGCCGAGGCCGTCGTAACGCTCGATGGCGAACAGCCGACGGGTCATACATCGACGCTAGGGACGAACGGCCCCCGACGAATCGGGGGTTTCCCTATCCGTCGACCTCGGGCAGGTTGGCCATCGCCGCACCCAGTTCGGCCCGGCTCGAGATGCCCAACTTCCGATAGACCCGGGCCAGGTTCGCCTCGACGGTCTTCGGGCTGATGAACAGGGTGTCCGCGATGAGCCGGTTGGTACGACCCTGCGCGGCCAGCCGAGCCACCCGGGCCTCCGTGGCGGTCAGTTCCAACGGGGCGGTGGTCCGGGCACCGACCCTCGCCAGCTCCGTACGGGCACGGTCCTCGAACGCTGCCGCACCGAGCGCGGCGAACTCGGCGGCGGCGACGGTGAACGCGTCGCGGGCCTGTCGTTTCCGTCGCGCTCGCCGATGCACCAACCCGGCGACCAGCAGGCAGCGGGCCCGGTCCAGTGGCAGTACGTCCACCGGCACCTCGGCCCGGGCCGCCGCCAGGTCGTCGAGCGCGCCCGACGGGTCCACACCCGTGGCGCTGGCCAGCAGCACCCGGCTGCGGGCCAACCCGAGCCGGGTCCACGGCCGGGGCAGCCGCTCGTGGCGCTCACCGAGTCGCTCCAGTACGACCTCCGCCGTGCCCAGGTCGCCTGCGCCGACACAGGCCTCGATCCAGTCCGGCTCGAACCGCAGTGCCAGCGGCTCGACCAGGCCCAGTGCGTCGGCGGTCGCGGCCAGTCGGCCGAATGCCGTGGCGGCTTCGCCCCACCGACCGGCGGAGAGCGCGACGAACGCGCCCAGCTGCTGGTTGATCCTTCGACACCAGGCATCGTCCAGTTCGTCCGCACGCCGCAGACCGGCCCCGGCCAACTGCCCGGCCTGCGTCAGCCGACCCCGATAGGCGTCCAGCAGCCCGGCCATCCACGTCTCACCGACCAGGCCGGTGCCCAGCTGCTCACCCAGCTCGCGGGCCGCGGCTATGTGCGCCTCGGCAGCAGCCCATCGACCGGCCAGCAGTTCGGTCTCACCGAGATGCATGATCAGTTCGTGCTGCGACGGCTCGTCGCCCCGGGCGGTCGCCTGGCGCAGCATCCGGTGCAGCCGTACCCGTGACCGTTCGTGCTCGTCGATCGACCGCCACCAGATCGCCGGAATCGTACCGGCCAGCCAGGAAGGATCGTCACCTTCCAGGGCCAACGCCCGGTCCAGCAACTCGGTACGGGCCGGACGACCGGTGCGTACCTCGTTGAACATCAGCAGTAACAACGCGTCGGACAGTAGTGCCCGGTCGTCGTCACTGCTGGACAGCAGCCGGACAGCGGCCTCGGCATCGCACCGGGCCGGCTCCGGGGCGTCCCGGAACAGGCTCAGGTGGGCATGAAGTCGCCCGGCCAACGCCGTACCGTCGGGTGCCGCAGCCAACCCACGGGCGGCAGCCGACACCGCCAACTCGGTATCGTCCGCGCACCACGCCACCACCGCCCGCAGCAGCAGCGCCTCGGCGCGCAGCGCACCGGTCGACTCGTCGGCCACGGCATCGGCGACTCGACCGGCTGCCGAATAGTCGCCGCTGTCGAACTGGCATCGGGCCGCAGCCAGGCGGCGACGTCCCCGCTCCTCGACCTCGCCTACCGGGGTCAGTTCGGCCGACCGTACGTGCAGTTCGGCGGCGAGTTCGGGAGCCCCTCGGGCACGCTGCCGGTCGGCTGCCTCGGCCAACTCGCGGGCGACGTCGGCATCGGGTTCGGCCGTGCAACGGGCGAGGTGCCGGGCCCGCTCGTCCGGATCGGCCACCGCATCCGCCAGTTCGCGGTGCAGTCGACGGCGTACTCCGGGCGGGATGTTGGTCCGCACCGCCGCCGCATACACCGGGTGAGCGAACTCGACCATGGTCGGTGTCACGGCCAGCAGACCGGCCTCCTCGGCCGGGTCGAAGGCGGCCGGCGGGATTCCGGCGGCCGTGAGGTCGCCCAGGGTCGGGCTGGCGCACAGCGCCGCCAACCGGACGGCGTGCCGGCCGGCGGGTGGCAGTGCCGTCAGGGCATCGGCCAGCAGTTGCTGCATCGAGGCGGCGACCGGCAGGTCCTCCCCCGGCGAGGGCAACCGGGGCAGTCTCAGCACGGCACGTCCCAACTCGATCGCCAGCAGCGGATTCCCGTCCGAGTGGTGGGCGATTCGGGCCAGCAACGGGCGGCTCAGGGTCGTACCGAGCCGGGCACGCAGGACATGGTGCAACGCTCCGACGCCCAGCGGCGCCAGGGTGATCCGGACGAGCGGACGGCCAGCCGGGTGCTGGTCGAGGCCGAGCGGCACCGCCGGCTGGGCCGGGTCGGTCGTCCGGCTGGCTACCAGTGTCGTGACCTGCGACGCTACCCGACGCAGCGCGAACCGCAGGGCACGCTCGCTGGGCGGGTCGAGCCATGGCGCGTCGTCCACCGCGATCAGCACGGGTGGGCCGTCCGCCGCGCCTTCCAGCAGTGACCGTACGGCCGCGCCGATCGTCCGGTCGTCGACGACGGCCTCCGGGGTGTCCGTGCCCAGCAGTACGGCCTCTGCCGCCACTCGTTGTGGCCGGGGCAGATCGGTGATCCGGGCCGCCAGTGGGCGCAGCAGATCGGCGAGTGCCGCGAACGGCATGACCATCTCGGATTCCGTTGGCGCGCAGGTCAGCACCGTCCAGCCCCGACGGGTGGCTTCGGCCACCAACGCCCGCCAGACCGCCGTCTTCCCGATACCGGCGGGCCCGTCGAGCAACACCGCCTGGCGGACGGCGAGCGCCTGCCAGACTTGGTCGAGCACCGCGTCCCGACCAGCGATAGTGCCGTCCACCCCGTCATCATGGCGAACCCCGCCAACGCGGACGTCGACGGGGTTGATTACGCGCCTGGTAGCGACTATCCGGAGTGGGTCCAGACCGCCGGCTTGCTGGGTCGTTGCAGAGCGGCTATCGCGCGATCGGCTGCTCCCGGGTCGACCGACGGCATGACGAAGTCACGGGCACGAATGGCGGCGGCGAGGTCGGCCTCCGGTTCCAGGCCGTACTCCTCCAGGTAGTAGACGACCGCCTCGCTCCAGACCCACTCACCGTCGGTGAAGAAGTTCATCGGTACGACCCCACCACGCTGCGGGTCGACCACGTCGTTCATCCGTGCCGTGGTCATCAGTACCGGCGCCCCGGAACGCAGGTACGCACCGAACCTCGCGGCCTCGTCCGTACCGAGCCTCGGATGGTCGTCCGCCATCCGGGGGCCGGTCTCGGCGTCGACCAGGTCGAAGATCCGGGCGACCCGCATCGTGTCCCTCTCCCCTGCCGTTCGTCGTTCCGTCATTGGCACGTCACCCGCAGCTGGGCAACCGCGATGTGCTCAAGGGTCCGGCCGGAGTCGTTCCAGTCCTCGCCCCGGTTGACCGCCCGGATGACGATACGGCCCCCGTTGACGGCGTACGTGCCGGCCGAGACCCAACGCCCACGGTTGACCCGCTGGTCGACCGTGAACGTCGCCCGGATGGCGCCGCCCTCGGTGTCGCGTACCTGGTAGGTGGCGGGCTTGCCGGAGACGTTACGGGGGTCGGAGGTGCTCGGCACGTACGTCGAAACAGCGCACGACCGGGTGGCCGAGCCGACGGCGAACCACCACTCGCCGTAGAAGTTGTCATCCTTGGTCTTCGAGCCCGACATCGGCATCGCCTCGTAGGCACCGCCGCAGCCGTCGGAGGTCCAGGCACCGCTGCCGACCGAGTACCAGCCCTCCTTACCGTCCTCGGTGTACCGGCCGACCACCCGGAAGCCTCGGGTCGTGTTCTGCGGACAGCTGTAGCCGCTCACGGCGGCGAAGGTCACCTTCGGAGTGGTCGGGCCGGTGGTCGGCTTCGGAGCCCCGGTGGGAGTGGCGTTCGGGCGTGGGGACGCAGTGGAGGTTGGGTCCGTGCCGGGCGAAGCCGAGGTGGTCGACGTCGGCGATGCGGTGGGGCTCGCGTCCGATGACGGGCTCGGCGAAGTCTCCTCCTCTCCGTCGCCAACCGGTACGAAATCGATGGGCGGGGCTTCTGCACTCGGGCCGGAGCCGCTGCTCGGCGGAGTTTCCGAATCGCTGCCGACCTGGCCCCCGATCACGATGCCGATCAGGATCACCAGCACGCCCACACAACCCGCCGCCATCAGCGGCATGGCGGGGCGTCCACGGGTCAGCCGACTCCACCGGCTCGGCTTACTCTCCGGTTCAGCCTCGTCCCAATCATCAACGAACTCGTCCAGGTCGGGGTGTTGCTCGCCGGATCCGCGTTCGATATCACTCATGCGACGCCCCTTCTAGCTGTCTCCGGCGTCACTACGTAAGGGCGTTGCCTCAGGTTCATCCGATAACTGCACAATAGTTGAACCCAGCAGCCAGCGGGCACGTAGTGGCCGAGGAGCCATCAGCGACTGGCAGTCTGCGACAAAACTCAGTTAGAAAAGGGGCGGTGGCCAACATGGCTAAGCCGGACAGTTCTTCGCGCCGGTCCCCGGATGGGACGCTGTGGCCAGTACGGGCCGTCTGGCTGCGCGCCCCGCGTGACGTGCCTGCCGAGGAAACGCCAGCAGAGCCGGTATCCCCTTCCCTCGACGCCACGACTACCGATCCCGTACCGCACCCTGACGCTGCGCTACCCGCACCTGAATCCGCCCCTCGTATCGATGCTGAGCAGCCCCAGCCCGCGCCGGTACCAGAATCGAAGCCGAGGCCAGCGCCGTCCGCACAGCCGGATCGGAAACAGGAACTGAAAGCGGCGGTCACCGCATCACCAGAATTGCCGCCAGTGGTAAAGCCGACGCCGGCGCCAAAGCACACACCTGTGCCGGAGCAGCCTTCTACACCCGTGCAGAGCCCTACGCCGAAGCAGAGCTCTACACCGAAGCAGAGCTCTACACCGAAGCAGACGTCGGTGCCAGAGCCTGCCCCAGAACCGAAGCAGAAAGCGACCGCCAAGCCGGAACCCGAACTGGATCCGAAACCGGATTCGAAGTCCGAGGTAGCACCAGCGTCAAAGGCAGACCCGGCGCCCAGGTCGATGGCAGGACCAGAGCCGAAGCCGGCGTCAGCACGGCCAGCCAGTGGTGGTACCGCGGCCTTCGTCGGTCGGGCGAAACTGACGGAGTCGGGCGAGGTTGTTGCGTACCCGATGCCAGCGGACAAGCCAGTCAGCCGCGAGACAACCGGGCGCAAGACACACAGGCGGGGCTGGCTGCCTCCGGTCGCGATGGTGGTCGTGACCGCAATCGCCGGATGGCTGATCGTGACCGAGTTGCCGGGCTGGTTGGAGCGGGACGGACAGGCACAACCGGTGGCCACGCCCAGCGCCGAGCCAACCGTCCCCGCAGATCCGGACGCCCTGCCGGAGGTCCGGCCGATCGACTACCGGACGTTCGCCGACCCGACCGGCCTCGCCTTCACCGGTGCCGCTCTGCACTCGGGGGCGGCCATCCAGCTCACCGACGGCGCCAACCAGGCCGGCGGAGTGTGGTCAGCGAACAGCCTGGACCCGGCGAGACCGTTCAGCACGGCGTTCCGGTTCACCAGCACCGAACGATCCGGCCAGGTGTCATTCGTCCTGCGTACCGGCGGAATCGTCGACGACCGGCCGGTCGAGCGGCTCGTCCCCAGGTTGACCATCGATTTCGTCATCAGCGCCACCAGGGACGGTGGTACGGACAGGAACGCCAACACCGTGCTGGTCACCTCGGCCACCAGCAGCGGTTCCCGCACGTTGGGCACCACCCAGCCGGCCCTCGACCTGGGCGGCGGGCCGATCACCGTGTGGGTCGACTATTCGGCCAAGCAACAGAAGATACGGGTGTACGCATCAGCTGGAACCGCCAAACCAGCTGACCCGATCATCACCGCGCCGCTGAAGCTGAACGCGCTGTTGGGCACCAACCCCGCCTACGCCGGGTTCGCGGCGTCCACCAGGGAGGTTGCCGGTGGACACGACCTGCTGGCCTGGCACCTGTCCCCGCCGACCGGGCGGCCATGAGTCATCACCCGCCGCGCCGTGCGCAGCGCGTGGTGTGCCCGCGACTTGACGGTGCCCTGAGGGATGCCCATCAGGGCTGCCGTCTCCTCGGTCGTCCGCTCCCGAAGGTAGAGGTAGATCAGCACATCGCGGTGGTGGGCCGGCAGGTGGGCCAGGGCGTAGTGCACATCCAACGCATCCAGCGTACGGTCGATCTCGTCCTCGGTGACCGGCCAGAACTCGAGGAACTCGCTCCGGACCTCGGTCGGCCGGGCCGCCTTCGCCCGCAACTGGTCGATCACGATGCGCCGGGCGACCGTGAACAGCCACGGCCGGGCGGTCTCGTGGGTCAGCCCGAGCTCGTCCATGTTCTGCCAGGCCCGCATCATCGTCTCCTGGACGATGTCCTCCGCCTTTGCGATGTCGCCCAGCGTCAGCTTGTGCACGTACGCCAGTAGCGGCGCAAAGTTCTTCCGGTAGAGCCGCTCGAGCGTCTGCACCCGCTCGTCTTCCAGGCTTTCGACCATGTGACGCCTCCTCCACCCCGGAACGTAGGGACGGAGGAGGCTGCGCGAACCCTGGAAAACCCTTGCTCGGTACGGAACGCGGATGCATCCAGTCGTTACGACTCCGCGTAGCGACCCCGCCATCACCAGGCCGTCACGCTGGCCGCGGGTGCCGCGTCGTCCGCGCTCATCTCGTCAGCTGTCAGCTCGTCCGCAACGACGGGGTGGCACCGAAGGCCGCCCGAAACTCCCCTACCGAATGGCTCACCGACTCCGCCGCCACGATCGAGTCGGTGCTGATCCTCGGTTGAGCGAGCAGTCGGTTCCCCCATCTGACCGGAACCAGGGGGCCGGCTGGTACCGGCGGCCAGGTACTGTCGCCCGCCCGCTCCAGGCGCTGTAGGGCTGTGGCCAGCGACGCGGCGGCCACCGGCAACGGCGCCGACCCATCCGGCCGATGCCACAGCCAGCCGGACCGCCCCAACCGCAGCCTGCCCCGCCCGTTGGCATCTCGTTCCAGGAAGATGCCGGTAGCCATCACCTCGCCGGTGTCCCAGGTGTACACCGGTCCCCGAGGTGCCAACACCTGAACCCCGAGCAACACGCTCAACCGCTGGGCGAACGACCCTGTCGCCGCGTCACCGCCCGGATCCCCCGCATCACACACCATCAACAACACATCCGGCCCGCCAAGGGGTGGCCAGCCATACTGGCTACGCAGATGGTCGGCAAACTCCTCCGCGGTCATCGGCTCCCGGCCCGCCACCCGAAGCCGCTGGCCCAGCGGTTGGAAGTGGCTCACCACCGTCAACATGCCCGCCACCCGTGGCGCCATCGCAGCGGCCACCTGCTCAGCCGCCACAACCTCCGGCCCACCGCTGTCCAACCACAACACATGTCCCGAGGTCGACGCTGCGGCCAGGACCTCGGCCACCTGCGCAGTCTCATCCGCAGGCATCGCCGGCTGGGGATCTTTTGCAGCAACCACCAACTGGGTCGGCAGGACGCCTGTCCCGAGCTCATCCCGCAGCTGTCCGGAGAACCGCTCGACGGACGCCGGGGTTCCATCTGTCGTATAGAACGCCAGGACGATGTTCATGTCCCCGGTGGGTAGCCCCCAGCCGTAGTTACGGCGTAGGTGGTCTGCGAAACCCGCTGCATCCAGGAACAGATCTCCCACCTGGATCCGCTCACCGGCACCGTCGAAACGCGATACGACCGTCAGCGTGTTCAGCACCTGGAAGGCCTGCTCCGCCGCCGTCCGTTCGGCGTCCAGGTACTGTCGCCCGCCACTGCTCAGCCATAACAGATGGCCCGACGTGGCGGCCATTCCCACCGCGTCCGTCACCACCTCGACGACCGGCGCCAGGCCGGAGTCCCGCTCGACCAACTCGCGCACGAACAGCGACCGACCATAGATGTTGGCCAGCCCGATCCGCTGGCTACCCGACCCCTGCACCAGCGCGGAGACGTCCGCGACCAGCGTTCTGTCGATTTTGATCAGAACGTCGTCCGGTCCGGTCGTCGGCTCCACCAATTCGACACGAACCGGACCGGGCTTCGGCGCCGCGAGGAAACTCCGTACCTGCTGTCGCCTGGCCTCGCTGCTGGCCGGGCCCGTGTTCAACACGAGATAGCCCCACCTGGCGGGCGACGCCGGTTGCAGCCCACGATCCGACAGCCTGTCCACCGCCGTCACCGCCGTACGCGCCAACCCCCGCCACAGACTGGCCGTGAACACTGCCTGGTGGTTCTCCGGATCGGCAATGGACGTCAGCGAACCGATCTCGTCATACCGCAGTAGGTACTGCCACAGCGCCCGGATCAGCCGGTCGTCGGTCAACCCGAGCCCATCCGGAGCCGACAGTCGCGCAGCCCTCACGTCCCGCTCGTATTCCCCACCAAGGCCGACCAACCGCGCGGCAATCAGATCCGCAGGTGCGAGTCGCTGGCCGGCTGGAACTGGAAAACCCAGCTCTGCCGGTACGAGGAACACACCTTCGCTGTGCCGAGCGCTCGGCGGAATCAGGTTCTCGTCCTCCTCGCCCCGCAACCGCGGGGAACTCTCCGGGTAACGCTCAGCCTGCGGTTCCGGCGTACGCAGCACGCCGTCAACGGGCCGACCGAACACCCGATAGAACCGAGCGGCCGGGTGATCGAGCCGGAGCATCACCCCGCCGTCGTTACCCGGGGTCGGCCTGACCCCGACGTGAAGACTTCCGACGTAGGACTCGAAGATCACGATTCCGCCAGCCGCCAGTACCGTGACCTCTTCTCCCAGGCGTTGCGCCATCCCGTCAGCAACCAACTGGGCCACCGCCAGGAACGGCTCCCCGTTCTCGGGCTGCGCGTACACGTTGCAGATGTTCAGCAGCACTTCTGTGTCACGACCCCGGTAGGGGTCGTTGACGATCGCTTCGGCCAACACACCCGGGTCGACGGTTTCGTCGCCCAGCATCAGCCCTTGTGCGTCACCGTGGATGTAGACGAAGTACTTCTGCGCCGTGCCCGGGGTACGGAACACGCTCATCGCAACGTGCAGATCACTCGACTCCCCGGCTCTCAGATCCAGAAATACGCGGCCTTCCGGTATCGGCGTGCTCTGCTCGAAGAGTCGCTGCGCAGCGAGACTCATTCCGGGTGGTGCCGGAAGTCCCGGCTGCAGAGCCGGAACACCAAGTGTCGGCAGGCTCTGGAGCAGGTGCCCCGGCCGCGACAATGCCGGATCGCCACCAGACGGCGCACTGCTTCGACTGCCGAGAACGGGACCGAAAGTTGCGTACTGACCAGCATCTCCCGTGGGCCGGAAGATGTCCCACCCCCTGCTGGCCGTCGTCCCGTTTCCGACGCCGAACGGCCCCGTGGACAGGCCCAGCTCTATCGAGGCAATCCCGTTCCCGTTCTGCACCTTGAAGGTCGCGAGCCTGCCGGAGACGATCTCCCCGTTCATGACCATGACCGCTCCGGTAGCGGCCCACAGCTCGGTCTGGAGCAGATCAGCCAACTGCTGGGCGAGTGGATTTCCACTCCCCTGGAAGGAATCCGCGACGAGGACGAGGCGCTTGCTCCGCCAGCGGTCCCGTTCCACCCGGAGGGTGGCCGCCAGCAGGCCAGCATAATAGAGCTCGTTACCTTCGAGACGATCAGCCGGGACGTAGGTGATTACCGGATAGAAGTCCGGGCTCGGGTTCTGATTCCAGGCCGCGCTCAGATACGACACATTGGCGTTCTCGCCGAACCCCCAGTTGGCCACGAGCTTCGCGTCGTCGATCTGATGCAATCCGTCCGACACACTGTAATCAACCAGGTAGTAGGTCGCCTGCTGTCCCTGCCCCCGCACCACCAGACCCCAGGGCACATTCGCGAGATCGGACAGCCCCGAAGATCCTCCTTCCTGAGACTCATCGAAGCCAGTCAGGGATCTGATCAGGGAATTGCTTACCCACACCTCGATCCGGCCGGCAGGATCGGCCTTATCTCCGGTCAGGACGGGCCCACGTATCGGGTCGTTCGCTCGTTTCGTTATCGAGTCTCGATCTGACAGACCCGACACCGGCTCTACGAGAAGTGCGCTGAATTCATCAGGATCTGCCATCATGGGCAGCTTGGCCATGACCTCCCGTAGACGTTCGACGAGCGTCGACGACGCGCTCTGCACTGCGGCGACACCGTGCCCGGTTCCAGCAGACCCCGGTTGCTGCCGCTGGCTGGTCAGAAACTGCCGCAACACCCCCCGGTCTTCCTCGGACAGCGCATCGTCCTGGTCGATCGGGCTGGTCGGCGCCATCGCCGGCAGGACATCCACGTCGATGTCGGCGGTTGTCGAGTCTGTGACCTGCGACCGGACGACCGGTTCGGCCAGGCGCGGGCCGGCAACCAGACTGCCGGGGGACACGTACGGGCGGGACACGTCGACGACCTGGGCCAGGACGCGGGCAGTCAGCACCAGTTGCTCGTCGTGGCCGTCATGGTGGTCCATGATGTCGTCCGGGTCCGATGGCACCGCCGAGCGCAGCAGCTGATCCGTGCGCCGGTAGGAGTCCACGACCCCGATGAAGTGCAGGATCTCGTGGGCGTACGCCGCCTCTGTCGCCTCCGTGTACCACTGGAGTTGGTTCATCTCGTCGTGTGTGGTCGGCTCGCCTGACGCGACGTTCACGGTGGCGTGCGCGGAATCGGGTGAGGCCACGAACTCCACCTCGACCCGAAGCCGGGCGTCCAGACCGGGCAGCACGTATCGGGGTTGGTTCAGGTAGCGGGCGACCGCCTCGGTCACCCGCTGCTCAACCCGGGCCACGGCCACCGGATCCACCCCGGGCCGGGGTGCGAGGTGCAGCCGTACCCTGAAGGTCCACTCCTGCGGACGGACCGTCAACGCGTACCGGACGATGGAGCGCACGCCGCTGCGGGGACCACGGGCGACCATCGGCCGGTCGTCGCCGTCGAAGCCGAAGGTGAACGCGGCCCGCAGGGGCATCCACCGCTCGGTATCTACCTCCAACGTCCGCTCCGAAGCCGTGGCCGGGTCCGTCCGGTCCGGCAGCGTGACCGGCACCAGACACTCGTCGATCCACCACCGTGCCTGCCGAGCGCGGCGTGGGTCGATGGGTTGCATCCGGTCGTCGAAACCGAGCAGGGCCCGCGCCTGCGCCGGCAGGGGAACGACCTCCAGGCCGTACGGGGTGAGCCGGGAGGCGGTCACCGTGCGGACCTGGGCCGCCAACTCGGGAGTTTCCGCGATGACACGCAGCACCGTGTTCCACACCGCGTCGGGGCGCGGCAGCCGGGCGACCACCGGCGCGACCAGGGTGAGATGCAGGTCGCCGTCGCGGTTGCGCAACCCCCGTACCAGCGTGGCGACCACCTTGCTGACCGACTCCACCACCCTCGGATCGGTTGGTTCCAGCCGGCTGGTCTCCGGCCGTCGCTTCGCCGAACCGAGCCAACTACTCGCGCTGCCCATCCGTACCCCGTGCGCGTTTGGCAGCAGGTGTGGCCGGTCCAGGCCCAGCTCGGTCGACAGATCACCGAGAATGTCCGGCCCGGTACGTATCATCACCGAGTGGCGACGCGCCGCTATTGCTTTACCACGGTTCTGCCACCAACCGGCAGGAACCCTGGTGACATCGGCATCCACGCCGATCGCGTCCTGGTAGCTCCGGTACAGCTCCTCCTGGCTGAGACGGTAGCGGCGTTCCATGCTCGTCTGGAGCAGGTCGAGAACAGGGTGACCCCGGGCAGCCAGGACCACGCTGTTGCCGATGCCCCAACGGATCCGGTGGAATGCGAAGCCGCGTCCCTTCTCCGGGTCGCCGGCGGAGGGTTCGACCAGTTCTCTCAGCAACGGACGCAGATCACCGCGCTTCTCGGTGTCGAAGAGCCGTGGCAGAGCGGGGTTCACGCCGACGATCTCGTTGTCGCCGTCGGAGTACAGCCCACCAAAACGGTCCACGATGGCCAATCGCAGGATGTCGCTGGCAGCCGCGAAGCCAGTGGGCACCTGCTTGGTGTGCTCCACCAGGTACTGCGCCTGCAACCGCATCGGTGCCTGGACGTGGAACACCTCGTCGACGTTGATCAGGCGTACGCCCACCCCATCGGCCCACTCGACGAACTCGCGGATGTCCGCCCAGGGGTCCGGTGAGCCGTCGACCGGTGGAGGTGTCGCCCGGGCGGTGTCGATCTGTGCCCGGGTCACGTCCGTCCACAGGATTTGGTCCGCCCAGTCCCGGGTTCGGGCCGCCGCCAGTTCGAGGTTGCGCCGGAACCCGGCCATGCTGCCGGTGTTGCGTAGTGGCCCGCCCAGCCAGATCGAGTGGATCAGGTGGGGCACCTCCAGGCGGGCCGGTAACGGCGGAGGCTGGGCATCGGTCCACCCCCAGTCTCGCTGGTCCTCCGTACGCTCCGAAGCGGTGACCCGGTCCGAACGCCCGGGGAGGTCCCGCAGGTCGTCCCGGGACGGACGGCTGCGCCGGGTCAGGTCGAGCCGGTCGAAGAGGGCCGGTAGCTGGTCGGTCGGCACGGTCGCGAAGTCGAACTCCCCCAGGAAGTCCGGTGTTGCCCGGGGAACCCAGAATCCGAAATAGTCGAACCCGAGCATCGTCTCGTCTGAGGACAGGTGATACCCGTCCGGCACAGAATTGACCATTCTCTGCCGCACCAGGTTGGCCAACCGTTCGGTGACCTCCGTAACGGGTACCCGTACCGTCTCGGACGGCTGGAACCTGGCCCATTCGGGGTCCGGTCCGCCCGGGTACGAACCTTCCCGCGGCACCACCAGTTCGATGCCGAGCCGATCGGCAAGATCCTGCGCCCGGGCAGCGACAGCCGGGGACAGCAGCACCCGCAGGCTACGCGGCATCGTCACCGGGGCATGCCAAACCAACTGATCCAGCGTCTCCACCAACTGGTCCACGTCGGTCCAGCCAGTGGCGACGACTGTCATCCGATCCGGGTCGGGCGACAGTGCATCGATCTCCACGGAATGCTGTCCGCTTCCGCCCCCGGACGGGTCGAGCACCAGACCGGCGGCGATCCGCCGCGAGCCCGCCGGGAGGGGTACCGGCCCCAGCGCCTGTTCCCAGTTCGGCGACGGGTAGAGCATTCCCCGGGCCAGTCCGGGAACAGGGTGACCGGGCTCGACTCTCCCCTCGTCGTCGCGCCGCAGCAGCCGCCACGGCTGCGTCGACACCAGCCAGCCGCGTCGGTCGGGTCGCACCTCACCCGGGGTCAGGACCACTTCCACGCCGACGGACTCCGCACGCTGGCGTAGCATCTCGATCTGGTCGCTGGAGAGTTCTCCCACCACCACCAGCCGGGTACGGATCGCATCCACCGGGTCCAGGTCCTGCGTCATGGCCTCTAACTGCGCAAGCACCTGGTTCGAGACGGCCACCCCCGGAACACCCACGAAAAGCGATGATCGGTTCGCATCCGGCATCGCCGAGAGCGCCGTCATGATCGCCGGCTTCATGTTCCCGGCAGTACGTCTGGTGTAGATCCAGGCACCGCCCGGAATCTCACGGACCCGCACCCCAACCATCTGCGCGATGGCCGCCAGGACGGGGTTCCCGGAGATGCTGCCCCGCGCCGGCCTCGACTGCGTGGCCCCCATCCCAGGGAGGAGGTCCGGATCCGTCACCTGCTGCTTCGACGGGGTCGCCAGCCACTCGGACGAGTCGGCAAGGGACCGTTCGCGAGCGCTCGCGCTGCCGGTTTCCTCCCCTCGACCCCATCTGGTCCAGTCTGTGGCGCCGGGACGCTGGAAGGGGTTGGTGGACGAGGCCACCTGTTGTCCGGTGGGTGTCGTGCCCTTGGCGCCGATCTGCCGCATCGATGTGGCCAGGTCGGCATGCAGGGATTCCGGATCGGTTCCCGGCGTGGCCGGGAAGTACTGCCAGGTGTGCGATCCGGTGAAGTCGAGAACGGGGCGGCCGAAGGCATCGGCGCCGAAACTGCCGGTGTACGCCGCCCCGGTCGGGGAACTCCACGCATCGTCGGTCGCCGCGACTACCGGTACCCCCGAAAGGTCCCGTACCCGCGCCGCGAACGAATCCGCACGATGACGACCAGGTGTCGCCGCCGCACCACACACCACCAACAGGATCGGCCGACCGTGCCGTCCCTGCGGCGTCGTCTCCAGCCACGATCCGAAGTCGGCGGCATCCAACACCCGACCGCCAACCCATACGCCACCCGTAACGGGGTCGCCATGCGCGACCACCGTCAGCCACTGTTCACCGGTGGCCGCCGTGTACACCGGCAACGCCCGCGCGTTCTCCGCCATCTGTGGACCGTCGTCAGGGCCGGGCACGTACAACCCTGCGGGAATCTCCACGCTGTCCATGCCCGGATACGGTGCTGACGCCACTGGAGACGACACCTGCGCCGGTCGCGCCGATGGCGACGGCGGGGCCGGCTGTCTCCCCGGTGTCGCCAGACTGCGGGCAACCTCCTGGACCGGATCGGTCGTGGCCCGGGATGCAGGAACGGCAACGGCAGCCAGGTCGGCTGTCTCCAGCGGAGCGTTCTCCGCTGCGACGGTGACCACACCGGTTGGAACGGGCACGGACTCTTCCGTGACCGGATCCGCCCCGGTGGCCGTAGCCGTCGACGACGGGTCGTTCGCCGCTGCCGCCAGCACCGCCAGCCGGGTCTCGATCAACTCCCGTACCCGGCTGCCCCTCCCCACGGCCCGCACCGATGCCCGAATCTGCCCCAGCGACACCGGCCCTTCGATCGGCATCAGTCGAACAAACTCACGTCGGGTCTCCGCCACGATCGCGTCCCGCAACCGAATCCGGTCGACCGCCGACACCACCACCCCCGGGCGCGCCGCCAACCAGGCATCAGCGACCGCCTCCACCTCGCGGCCCGCCACCACGTGCGTGAACAACAACCCGGTCAGCGACGGCAGACCACCCGTCTCCACCACCCGCCGGACGTCGTTGACAAACCCCCGCCACTGCTCCCGCATCCCCGTCAGCTCGTCCGCCGCCGAGGGAGTGATCACCACCCCCGACACCGGATCAAGCCCCACCGCCAAGGGCCCGAACACGTCGTCGAAGTGTTTCTCCGCCTGGGCCAACCACTCCGCCCTCAACTCACCAGCCGACACCCCCTCCATCGTCTCCACGCCGGAACCCTCGACATCGTTGCCGGACACCCCATCCAGCAACCGCTCCAACCCGGCAATCTCCTCGGCCCGCAACGTATCGACGAAGTCCTGCCGTGCCTGCGCACCGGCATCGCCATTCGCCAACAACCCGGCCTGATCCCACTCACCCCACCGACCGTCGCCACCAAACCGGTCGACCACTGCCGCGTGGTCGTCAACCAACCGCTCCGCATACGCGGGCTGCTCGCCGATCCCCGCCCTCGACCATGCCACCGGATCCTCGGCAACATTCTCGACGTACGTGGGCACCGGATCGCGGTCCGCTACCAGAGCGGCTTCCGAATCCGTGTCCACCAGCGAATCAGCCCCGTCCGTCGCCCCCTTGAAGTCGCCCTGGGCCGATCCGTCCGACGGATCCTTCAACGGTGCCGCACCCAGTTCCGTCAACAGATCCGGCGGAACCAAAACATATTCCAGGCCAGTCAGCTTGCCGATGAGCGTCAACAGATAGCTGTTCGTGAAATACGTCCGCCCCCGGTTCATCGCCTTCGTCGGATGGTCGATCGCACCCTCGACCGCACCGGACGCCAAACCACCGAAAAAGCCGTCCCTCTCGCCAATGTCCTCGCCGCCCCGCTTGACGATTTCATCCGCGATCAACTCCGGCAGGCCTTCGGCCAGAGCGTTCTTCGTCATCGTCACGAGCCACGGCGCCAGATGCGACCGCCAGGTCGTCCCGCCCCGTGCGTACGGCAGGTACCGCATCCAGCCGAGACTCCAACCAATCGCCCCACCCAGTCCGCCGAGCCCCGCCATGAACCCGGTCTTCTTGAGATCCCACTCCTTGATTTCCCGGGTCCCCAGAACCACTACCTGCCACAGCTGCACCGCCACGTCCAGGCCCACCATGAACGCAGCGCCGTGTACCACGGCCAACGCCAACCTCTTCAGCAGGCGCTTCACCACTTCACGAGAAATCGTGAACAACGGCGCCGCCGCCGTGACAGGTGACACCGCGCCGCCCGTCAACACCGCCACCCAAACCAACTTCATCAACGTGGCCAGCAACCATGCCGCCATGAAGATGATCATCAATTTTGCATATTCGATTTCCAGGGCAACCTTCCGTGCCCCCTCCGACACCTCCCTGATCGCCTCTCGCAACTTCGGTAACACCGAATCCGCGCCGCCGGAAATCCGCAGCACGAACTCCCGAGCCGCCGCCAACGCCGGCCCCTGCCCCGCGTTCTCCAACCCCGCGACAACCGACCGAAACTGCTCCTCCAGCGGAGCGAGATCCTCCCCCAGCCCCGCCCACACCTCGGCCAACGACCGCATCCGGTCCTCATCACCCTGAGGCCACCGCTCACCCACCAACAGAAACGTGATCCACTCCAACTCCTTCGGCGGACCAGCAATACTCACCGCTCACCACCCCCCTAGGCAGCAACCATGCAGCGGTAGCCGACCCGTCGACCTGGTACGCCCGCCCACACGTCGAAGTCGGACAGCCCCGCCAGGCACGCCAGATCGTCCGCCGTCAGCGCCCACAGCAGATGCCCAACTGTGCCTGAGATGGGCACTCAACCCGAGTAACAGCAGAAAGTGAAGTAGTCCGGCATCAGATCGCGCAAGGCAGGACCGTCGGGGATCACCCTCTTCGTGCTGCCCGGCCGGACACTTCCTGCCCCGGCCCCGACAGCCGTGACGTCACTGACAGGTCACCCGGATCTGGGCAACCGCGATGTGTTCGAGGGTCGGCCCGGAGTCGTCCCAGTCGATACCCCGGTTCACCGACCGGATGACGATACGGCCACCGGTCACGGCATACGTTCCCGACGCCACCCAGCGTCCCCGATTCGTTCGCTGGTTGATCGTGTACGTTGCCCGGACCGGGCCGCCCTCGGTGTCCCGTACCTGGTAGGTCGCCGGGTTGCCGGCCACGTTTCGGTCGTCGGTGGTGGTCGGCACGTACGTCGAGATCGCACAGGTACGGCTGGCCGTACCGACCGCGAACCACCACTCGCCGTACACCCCGCTGTCGTCCTTGCTCTTGGCCCCCGACATCGGCATCGCCGCGTAGTGGCCTTCGCAACCGTTGGACGCCCAACCCCCGCTGCCGACCGCGTACCACCCCTCCTTCCCGTCCTTGTACCAGCCGGAGTGCCGGAATCCCCGGGTCGCGGTCGCCGAGCAGTGATAGCCGCCAACCTCCGTGAAGGTCACCTTCGGCGAGGCCGGAGTCGTACCGGACGACGAACCGGTGCCCGGGGTGTTCTGGGGCACCGGTACCGACTGCGACCTGGACGCTTGGGGCAGCGCTGCGGTGGGCGTCGGCGCTGCGCCGGTGGTCCCCGGGCCTCCCGAAGCACCCGGGGTTGCCGATGGGCTGTGCGTCGGCTGCGGCGAATCAGGCGACGCCACCTCGGCCTCGTCACCGACCGGCACGAAATCGATCACCGGTGCATCCTCGGTCTGCCCGGCCCCATTAGCCGGGGGTGGTGTTTGGCGGTCCTTCGCCTGCCCACCGACCACTACCCCGGCCAGCACCACCAGGACGCCGACGCAGGCCGCAGCCAACACCGGCATGGACGGTCGGCCCAGCCGGCTCCTCCGGAACAGGCTCCACCGGTTCGGCCCATCTTCGACGCCGTCCCGGTCCCCTACGAACCTGTCCGGGTCGACGTGTCGCTCGTTCGGGATCCGCTCGACGTCAGCCATCGCGCGACGACTCCTCTCCCTGTCTCGGCTCACTACGCGAAGGCAGCGTCACGGGTTCATCCAATCGAATCAGTCGAACATGTGAACCGGGCGAGGTCGGCTCGGTCCCCGTCGGGCGTACCCCGGGTCTACGGCAATGTCCCCGGTCGTACACCCTCAGCCCGTCGCCCCCTCGACGACTCAGCCTCACCGCCCCCATCCCCGTCAACCGCCTACCCCTTCCGTCAGCTCGATTTCCTCACCGACGTCAGGCTTGCCGTTGTTGAGGCTGCCGCCCAGGAAGAGATCCCGGAACTCCTCGGCCAACTCCTCCGCGGTTTTCGGCACCGCGGGAAGCACGATCTTCCCGCCCGCGAACTTCTCGACCTTCTCCAGGACCTCGGTGACCGTCTGATAGGTCTGCACGATCTTTACGTGCTCGTCCAGGTTGCTTCTCTCGAACGTCGAGTCCGATTCCACGGAACTCTCGTTCGACGTGACGTCGTCGTCCCCGAACTCCGCCTTGCGCTTGGCCACCGGCACCACGGACCTCAGGACGTCGAGTGGAACTCCCAGCTCCAGGGCACCCCTCTGGTCAACCACCAACTCGATCCCACCACTTGCGTGGATGGTCTCCCCGTTACCGATCCTCAGTTCGTAGTTCAGGTTGACGTAGACGAAGTAGACCGAGGTGTCCGCCCGGAGCCAGGCGCGGTGCTCGATCCAGGACGTCTGCTCGTTTCCGTTGGTCCTGCTCTGCTCCCAGCCGAACCCGAGCCGCCCGCCGACGCGATTGACACCGTCCACCGGGACACTGACGGTGCCGCCGAAGTTCAGCGCACCTCGGTAGGAGATGTTCTTGTTGTGAGCCGCCAGATCGGTGCCGTGGTCGTAGTTCTCCAGCTCGGCCTTCTCCATGAAATAGAGCTGACGAACATCGCCGAGCTTTGCTCGTATCCGTATGCCCCCTGCCGCGGTGAGATCGAGCACATCGGCAGCGTTGGCGACCGATTTGAGCAATGCGCCCTCGTGCGTGAGCATCTTGGCAAAGTTGTCGCGGATCGATTCGAAGGTCAGCGCCTCAGCTGAAGGTGGGACGGTCATCGGATCACGCCGCTTGGCCACACCGGTCGCTTTGACCTGGTCGAAGATGTTCTGCAGGCCGTGCATGCCCTCAATCCGGTGAGTGGCCGGCAGTTTGTCGACGTCGAGCCGGAACCTGAAGTTCTGCTCCTTGCTGCCACGCGGCACGGTTCCCTCGGTGGGAACGCTGACGACGTGGTCCTCCGTGGCATCGATCCTCGAAAGGCGAACCGGCACAGAGCGCGACAGGGCGGTGTTCACCGCGTCCTTGCTCCTGCCCACCCAACCAGTCGTTTCCCGAAGTTCGCCGGTGATACGGAGCGCCTGGGTGAAATCCGTGAGTTTGTTGGCCCGCAGGCCCGTCATGAACAGCAGATTGGATCCACGGGTGTCGGCCTCCTCACTGCGTCGGACTCCCGAGAGGGTGGGTGCCACCATTCCGCTCACCTCTTCCCCACCACCGCCGAGGCCGGACACGCCCACCGATGCCGTGAACGTGTTGCGCTTGCTGGCATCCTGATAGGAGTTCCCCCGGTCGTAGACCTTTTCGCCGTTACCACCGGGTCGGCTGTCCCGGGCCCGACCTGTCAACTGGGCGGTCAGCACGAGCTGGAACGTACGGCCACCCGCTTCGAAGGACCAGGCCATGCCGCCGTCGCGCATCTTTGCCATATGCGTGCTCAGCCCACTCGGCACAGACGCGATCTGGGTGACCAGCTCCGGCTCTCCAAATGCCCGGGCCGCTGCAATCAACTGCTGGTTGAACTCGCCCAGACCGGCTTCGGTCGGGCCACCGTTGAACATGACCGGCCACACCACCGCCCACGACATGCCATCCTGAAGGCTGACCGGCGGGTCGAGCTCGGTCTGCAGGGCACGCGTCAGACGGGCCGGCTCCTTCTTCGACTCGCCCACCTGATCCGGATCCGTCACGGTGGTCGAATCGTGCTCATCCAGCACCTGGGCATTGTCGAACTCATCGCGCCGGGCCAGCACGTCGCTCAACAGCACATTGAGCAGAACCGTACCTTCGGTCTTGACGATCTCTCCGCTGGCGGTACGGATCCAGTTGTTGACCTTCGTGCGTACGATGGCCATCTTGGTGTCCTGATAGACGGCACGGTAGCTACCCACCGTGTAGAGGGACGCACCCCCCTGCCCTGCTCCGAACATCCCGGAGACGGGCACGTCGAAGCCGCCACTGCCCCAACCACCACCCTGCACCTGGCCGCCGGTCTGCTTGAGCAGGTCGCTGCCCTGTTCGTGGCCAACCTGGCTTTCCAGGACCTGTTGGGTGTAGGGCAACCACACCTTGACGATCTCCGGCCGGCCGATCGGCTCCGTGCTGAAGGACATCTCCTGGTTGCCGACCGGGATGGTCGCCGCTGCGGAAAGCGCCCGCATCAGGGCCGTCTTGTAGACGATGGGAGTGATGCCCTGCCAGATGTCAGCCTTGGTCAGGCCGGACAGGTTCCTCGCAATCAACTCATCCTGGAGGGTACCCACACCACTGACGCCGAGCGTCGTGTAGATCGCCGCCGTCATGTCCTTGAGAACCGAGGGTTTGGTGGTCGCCATGGGTGACGGCACGGAAGCCGAGGAGTCTGCGGGCGTAGGGTCCGACATGCTGTCGTGCAGATAGTCCGGCTGCAGCAGGGTGATGGTCTTGTCATCGACCGTGTCGAAATCGAATTTTTCGCCGCCGATCTCGACGAACCATTCCCACTTGATCGGAACTGTGTAGCGGGCACTGGGCATCTTCTGGCCATCGGTGTCCGACGTCAACGCCGTCGACTGGGTACGGCCCAACTTCTCGGTCGACGTCCGGTTGTACTGGAACCCGACCTGACCTCGTCCGGTGAACGTGTCGCGATCCCCGGCTCCACCAACTGTCAGGGAGCCGTCCACCACTGAACCATCCGCAGCCTTGGTCGACATCGTGTCGACGCTGGTGTGGCCGTACTGGATCTGGTAGTTCGTGATGCCCTGATGCGTGCCGTCGCCGACCACGCTCGCCCACAATCCGACGACCAGCCGGAACTGTGGTAGGTCCGGCCGACTGGGATGCTTGAAGGTCAACGTGACACCCGGCTGGTCCGCCCCGGTACCCAACAGGTCGTCGGCCCGGGCCCGCAGAGCCTTCTCGGACAGTTGGCCGAGCAGGGCCCGCCAGTTCGCGTACTCCCGTCCCGGCTGGTTGAGCTCCGCACCGGTCGACGACAACTCCTTGAGACGATCCCAGGGCTCGATCTGTTTCTCACCCGAAGTCATTGCCGTCTCCGGCAGATAGCCCTGCTTCACCATTGCCTTGACGATGCCGTTGTAGAGGTCCTGAACGCCATCGAGGCGCTCGACGAAGTCCATGGTCAGACCAAACTCGGCTCCCGGCGTCCACCACTTCTTCGACGGATCCGGGGTCGCATTGTCGTTCAGCAGGGCATCCTCAGCCTCATCAAGATCTTTGTTGGTTGATTCGGCCCAATCGATCGGCAGTTTCCTCAGATCGGAGGAGTGCATCATCAGATGCGCATAGCCGGAAACCGACTTCGTTCCGGTGACCGGAGCCTGGCTGCCGTTCCGGTGATGAACGTCCAGTTGCACCGTGAAGTCGGCCAGCACGTACTGCAACGTGCCGGGCACTCGCATCGCCCGGGTCATCCAGGCGCGATGATGCCGGATACGTTGCAGACCAGGACGCCGCCCATACTGCCCGCGCCCGCCCACGAAGAAGTGCTGGTCAAACAAGCGGGCCATCACGTTGATGTTGCCCCGCTTCGACCTGTTCTCCTCACGGCTGACGAGGGACTTGAGCACGACGGCCATGACCTGGTCGAACCGTGTCTCCCCGCTCCGGCTCACCTCACTGATCTTCATGATCTCGGTGATCGGCTGCTTCCGGTCACCCGCCGTCAGGCTGAAGCTGAGGTAGCGCCCGTCACGCTGCAACGTGTGCTGGAAGATCTGCTGGTAGGCCTGGTGCTCGCGGGGGCGCAGAATGTCCCCCAGCGCCATCGCAAGCTGGTCGTTGGTCAGGTACGCCTCGAGAACCGGCTTCCAGAAGGCATAGTCCTGCACGCTGAGGATGGACCGCATCTCCGCCAACACCCTGTCGGCCAACTGCACCCGCGACACCGCATGGTCCCGATCCCACAACGGGAATGTGTCGGCATCCGTCACCCGGATCGACCTCAGATAGTCAGGATCGATGTTGCCATTCAGGTCCGGTCGGTCGGTTTCCTCCTTGGAGTACGGCAGTTGGAACTGTGCGACGGAATACCTGATTTCGTCGACCCGCAGTCTTCCGTTCTCTTCGCGGAAGAAGAAGTCCTGCCACCGCCCCGTACTCCGGTCCTGCACCCGGGCCACCCACTGGACCGGTAGAACCACGTTGCCCAACGCTTCCTTGATACGCAACTGCTGATAGTCGGAAATGGCAGCCGCGCTGAGCTGCCGTCGCCCCTTCATCTTCGAGTAGCCACCACCGACCGCCACATCCACCCGGACCGGGTCGACGGCTTCCCCAGAGTCCAGAAGTGAAGCCCGGTAGGTCAGCGCACCTTCCACGTTCCAGCCGCTGGCTGCCGTCCCGACGGTCGCGACGTCGTCATAGCGGTAGATGCGGTTCTCCAACTTTCCGGGAAATCTGGTGCTGCCCTTCTCCTTGGCGCCCAGCAGGCTGCCCGATTCGACCTTCGGCGGGGCGGTCGGCACCGCCCACAACCGGACGTCGTAGTCCCGACCCCCCTTGACCGTGATGTCCGCGCCATCGTCCAGCACCTGGCCGAACAACGAAACCAACTTCCGCCGCACCAGATCCTCGCTGATGGTGCTCTCGGACAGCGGCACTATGCCGTTGAGCCAGGCGGTCAACTCGCCTACGAAGCCCAGCTCACCGATCGCGTGGAAGGCAGAGACCAGTTTGCTGTGGTCGGTGTGGTCGGTCGACGCTCCGCTGCCGCTGGATGGATTGGGTCGCCCACCCGGCTGCCCGCCGTTCCATCTGGACACCACCAACTCAGCGAGCCTGACCCGCAGGTTCGAGTCCGACAGCGCCGCCTGCGAATCCGCCAGGGCTTCGCGCACCAACACAGCGAGCTGTCGCAGTTCCTGGGCACCCACTGCGCCACTGACACCCAGAAGCTCGCGCGCCATCGGCCCGTAGTCGGACGGCCCCGTGTAGCTGCGGTTCCTGCCGTCGGCGTAGAACTTGCGCCTGACCCGGACCAACTGGGCGATATCTTCGAAGGAGACCGACAGCTCGGTTGCCGGCGGGGGCGCGGACACCGAAGCCATGATCAGCTCCGCCGTCGCTTCAGCCACCAACGGAAGCATCGTGGGGACTGTCTCCTGCACCACGGCCGCCAGCTGCCCGATTCCCGGCCGCGCCACCGGCGCAGGCAACGCGTTCAACAGCTGCCACAGGTTGTTCTGCTCGACCCGGCGCGCCTCGGGGGAATCCGACTGGCCCGGTGCCTTCCGGTCCCGTCGCGCCTGCTTCTGCTTCACGGACCGAACGATGGAAGCATCACGGCCCAACAGTTCGTTACTGACCGTACGAACCACGGTCCGCAACCGTGTCTGTACCGGTTGGTTCTTCCCTCGTTGCTGTACGGCATCTGCCCGGTCGACGATTTCCTTCAGGTTCGCCCAGGTGAAGGCCGCCTGTTCACCGAGCTTGTAGTGCAGCAGATCCCTCAGGTGGTCGACCTGCAACGGTCCCTCGGGCAGCGCCTCGTCGTATCTCTTGCGGTAGCGCACATAGGCCAACTCGATCAGCTTCTTGAGCACCACCAGGTTTTCCTCGGTGACAAGGCTCTCGTTCAGCAGTTCTGGAGCCAGCGCGCGGATCTCGACTACCCGATCGGGCCGCAGTGCGGGGTTCTTGGCGACGAAGTCGTCCACCGCGCTGCGGATGGCAGCCTGCTCCCTCGTCAACACATCAGTGCTGGTACGCAACGCATGGAACTGCTCCCGGCGTACCAACCCGTCGATGGTGACGGTGTCCCCGTCCGCCAGCACCGAGCGGACGTGTTCATCCAGTCGCGCCAGGTGATCGGCGGTGACTGCGTCGATGGCCGGATCCAGTACCTCCTGCACAAGCGGTAGAAAATCGCTTTCGGTAAGAGTGTCCGGGGTGTGTCCCGAGGCACCCGCCCACAACGGATACCCGTGGAAGAGCAGATAGTTGAGCCAGTGTCTGACGCGCTGCTCCGGAGCGGTGCCTTCGCGCAGCGCTGCCCCACGTTGGGAGACCGCGTGATTGCGCGCCTGTTGCTGCCAGGTCTGCATCTGGTCGACTGTTGCGTTCGCCAGGGTCGCGGCAACCGATCTACCCGGAAGTTTGCCGTCCTTCCTGGCCGCCTCGACCAATTCCTTGAGCGAGCGAAGGGCCGCAGCCACCGCCCGAACGTCCGGGTGCTCAGCCGACAGCATCTGCTGGGCCTGACGAAGACGCATCTCAAGTACCGGAAACATGTCGACTGCCCAGACAACGTCCCGCAACTCGACGTCCGACCGCTCGGCAGCGTTGATCGAGGATGCAGCGTTGATTGAAGATGCAGCGTTGATTGACGATTCAGCATTGATCGACGATTCAGCATTGATCGAGGATGCAGTGTTCCCGGGCGACGCGTTTGACAGCGCGGTCTCTACCTGGTCAATCCAGGTAACCGTGCGAACTCTGCGCTTCTTGCCGCCCGAGATGGCTGACGGGACTACCGCCGTCGACGTCTTGGTGGACCGGGAGGTGCTGGTCGTGAGCTGGGCGGACTCGTCCACGATCCGCTCCCATGCCTGGCCCCCTGACAGTACGGCCTCGACGGTTTCAACGGCTTGGTAGTGGTTCGCGCCGTTGTGATAGACGTATCCGACCCGGGGACCGTCCGGCCCGACGTCGTAGGCGCCGGTCGGGGTCAGCACCGTCAGCGGCAGGTTGAACCGCTCGGCGGCGAGGTGCACGAACAGGTCGCCGGCCGCGTTCGCATAGGACCCTGGTGTGCTGATCCACCGGAGGAACTGCTGCCGGGCCTGCTGCATGGTCTGGTTTTCGGAGGTGGTCACCAGATGTGCCCATCTCGAATCTTCCCTCTCGAAATCCTGCCCCAGGCTTTCGGCGAGCGCTCGCCGCAGCCGAGCCGGTGTCGGCACGTCCCCGCCGAGCGCGTTACTCAGCTGATCGCCGAACTGACGTCGGAGAACGTGGAAGAAGCAGTCTCCATCGCGTGGCACGTTCCGGATGGTGATGCCGAGGCTGGCCAGCCACGCGTTGTAACTACGCTGCCGCCTCGCCGCGAGAACGGGATCCCCCTGGGCCAGCCTACTTCTGGCAGCGTGAGCTTGGCCGAGACGATCCAGCAACTGTTGTTGAGCCATCGGATCCAACGGAGCCAATGGCCGGAGGCCCAGCCTGCCGTTGATCGTCTCTTCGACGACTCGCTGAAGCCGCTCCGCTTGCTCCTGGCGAACCGCAGGCTCGACCGAAAGCAGCATCGCAAGGCCGAGATCGAGCTGCTCAAGCATGTCGTCAAGCTGATCACTTGCCTCGAACCCACCGAGCTCGGCCTTGGTTCGGTCGACCAGCGCCGTCATCTGCTTCACCAGCGGACCATCGGTCGACCACAGACCGTTGAGCACCCGGTGCGACAGACTGCGCACCTCGTTCTCCACGGTGCTCAGTGCGGACCGCCCCGAGGCGACCTGGAAGTCAAGGTCACGGCTTCTGTTCAGGTTTCCGTTCTGCTCCGCGATCTCGATCGAAAAGACCGAGAGTGTGACAGCTATGTCCGTAGCGTCTGGAGCGGCAGTCACGCTGTCGAGCACCCGCTGCAACTCGAGTAGCGCCGCGTGCACGGCCTGACGCCGCAGTTCGGCCAGTACGTTCGACCGCAGTGCGCCGCTCGGTACCTCCGTGAGCTGCTGGCCGTCGCGGAACGCGCGCCACTGCTCCGGCCGACTACCCTGGCCGCGCTCCGGGTCTGCCTGCTGTCCGGCGTACGGCGCACCGTTCGCGGTCAACGACCAGGTGCCCTCGGGAGCAATGAAGATCGTTTCGGGGTACGTTCGCGACAGCTCACTGATCTGTCGGGACAGCGTCGTCCCCGCACGTTCCGAAGCCAGCACCACTACCCGGGGCAGGTCTGCACCAGGTCGTTCCATGACCCAGCGCAACGCCTCCATCAGCTTCGAGTCGGTCAGGCCGGGCTCTGTCAACAGGGTGACCGTGTCGTCGAGAGCCACGGTGCTCATCGCCTGTGCACGAAGGCTCTCCGGTAGTACCACCGGCGCCCGATCCTGGAAGACCGCAACGGTGGTCTCCGTATCAGGCGGCATCCATGCGTGAAGTCCCGAGGTGCCCTGGACAGCAATCCGTGAGTACGTTCCGAGAGGTTCACCTGCGGCCGAGTTGGGCGATGGAATGACCCAGGTGGCAAGTACCGTCAAATCGGGCGTAGATGGTGGCGGTGGTGCGGTCACCTCGTCCACACCACGCAGGCGTTGCAGGCTGGGGGCCAGCTCGGGTTCCAGCGCCACCGGGTCGCCGCCATCCGGCGAATACCACTGCCAACTGGCCGGGCTTGAGGGAACGGACGGAACAACCTGGATCTGACCGGTAGCACTCACCGTCGGTGTAACCGCCAACACCCGCCCGTCAACCATCGACGCCACCTCAGCCGGCGACGCCAACACCCCGACCCCCAACTCCACCCGCAACTGCTCCGCAAACGACCGCTGCCCCGCACCCGGCCGCCGACCCGCACCACAACCAACCAACAACACATCCGGCCCACCCGACTCCGGCCACCCATACTCCGTACGCAGATACGCCGCAAACTCCCCAGCCGTCAGGAACCGCTCACCCACCTGAATCCGCTGACCCGACGAATCAAAATGACTCGCCACCGTCAACATGTTCGCCGCCCGGGGTGCCGCCTGCACTGCCGCCCGCTCCGCCGCCGACTCCTGCTCCCCTCGGCTACCCAGCCACAACGTGTAACCAGACGCTGCCGCCCGTTCGATATCGGGCACCACCTTGAAATACGGTGGCGTCCCATCACCCTGGTCGACCTGCCGCACCACGACGTCCGCACCGAGCAGGTTGGCCAACCCCACCGGCTGGGTAGAGCCCTCCGGCGCCAACGCCGACACGTCCTTGACCAACTCCGGACTGATCGCAACCAGCACCTCGTTCGGCCCCGGCTGCGCCTGACCCGCAGTGCGCACCGGACCCGGACCCGGACTGTCCAGCCAGTCCTCCACCCACATCAACGCGTCTTCGCCGTCGGGCACCGACAGCGTCACATAACCCCACCCGGTTCCCGGCGACTGCGGCTGCTGCCGTGGCAACGCATCCACCGCCGCGACCGCCGTACGCGCCAACCCACGCCACAGACCGGCGTTGAATGCCTGCAGTTCACCTTTCTGAAACTCAGCGTCACTGGTTCGCTCAGCGACGACGTCATAGTCCCGCAAATACCGATACAGGGCGCGCAGTTTCTGGTCCGCGGATTCTCCCAACCGTGAAAGAACCGAGGGGAAATCGCGCTTGGCTTCGGTGAGATCACTCTCGTACCCACCGCCCGGACCGAGCAGCTCCGTCGCCCAGATGTCGGCATCCGCCAACCGCGTCCCAGCAGGGACCGGGAACTCTATGTCCAGCGGTACCTTTTCTCCGGGTTCCTCGTACGGGTAGCTCTGCTGCTGAGACTTGTCACCCAGTAGATGCTGCCTGTCCCACACCTGTGGCAACGCCAGTTCGTCGTTCTCGAGGCGTCCCACCACCCGGTAGACCTGGGCTGCCGTATGACGGGGATCGACTATTTCCTGGAAAGGTCCCTGCTCACGGGAAACTCCGACCCACCACACACCCGATTCAGCGTCGTGGTTCACCAGACCGCCGGGAGCCAACACCGTAATTCTCTGCCCGAAGTGTCGGGACAGAGCGTCGGCGACCCGCTGCGCCAACGGAAGGAACGGCGGCATGCCATCGCGCTGCCGGTAGATGTTACAGAACATCAACAGCGGCTCGGGTCCCGGGCGCCCGCCCTGGGCATCCTTCCAGAACCGATCATTGGCAATCACTTCGGCAAGGGTAGCCGCGTCAAAGATCCGTCCATTGACGGCAATCCCCAGGCCGGCGCCATGCCCACTCAGGAAGTACGTGTCCGGAATCGGGTTCCAGCGATCGTTCACCGCCTGATGAACACTGTTCTCGTGGACCGGGTTGCCAAGTACCACCAGCCCCCCATCCACGTGGTAACCCTGCTGGTAGAGCGAGCTGGCAGCCTCCCCCAACCCGGGTGGCAGCTGCATCTCGGGGATTACCCGCAACCCACCGATCATTGGAAGTTCGTGAAGCAGCTTGCCACCAGCCGTCGACGGGTGGAGCAGCGCTTCCTGGTTCTTCCCGTGTAGTTCAGGACCGAAGACCATGGCGTTGGGGTGAGCGCCCAGAGCATCATCGCCACGCCGAGATGGGAAGAACTCCAGCCAGCCCAGCCCGCTCCTCAGGATTGGGAGGATCTTCACCCCACCGGTTTGCGGCGATTCGAAGACGGCAGGAGCACCCGAAACAATCAGATTCCCGCCGAGCACACCGACTGAGCCGACTGCACCCACCACTGGACGGTCGAGCAGATCAGCCAGCCGTCGGGCAAGCGGGTTGAAGAGAGGGTCGTCCACCTTGTGCAACGAGTCTGTCACCAGGACCAGGCGCTTGCCTTCCCAGAGGTTCCGGTTGGAGCGCAGATGGGCCGCGATGGAAGCGGCGGCATCCCATGCCCCCTGGCGGTAGTCATCTTCGACGAGGTCCGTGCTGTTCCTCATGAAGATCGGGAAGTATTCGGAGTTCGCCGGCCACGCCGCTCTCAATCGATTCACGTCTGGATGGACCACTCCCCGCTCGGTCCACGTCATCCCCTGGCCGTCGATCACCACTTTCCCCGACGACTGGCCGGTGGTCGATTTGTCGAGCTCAAGGACGTACTCTCCACCCTCGACGGCCAGCACCCACGGTTCGTCCGAAGGGAAGGTAAGTCCGATCGGCTCCCCCGTCAGCAGCAGCCCACCTCCTGATCGGACCAGGCGATTGTCGACCTTCACCTCGATAAGCCCACTCGCTGAACGGCGGGCACCCGTCGGAACAGGCCCGCGCAGAGTGTCATTGAGCTGAGACTGGATCGACGCCAGATCCGAATAGCCGGCGTGATCCGATGGCTTCCTCAAATAGGCATAGCTGTATCCGTCCGGATCTCCACTCATGAGCAGCTTGTGCTTTGCGCCCTTGACAGAGTCGATCACCGCCTTCCACTGCTTCTCCTCCACAGTGACGGGACGTTCGAGACGGCTCTCACCAAGCGCAGATATCGGTCCCCAGTCACGGAGGTACCACCACAGGCCGACCAACTCCTCATCGGTCACCCCTTGTTGCTGCAGGCTCGATGCCTGCGCCCGAGCCTCCGCCAGGTGCCGCCTCGAACGCGCCACACGGACCATCGAAACCAGTTGCTCACTGGTGAGACTCATGGCGCTGTCCAGGGGCAAGTTCACAACGGCGGTTGCAAGGTCTGCCACATCCTGGGCACCAAACTGAGTTACGCGATTGAGGCCGGTAGCCACCTGCTCGTCGGTCGAGGCCGACTGCGAATCGCCACTCGGAAAGTGGCTCAGCAGTGTCCGGGCATCTCGTCTCAGTCGTTTGGCAGCAGGCTCGCCGTCTCCCCGCTCATCCGACGTCTGGTCCGAATCAACCGATGCTGAACTGGACGACGGAGAACCTCCCCAACGGACCGGCACCAGTGGACTGGAAGCAAAGTCGGTGGAAAGCACCTCCACCCCTTCGACGCCACGTACCTTCTCCAGACGTAGCAGGCTGGGAATCAGTTCAGGCTCGAGAGCAAGCACCGGCTCTGCCTCATTCGGCGGGTACCACTGCCAGGTGGCCGGAGTCGAAGAAGGCGGAGCAACCTGGATCTGACCGGTAGGACTGACGGTCACCTCGGCAGCCACCACCCGCCCGTCTGCCAGCGTCGCGGCCGCCGTCGGCGATGCCAACACCCCGACCCCGAGCTCTCCACGCAACTGCTCCGCAAACGACAGCTGCCCCGGCCCCGGCCGCCGAGCCGCATTACAACCAACCAGTAACACGTCCGGCCAGCCAGACTCCGGCCAGCCGTAGTCCGGCCAGCCGTACTCGGTACGCAGATACGCCGCGAACTCCACCGCCGTCAGGAATTCGTCACCCACCTGGATCCGCTGACCCGACGGATCAAAATGGCTGGCCACCGTCAGCATGTTCTTCGCTATGGGTGCCGCCTCCGCAGCCGCACGCTCCGCCGCCGACCGCTGCGCTCCCTCACTACCCAGCCACAACGTGTAACCCGACTCTGCCGCCATGGCCCGGACGTTGGGCACCACCTCGAACCGTGGTTGCGTACCATCGCCCTGGTCGACCTGCCGCACCACGACATCCGCACCGAACAGGTTGGCCAATCCCACCGGCTGGGTCGAGCCCACCGGCGGGGTCGAGCCCACCGGCGGGGTCGAGCCCACCGGCGGGGTCGAGCCTTCCGGCGTCAACGCCGAAATGTCCTTGACCAGGACGGGACTGATCGCAACCAGCACCTCGTTCGACGCCGGCTGTGCCTGCCCCTGTGTCCGTACCGGGCCCGATCCCGGCGCAGCCACCCACTGCCGCACCTGCTGTAGAAGATCGGTGCCCGGCTCGACCTGCACCGTCGCGTAGCCCCACCCGGTCCCCGGCGACTGTGGCCGCTGCTGGGGCAAGGCGTCCACCGCCGCAACCGCCGTACGCACCAAGCCACGCCACAGACCAGCGACAAATGCTGCCATCCCCCCCTTCTGGACCTCAGCCTCACCGGTCAGTTGGGCAATCGAGTCGTACTCCTGCAAATAGCGGTACACGGCCCGCATGTACGGATCGTCCAGACCAAGCCCAGCACCCTTGCCACGGGAGATCTCCAGGTCAGCCTGGTACTGCCCGCCCGGTCCGACAAGCTGCGTCGCGACCAGGTCACCGTCTGCCGCTTCCCGGCCCGCCTTCACCGGGAAAGGAAGATCCAGTGGGGTCTCGTAGGTATCATCCTCTGGCGACGGGTTCTTCTCCATCGTGTCGATGACACCAGACGGATACGAACTCACCGTCGCTTCCGGTTCCCGCAATGGCGCACCCGCCACCCGGCCGAACACACGGTAGAAGCGCGACTTCGGATGTTCTGCCTGCTCCGCGACCTCAGTTGCTCCCGATGGCGGGAACGCTCTGACAGTCTGCACGTTCTCGAGCGTGACATAGACTATCCCGGCTGCCGCCTGAACAGTGACCTCCCTCCCCTCGCGCATAGCCAGATAGTCGGCAATGAGCTGCGCCATCGGCAGGAACGGCAGCACTTCCTCGTTCGGGCTCTGCGCATACACGTTGCAGAACGCCAGCAACAACTCGGGCCTGTTGCCCTCGGAATCAGCTCGCCAATGCGGGTCGATCGCAATCATCTCGGCCAACGCGCGCCACGAGTAGCTTTCGTCCCCCACGGTAATCCCGGTCGAGCCGCCATGGAGGCCGATCTGGTAGACCCCCTCGATGGGATCGATCCGGTTGCGGACCAACATCAGGTGCCCAATATCATCCGCACTGGCTGGATTGCCGAATATGAGTCGACCATCCGGCGTCACAACGCTCTGCTCGAAAAGTTCCGCAACCTGCTGCTTTTCGTCCTCACTCAATCCAGTGGAATCAGACGGCGGAACTGGCAGGCCTGCCGGAGGATAGGCCTGCCGCTCGTCGAAGGATGGATAGTGCTGGACCAGCAGGCCGAAATCTGGCTGCTCCGCAACCTCTCCGTTCAGCGTCGGGCCGAACTCTTCCATGAATTCTGACCCCGAATCCGATTTCGCTTCGGATTCGAGACCGGCCTGCGGACCGAACACACCCCAGCCGAAGAAATTTTCCAGCTTCAGGTTGAGGGCGAGCTTTCCGTCCTTCTGGTACAGGGCCAACTCTCCCGCCATGAGTTGCCCGTCGACAACCATGACCGCACCGGTGGGAGCCGCCACCACATGGTTGAGCATGTTGGCAACCCGTTGAGCGACCGGATTCTTCCCAGCATGCATCGAGTCGAAAATCAGCAGGGGACGCTTGTCGACCCAGGACGCACGATTGCGCCGCAGGAAGGCAGCAAGGTTGTCTGCGACGTTGTGCAGGCTCTCGTCACCGACCTCCATGATGCTTTGCCAGTTGACATGCGTGAAGACCGGGTAGAACACGTCGTTCAGCGCCGGATTCCAGGCCTGGCGATTCCGGTCCGTGGCTTTATGCTCGCCGTGGAACCGTACGCGCAGGCCGAAACCGCCATTCAACCTTGTCACGCGGCCCGTCAAAGCCGGCTGGAGATGATAGGCGGACTTGTGCTCCGAGTGTTCCCGGAGGAGCCAGCCCTCCTCGACGGGCCAGGCCAGGGCCATCATGTTCGGCATTCCCGGAAGACCGAATCCGGGCACCATTCTGATAAATTTGCGACTGACCTCGACCTCGATACCGTCGAGGGCTTCGTTGCGTGAACGAACGACGATCGGCCCCGTATTACGGTCGTTCATCACCGCTTGGAGGGTGCTGACGTCCGACCCCGTACCGCGCCTCACATAGACATGACCGTCGGGAACCGTACTTGGCACGACGGGCAACTTCCGCCAAATGCGTCGCAGCGCGTCAAGCTGCTCCGGCGTCTGCGTTCCGGCAGGGTGACCGGAGGAAATGCCGCCCGTCAGCGCGATTCCCCGCACGTATCGGAACAGGGTCACCAACTGGTCGTCCGTGTAGCGGCTGCGAATATCAGCGGGGAGTCTCCCACGGGCGATCCCGAGGTCCCGCATCCAGCGCACCCACGAAACCAGTTGGTCGCTGGTGAGACTCATGACCGCGCTCGGACGAGCCAGGCTGACGGCAACAGCAAGGTCTGCCACATACTGTGCGTTCAGCCGACTCATCGGATTGGTCGTCGTGACGGCGCTTCCCTCAGCCGAGGCCGAGGCCGAGGTGGAGGTGGAGGCCGAGGCGGAGGGCGAGCCATCGTTTGGAAGATGGCTCAACAACGCCTGGGCCTCAAGCCGCCGCCGCTTGGCGCGTGCCTCATTCTCCGCCCACGTAACAGGTGTCAGGGAGTCAGGCAGCGACTGGATGACCTCGGCCCCAGGACGTACCTCCAGCAACGCGGCGGCAAGGGACGTAGCCGTCAGCTTCCGGGAAGGCTCGGAGCTGTCCGACGGATACCACTTCCAACCGGTGGACGACAGGCCCAGTTTCAGACCACCAGCCGCACTGCGATACAGGCCGAAGCCACCCGCCTTCACAGTGCCGTCCGACTGCGTAACCGCCGCCTCCCGAGGCGCCAGCACACCAACGCCGAGTTCCGCCCGCAGTTGGCGGGCGAACGATTCACCTCGGCGGACGCCCATGAGAGAGGGTGACCGCCCCGACTCGCAGGACACCAGCAACACATCCGGCCCGCCCCGCTCCGGCCAGCCATACACCGTACGCAGATGGTCGGCGAACTGCTGTGCGGTCAGGTACTGCTCACCCACCCGAATCCGCTGACCGGTCGGGTCGAAGTGGCTCACCACCGTGAGCATGTTCGCCATCCGGGGTGCAGCCTGCGCCGCCGCCTTCTCCTCGGCAGCCGCAGTCGAGTTCGGGTCACCCAGCCATACCACGTAACCCGACTCCGACGCCGCCCTGCTCAACAACTCCGGCGGCTGGACGCGAGGGTCGGGCACCTTGGCCAACCCATCGACGACCGCGTTGTACAGTTCCACCACTTCGTCGGCGATAGCTGGCAGGGATGTGGTTGACGAGGTGGTCGAGGACGGTGTCACGGCCGGAGAGGCCTTCGTCAACGAATTCAGGAGGTCGGCCGGGACACCGAGATCCTTGGCCCCCTGCTGGTCGACCACCAACTCGACGTTGCCGGTCGCCAGAATCGGAGGTTGCCCCGGCACGGTAATCTCGTAGTTCACCGTCGTGTACACGAAGTAGACCGAAGCGTCTGCACGATTCCAAGGACGGCGTTCGATCCATGACGTCTCGTCGACGCCTATCGCCTTGCTTGAATCCTTACCACCAGCGAACCTCGGCCCGACATAGTTGCCGGGTGCCACCATGAATCCGACAGTCACGGTACCGCTCTTGTTGTTGCGTACATTCTCGTTCCGGCTGTCCGCAACCAGCGCCGTGGCATGGTCGTAGTTCTCCAGCTCAGCCTTCGGCATGTAATAGATCTGCCGAATGTCGCCATACCGTGCTCTGACCCTGATCGGACCGGTTACCGGTTCCAACACCCCGTCAGCGGTACGAACGGAACTGAACGTGGCACCCGAGGCGCTGATCTTCAAGAAGTTGTCCTGCAGCGTCTTCAGGGTGAGCGGAGGGTGCTCCGTACCGCTCTCCGGAGCCAGCTTGATCTTCGCCGGGTCAAGGAGGCGAGCCTGGCCACTATCCAGCATCGCGGCGAAGATGTTCTTGAGGCCGGTGATGCCCTCCAGCCAGACCTTCTCCGGTTGCGCGCCGTCCCGAAGGTTGAAATCGAAGCTCGGCGCCGGCGTCAGTACGGGCGCGGTGCCGTCGGTTGGGACATTCGCCACCATTTCCAGGGTCGCCGAGAAATGTTCCTTCCGACCTCCCGAATGGGTCAACGCACGCTTGATCCGCGTACCCGTGTCACCCGCTCGGACTTCGCGAATGAAGCCGGTGATCTCAACACTCTGGGTGAATTCCGTGAGCTTGTTCGCCCGCAGACCGTCCATCCTGAGCAGGTTGGAGCCCTGGACCTTGGCCTGGTCCCGCCGCTCGGTGCGCGTCATCGTCGCGGTGACCGCCACCGGGCCGCCGACACCCAGCAGTGTCGCGGCCATCGAACTCGCCTCGACGAAACGGCGGACGGCACCCTGGGCTCTGTTGCGCCGGATGTACGACTTCCTACCGCTGGGGCCGGGTCGACTGGCCCGGGCCGGTCCGACCAGCTTGGCCTCCATGACGAGCTCGAACTGGCGCTGGCCGACCTGGTAGGTCCACGACGCGCCACCGTCAGCCAGCTCGCCGAGTCGCGTACCCAACTCACCCGGCACCGAGCTGACCAGGCTGACCAGGTCACTGCTGCCGAATTTCCGGGCCGCTTGCTTGAGCTGCTTGGTCAGCGGGCCAAAACCGGCGTCCATTCGGCCGCCGTTGTACAGCGTCGGCCACACGGCCCCCCATGCGTTACCGTCCATGAGGCTGACCGGTGGTCTACGTTCGGTCTTCAACGAGCGGACCAGCGGTGCGGTCGTGCTCGTCTGCGGTTCGCCATGCCCCTGGAGAAGGTCCGTGTTGTCGAACTTGCTCTGGTTCTCCAGCACGTCGGACAGCAACACGTTCAGCAGTACTTCGCCGGGGACCTCAACCGTGACCACGGTGCCGTCCGCGTTGACGGTCTGGACCCGATTCATGACCGCCGTACGGACCATGGCCATCTTGGCGTCCTGGTAGATGGCTCGGTAGTTGCCTGCGGTGTCGACCGAATAGGTCCCCTGGCCCGTGCCCTTGCTGGACGAGTGGATGCCGCCGAGGCTGAACTCGTCCGACCGCCCCATGGCCTGCCCCTGCCGGCCCTTCGTCACCAGTTTGTCAGCGCCCTGTTCGTTGCCGACCTGGCTCTCCAACACCTGCTGGGTGTACGGCAGCCAGACCTTGACGATCTGCGGTCGGCCGACGGGTTCAACGGTCAGTGAGAGGTCCTGGCCCCCGATACGGATCGTTTCGGCCGAGGATTGCGCCGCCAGCAGTGCGCTCTTGTAGACGCTCGGAGCCAGCCCCTCCCAGACCTGGGCCGCCGAGAGGCCCGAGATCTTCTCGACAAGGCTGCGTTGGAGGGCACCCACCCCCTTGACGCCCAGCACCGTGAAGATCGCCGTGCCCATGTCCTTGAGACCGGAGCGCACCGTACGGTCAGGGGTGAGCGGCGAGAGCGACGCGTCGTCCGATTTCGCATGCAGCGGGTCCGGCTGCAACACCGTCGCGGAGGCAGCCACCTTGTTACGCCCCAGCTCGTCCCCGCCGCGCTTGGCGACCCACTCCCACTGGAGCTGCAACTCGTAGCGGGAACTGGGCATCTTCTGCCCGTCGGTGTCCGACGTCATCGCGATCGACTGGGTACGGCCAATCTTGTCGGTCGACGCGTTGCTGTAGTCGCCTCCGTACTGTGCGAGTAGGCCGACGTCGACCTTTTGGAGATCGGCCGTGGCGTACCCGGAGATCTCCTTTGTGCTGCCGGAACCAAGCTTTTCCGATGCCACGTTCACGGCGGTGTGGCCGTACTGCAGTTCATAGGGGGTGATGCCCTGATGGCTTCCCCGATCAAGGATCTTGCCGGTCAGGCCGACGACGAGTCGAAGGCTCGGATCCTCCGGGGCCTTGGGGTCGACAAAGGTCAGGGTGGCACCAGGTGCCTCCGCGTCGGGAGTCGACGGGTTCTCGGTCGTCTCCGAGACGTTTTCGACGACAAGCACGTCATCGGCCCGGGTACGCAACGCGTCCTCGGACAACTGGCTCAGCAGTATCCGCCAGTTCGTGTACTCCTGACCGGGCTTGTTGATGTCGGCACCGGTCACGGCCAGTGTCTGCAGATGCTGCCAGGGGTCCTTGCCACGCGGTGCCGCTTCCCGTGGCAGATAGCCTTCGGCGACCATCATCGTGGCGATCTGGCTGTAGAGGTCCGCCACACCCCCCAGGCGTTCCACGTAGTCCATGGTCAACCCGTAACCCGCGCCCGGTGTCCACCATTTCTTCTGGGGATCCGGCTTTGCCTTTGCGGCTAGGTCGAGGTCCTCCGCCTTGTCCGCAGCGGCGGCTGCGTCTACCGCCTTGACCGCGGCGTCTTCCTTCGCCTTGGTCTCGCTCTCCCCGGACAGGTACTGCGAGATGTCCTTCTCGGACCAGGCCACCGGCTCGATTCCGTCCCTGGCTTCCTTTCCGGACAGGCCCCGAAGATCTGCGGAATGAACCATCAGATGCGCGTACCCGTCTACGGATACTGGCTGCGAGGACGTCACACCATCACCGTCGACATGCAACTGTACGGTGAAGTCCACTTCGACGACCTGTAGTGTGCCGACCTTCCGCACCGCACGGGTCAGCCAGGCGGTGAGCTGACGAATCACCTGAACCGCGTCGCGCCGGCTGTACCGTGCCTGGCCGCCGATCCGAAGCACCTGCTTCAACACTCGTACGGCAGCAGAGAAAGTTCCTCGCTTCGTGTCCGTACCGGTCACACTGCCGTTGACCTTACGCAGGAAGGCCCGTACCCAGTCGAACCGCGTCTCCTTGCTGCGGCTCACCTGGCTGATCTTCCTGATCTTCGTGACCGGTTGGTCCCCTGCGGTCAAACTGAAGCTGAGGGTCTTGCCCTCCTGCTGCAGTTCAACCCGGAAAACCTGTTGGTAGTGCCGCTTTCCGGGTGGCCGAAGAATGTTCCTCAGGTTCATCAGGAACCTGTCGTTGGTCAACTCGGCCTCTAGCCTCGGCCGCCAGAACGCGTACTCCTCCGGTGAGAGTCTGGAGCCGAGTGCTGCCATCACTTCGCCGGCCAGTTGCACCCGTGAGGTCGCGAAGTCCATGTCCCAGACCGGGAACTGCCAGTCCGCCTCGATATTCTTCTCGACGAGGTAGTCGGGGTCGGTCTTCGCATTCAGGGCGATGTCCTGCTGGGTACTCTCCAGTTCGTGCGGCAGCATGAACTCCGCCACCGCGTACGAGACGGAATCCTGCCGCAGCGAGCCATCCGGCTTCCGGAAGAAGACCTCATGCCAACTGTTGGTCGCCCGGTCGTACACCCGGACCGCCCAGGCGACCGGCACGGTCACGTCGCCGACCATCTCCTTGATTCGCAACTGCTGATAGTCGGAGATGTCGGTCGATACGAACTGGCGTTGTTCCGCCATCGTCGCCTGGCCGTAGGTCAGGGCCGCGTCCACCCGGGTGTCGCTGACCGTTTCGTCGATCCCCAGTTCCGCCCGGTAGGCAGCCCCCGCGTCCCAGCTCCACCCCTTTCCTGAGGTCTGCGCCAGCGCCAGCTCGCGATGCAGGTAGACACGGTTCTCCATCTTGCTGGACCGCAGGGTACTGCCCGCCGTCTTGGCATCCAGTAGGCTGCCCGGATCGACCTTGGGCTTGTCCATCGCCACCGCCCACAGGCGGACGTCGTACCTCCCGCCGTCGGTGAAGTTCAGAATGTCGATACCGTCGTCGAAGCTCGTCGCAAACTGGGAGAGCAGCTTCTGCCGCACCTTCAGCTCGGTGACTTCACCACTTCCCTGCGGAATGACCTGGTTGATCCATCTGGCCAGGTCCGCCGTGAACGGCAACTTCTCAATCGCATGGAACCCACTTACCAGGCGACTATGGTCGGCACCATCCAGCTCCGGCAGAACAGGTCGGGCACCCGGGTTAGCGGTCTCCCACGTCGGCGGGACCGGGTTCGTCAACTGCTCATTGGCTGAGACCAGCGGGGGAGCAATCTCGTCCGCCAGGCCCATGTCTATCAGGTGACCAAGTTGCAGCGGCCCCTCCGGCTTCTTGCCACCGTTATCCTCAGCAAACCTCTGGTACGCGGATTCGATCACCGAGTCCAGCTTCGCAAAATTGTCCTGCGACGGAACGAAGTGTCGCCGTCCGATCTCGAACTCACGAACCAGCCCGCGGATCTCGATCTTCCGATCGGCCGGCAGGCTCTGCTCGGCGGGCATCCCCTCCAGTACCGTCACCACGAACGGGTCGAAGGTAATACCGGAAGGCACGTAGCTAATGTCCCCGGTAGTTTCGTCGACCTGGTACACCCGCCCGTTCTCGAGCAGAGTCTCCAGGGCGCGGAATTGCTCGCGTCGAACCAGCCCCGCGACGTCGACTGGTTCTCCCGCGCGAGTCAACGCCTCGACGTAGTTACGCAGGTCCACCAGGTGCTGATTCTGAACGGTAGCAATGTGCGAGCCAAAAACCCGCCGTACCAGCGGCAGATAGTCCTCCAGCAACAATTCATCCGGTCCGCGCCCTACGGCACCTGCAATAATCGGGTGTCCCCGATAGAGCACGCCCTTCAACCGTTGCCAAGGATCATTCGGTGCGGCAGCTCCCAGCAACCGGTCAGCATGATCGTTGGCCCATTTCCGCCACTCGCTCTGCTGCTCAGGGGTAGACTGCGCGATACGCGCGGAGACAGATTGACGCGGAAGGGCCTCCTTCGCCTTGGCAACCGCTGTCCGGTACTTGGCGAAGACTTCCGCCAATCGCCGCATCTTCGGGTCGTTCGGTGCCAGCTCCCGCGCGTCAGAAACTCGCTGCTGGAGCAACCACTCCCCTTCGACCGCGAAGAAGAAATCACGTTTCCGGGAATCGGTGTTTTCCGAGTTGGACGGCGTGCTGGGCCGACTCGGAACAGCTGGCGCTTCCGAGCTGAGCGCATCATCGTTCGCAGACGTACTGGCCAGTTGGCTGTCAGTCAGCGACGGAAGTGGCGGCAGCTGCGGTGGCTGCCATCTGACCGCATCATAGTGATCTGCCCGGTAATAGAGTTGAATCGTGCGATCTGTGTCGACTCCGAAGTCCCGTGTGTAGGACGTCCCCCAGCCGTCGGCAGTCCACGGACTGGCCTGGAACCGTACTCCCAGTGCACCACCCAGCAGATGACCGAATCCTTCGCCCGCCACCCCGTACCAGTTGGTCCGCCACCTGGGCACGGCAGCCAGGAGCAGGGCAAATTCAGCATCGGAGATGTCAGTTTCAAGGCTGTCCGGGGCGGGAGACCCCAACGCGCGGGTCAGTTCGGGACGGAAGGCCCGCATCTGCCACGCCGCTCGGTTCAAGGCCTCTCGCGGGATCTGGTTGCTCTCCAGACGCTGCTCGACCAGGCCAATCACGGTGTGGGCCACATCGGCCACGTCAGCTGTGGAGAATCTCGCCGGTGGACCGTGCGTCGTCCACCTGTCCAGCAGATTCAGACTCTGTTGAAGGGTGGCCGGACGGTTCGCCGCGCCACCCGGGTAGGCATCTCGCAGGGCAGCAGCCACCAAATCCGGTCTTGCCATGATCGCGGCATACACCATGCAAAGGCCGTCAGGATCCACCGCATAAAGGTCGGCGGGCGTACCACTGCTGCCTGCCCATTGGGTCCAGGTTGGGTTGGGTCGGTAGAACGGGTTGGTGGATCTGGGGGCGGGTTGTCCGGTGGTGGTGGTGCCGGTGGTCTCGGTGCTTGCCATCGCGGTAGCGAGGTCGGCGTGCTTGGGTAGCGGGCTCGTCTTGGCGGTGGCGGGGAAGTATTGCCATGCGTGTGTGCCGGTGAAGTCCATTGTCGGGTAGCCGTTGGCGTCGATACTGATCGTGCCGGTGTAGGCGATCCCGTTCGGGGCGGTCCACACGTCCCCGTTCGCGGCGATGACCTCGACACCCAACTCGTCGCGTACCTGTGCCGCGAACGAGTCCGTGCCGTTCGGGCCGGGAACAGCGGCGCCGCAGATGGTCAGTACCAGCGGTCGGGCGTTCCAGCCCGGCTGGCTCTTGATCCAGGTAGCGAACCCGTCGGCGTCCAGGACTCGGTCGTTGACCCGGATCCCACCGGTGGTCGGGTCACCATGGGCGGCGATGGTCAACCACTCTGTGCCATCACTGTTCGACTGGTAGCGCGGCAACGCCAGAGCGTTGGCCAGCATCTGTGCACTGTCGTCCGGCCCGGGCAGATACCAACCCGCCGGAATCGGCACCCCGACCACATCCACCACCGGCGACGACCCACCAGACGAGAACATCTGCGGTGGTGAGACCGGCGGAATCATCGCGGAAGAGGCCGACACCGTAGACGGTGAGCTCACCTGGACCGCCCGGGCCTGGAACAGACCAGACGTGGTCACCGTGGTCGTGGCCGCCTGCTTCGACGATGTGGCAGCGTCCAGATTCGACAAATCCACCGTCGTCGTGTCGGAAACATCCACCAGGACCGGTGAGCTGACCACATTCACACTTGCCGTCACCGAGGTGACGGCGGACGTATCCGTGATGGTCTCGTCCGTGGTCGTGGTGGTGGTCTCGTCCGTGGTCGTGCTGGTGGTGGCAAGTTTGGCCAGCTTCTCGTGGACCCGTTCCCGGATCCCGTCCGCCTGTCTGGCCGCCTGCATCGCGTCGATGACCTGGTCGTACGACACCTGCCCCGACCCCGCCGCCAGACGGGCCAACAAGTCAGCCCGCACCTGCGCCACCACCGTGTCCCGCACCACCAACCGATCGGTCTTCGACACCACCACACTCGGATGCTGCGCCAACCACGCATCAACAGCCTCGTCCACCTCACGACCGGTCATCACATGCGTGAACAACAACCCCGCCCACGGCGACACCCCACCCAACCCCGCAACCTGCCGCACATCCCGCACAAACTCCGACCACCGCTGCTGCATCCCCGCCACATCCGCCTGCGACACACCACCATCACGCAACGGACCAAACACCTCATCAAAATGCCGCCCCACCTGAGCCGACCACCCCGCCTCCACCTTCGCCGCCGGAATCACCCCATCCGGCACCACCACATCCGCGCCCAACGACCCAGGCAACAGAATCTCCTTGAACCCACCCAACTCCTGCACACGCAACTCGTCGAACAACTCCTGCCGCGCCTGCACACCATCCCCCGACCCCCACAACCCATCACCCGACGACAACTGCTGCCACGCCTCACCCGACCCCGAACCAAAAGCCGCCCCCGAAGAAGAACCATTCTGACCCGACGAAGAAGAACTCGAAGAAGAACTGTTCGAGTCTGAATTCGAAGAAGAACTTACCGACCCGTTCGAGCCTGAACTAGCAGACGAACCGTTCGACCCGTTCGAATCAGAATCAGTGGACGAATACTTCGGCAAGTTCGACGCCGGATCATCCTCGGACTTCTCCACGTACTGCGGCAGCCCGTCCCCAGCACCGTCATCGTCGAAACCCCACGACCCGTCCGAAGAGCCCTTCAACGAATCCTTCGAATCATCCAGCGCCCCGTCCTGCCCCCGCAACGAAGCCACCAAATCCGGAATCTTCGCGAACGCATCCCACAAGAAATCGCCAAAATCGAAATCGAAGAACCGGAAGAACAACGGCAACTTCACCCCACGACCCAACACCTTCGACGGATGCTCGATCACCCCCTCAACCGCAC
>NZ_JBHTMP010000015.1:0-137068 GCF_042679305.1 Micromonospora sonneratiae | reverse complement strand
ACGGGCGGTCGGCCCGACCGCCGAGCGGTCCGATCCGGACGGCCCACCGGAGGCGACCGGCGCGGCCGAGCCGGACGAGCAGCCCGCGACCACCGCGCGGACCGAGCCGGGAATCGCCGCGCTCGAAGGCTGATCGCCGCACCGGAAAGCTGATCAATTCGACCCGGTACGGCCCATCCGCCGATCCCCCGGACGCGCGGAGCGTGGCCGGCCGGGGTGGCCGGCCGCCCCACGGAGGTTACTTTCCGCTGTGGGAAGGGCGGCTCAACCGGCCGCCGTCGGGAGTGTTACCGAGTTGCTACTGTGTCCTTCGTCACTGTGGCCCGACGGGGCCGTGTCGAGCGTCGGCCGCCCGCGCCCGGCGGTCCGTAGTAGCCCTCTGACCTGCTCGATCATGGCTGTGTCGATGATTCCGGCGACCGGCCGACCGGATGGGGGCAGGGTCGGATCGTGCCTGTCAAGTTGTTGGGCAAAGACTTGTTGGTTCCTTGAGGCGTTGCGCTCCGTGGCGGCCGATCGTGTGCTCTGCGTGACGGATCCAGAGGCCGTGGCCAGCCAACGTGCTGGCAACCAGCCCGGGAGCGTCGGATTCGACGGCGATCCCCGGGTCGCCCCGGTCGTCGGGGGCGGGTACGGCGGCGTACCGCTCGGTTACCTTCCGTTGCCGAACCGTGCGGGACGGCCCGACGGTGGTACGGGGGCGGTTTCGCTGCGGGGTATGGTCGGCCCCGTGCGACCGGAACAAGATCGTGTACGGGCTGCGAAAACAGGTTCCCCCGTTGGCGTGATGACGTCATGAGCCTGGGTAAGCAGCGCTACGTCTGCTCCGTGTCCACGACGGGTAGTAAGGAGTCCGGGTCCGGATATCCAGTTGGCGATTCGCCGACAAATCTGTGAACAGCTAGCACATAGGCTGGGCGAAGACTGACTCACAACGTGGTGGGTCGAGGGGAGTGGCACCGATGGACCGGCGTCCGGCGATCAAACCGGGTCCCGATCTCCGGCAGGTTACGACCAGCCGGGACGACAGCTTCGACACCGTGGCCGATAGTGACGGTGATGGTGTCGGCGTCACGATCGACACCGGCGTCACAGGATTCACCGGAGTCAGCGTAGACACGCTCTACGATCCGGCGCTGCCGAACGAGGCACTGACCGACGACGTGGACGACTCCGATCTCGATGAACCAGTACCCAATGCCGAGCGGCTGGTAGCGCAGGCCGTGGCACTGGCCGGCGACGATCACGACGCCGCCACGCTGGTCGACCGGTTCTGGCGATTCGCGCCCGACGAGGAACTCATCGGCTTCACCGCCGAGGAGATGCTGGCCGCGGCGCAGGACCACCGGGATCTGGCCCAGCAGCGGGTGCCGGGTGAGCTCAAACTGCGTATCGGCGAGCCGGTCGAGGACCAGCAGCACTCGGTCATCGAGATCGTCACCGACGACATGCCGTTCCTGGTCGACTCGGTGACCGCGCTGCTCACCGCCCAGCACCTCGATGTCCACCTGCTGGTGCACCCGCTGGTCGTGGTGCGCCGGGAGCCGCTGGGCAAGCTGATCGAGGTCGCGGCCGACGTCGAGCCGGACGACGCGATCGACGGGGACCTCGTCGAAAGCTGGATGCACATCGAGATCGACCCGGTTCGCGACCCGGCGGTCCGGGACCGGCTCCGCGCCGAACTGCAACGCGTCCTCACCGATGTCCGGGAGGCGGTGGAGGACTGGCCCAAGATGCGGCAGCGCGCCCTGGCGCTGGCCGACGAGCTGGCTGCCGCCCGTACCTCCGACGCCCGTCCGCCGGTGCCGGAGAAGGACATCACCGACTCGGTCGAGCTGCTGCGCTGGCTGGCGCACGAGCACTTCACCTTCCTCGGCTACCGCGAGTACAAGCTGGTCGAAACCGGTCAGCCGGCCGACGGCGACGGCTCGGACAAGGCACTGGAGGCGGTGCTCGGCAGCGGTCTGGGCATCCTGCGACAGGACTCGACCCAGCCGAGGACGCTGTCGTCGATGACGCCGGAGGCGTACCACAAGGTGCTGGAGAAGCGCCTGCTGATCATCACCAAGGCGAACTCCCGGGCGACCGTGCACCGGTCCGCCTACCTGGACTACATCGGCTTCAAGATCTTCAACGAGGCCGGCGAGGTGGTCGGCGAGCGGCGCTTCCTGGGCCTGTTCTCGACTGCGGCCTACCGCACCAGCGTGCGGGAACTGCCGGTGGTCCGGCGCAAGGTCGCCGAGGTGCTCGAACGCTCCGGGCTCAGCCCGCGCAGCCACTCCGGCAAGGACCTGCTCCAGATCCTGGAGACCTACCCCCGCGACGAACTGTTCCAGATCAAGACGGACGACCTCTACCACGCGGTCATCGGCGTACTGCGGATGGCGGGTCGCCGCCAGCTGCGGCTGTTCCTGCGTCGCGACGGCTACGGACGGTTTATGTCCTGCCTCATCTACCTGCCCCGCGACCGGTTCACCACGCAGAACCGGCTGCGCATGCAGGAGATCCTGCTACGCGAGCTGAACGGTGTCGGCGTCGACTACACGACCCGGGTCACCGAGTCCATGCTCGCCCGGGTGCACTTCATCGTCCGTACCGACCCGAGCAACCCGCCCGGTGAGGTGGACGCCGACGTGCTGGCCGAGAAGCTCGCCGACGCGACCCGGCTGTGGGACGACGACTACCGTCTCGTACTGGAGCGCAAGCTCGGCGACGAGCAGGCCAAGCACCTGTTCACCCGGTACGCCGACGCGTTCCCGGAGGGCTACAAGGACGGGCACACGCCGTACGAGGCGATGAAGGACCTCGCCAAGCTGGAGCTGCTCGAAGAGCCCGGCCAGCTTGAGATGCACATGTTCCGCAAGCACCGGCCCCGGCCGTCGGGCTGGGCCGCCCCGGAACAGCCGGAGGAGATGGACGTCCGGTTCAAGGTCTACCGGTACGGCGAGCCGATGGTGCTCTCCGCCGTGCTGCCGGTGCTGCACTCCCTCGGTGTCCGGGTGGTCGACGAGCACCCGTACGAGGTGGAGCGCATCGACGGCCAGATCTACCTGTACGACTTCGGGCTGGAACTGCCGGAGGGTGCGCGGGAACTCGTCGAGGTCCGGCCGCACGTCGAGAACGCCTTCTCCGCCACCTGGCGGGGCGAGGCGGAGATCGACGGCTTCAACGAGCTGGTGCTGCGGGCCGGGCTGACCTGGCGGCAGGTGGTGGTGCTGCGGGCGTACGCGAAGTACCTGCGGCAGGCGGGCACGGTCTTCTCCCAGGAGTACATGGAGTCGACCTTCATCGCCTACCCGAACCTGGCCGCGTTGCTGGTGGAACTCTTCGAGGTCCGGTTCTCCCCGCTGCTGGAGATCAGCACCGAGGAGCGGAGCCTGCGGAGCAAGGAACTGGTCGGCTCGATCGGGCGGGAACTCGACGAGGTGGCCAGCCTGGACCAGGACCGGATCCTGCGGTCGTACCTGACGCTGATCCAGGCCACCCTGCGGACCAGCTTCTACCAGCGGCGTACCGACGGGCGGCCCAAGCCGTACGTGGCCTTCAAGCTGGACCCGCAGGCGATCCCGGACCTGCCGGCACCCCGCCCGAAGTTCGAGATCTTCGTCTACTCGCCGCGCTTCGAGGGCGTGCACCTGCGGTACGGCCCGGTGGCCCGGGGTGGTCTGCGCTGGTCCGACCGGCGTGAGGACTTCCGGACCGAGGTGCTCGGCCTGGTCAAGGCACAGATGGTGAAGAACTCCGTCATCGTGCCGGTCGGCGCCAAGGGTGGCTTCGTGCTCAAGCAGAAGCCGGGCGACCGGGACGAGGCGGTGGCCTGCTACCAGGGGTTCATCTCGGGGCTGCTCGACGTGACCGACAACATCGTGGGTGGCGAGATCGTGCCGCCGCACGAGGTGGTCCGCCACGACGGTGACGACCCGTACCTGGTGGTCGCGGCGGACAAGGGCACCGCCAGCTTCTCCGACATCGCCAACGCGATCTCCACGTCGTACAACTTCTGGCTGGGCGACGCGTTCGCCTCCGGTGGTTCGGCCGGCTACGACCACAAGAAGATGGGCATCACCGCCCGGGGTGCCTGGGAGTCGGTCAAGCGCCACTTCCGGGACATGGGCATCGACACCCAGACCCAGGACTTCACCGTGGTCGGGGTCGGGGACATGTCCGGTGACGTGTTCGGTAACGGAATGCTGCTCTCCGAGCACATCCGGTTGGTGGCCGCCTTCGACCACCGGCACATCTTCCTGGACCCGTCGCCCGACGCCGCGTCGTCCTACGCCGAGCGCAAGCGGCTGTTCGAGATGGAGCGCTCGTCGTGGGCCGACTACGACGAGAAGCTGATCTCCGAGGGCGGTGGCGTCTTCCCGCGTACCGCCAAGTCGATTCCGATCTCGCCCCAGGTCCGGGACGTGCTCGGCCTCGAGTCGGACGTCGAGCAGATGTCGCCGCAGGAGCTGATGAAGGCGATCCTGACCGCACCGGTGGACCTGTTCTGGAACGGCGGCATCGGTACGTACGTCAAGGCGTCGACCGAGTCCAACGCCGAGGTCGGGGACAAGTCCAACGACGCGATCCGGATCAACGGCAAGGATCTGCGGACGAAGGTGGTCGGCGAGGGCGGCAACCTGGGCTTCACCCAGGTCGGGCGGATCGAGTACGCCGTGGCGGGCGGCCGGATCAACACCGACTTCATCGACAACGCCGCCGGGGTGGACTGCTCCGACCACGAGGTCAACATCAAGATCCTGCTCGGCGCGGTGGTGGCCGACGGCGAGTTGACCGGACCGGAGCGGGACGCGCTGCTGGCGGAGATGACCGACGAGGTCGCCGAGCTGGTGCTGCGGGACAACTACGACCAGGCGCGGGCGATCGGTAACGCGCAGGCACAGGCCGCATCGCTGCTGCCGGTGCACCGCCGGATGATCTGCGACCTGGAGCGCACCGGTCAGCTCAACCGGGAACTGGAGGCGCTGGCCTCGGACGAGGAGTTGGCCGCCCGTACCGAGACCGGGTTGACCGCGCCGGAGTTCGCGGTACTGCTGGCGTACACGAAGATCGCCCTGGAGAAGGAGATCCTCGAGGACGGCCTGGCCGATGAGGAGTGGACGGCCGAGGTACTGGCCAACTACTTCCCGACCCAGATGCGGGAACGGTACGCCGACCGGATGGCCAGTCACCGACTGCGCCGGGACATCGTCACCACCGTTCTGGTCAACGAGGTGATCAACCGAGGAGGCATCTCCTTCATCTACCGGGTGGTGGAGGAGACGGCCGCCACGGCGGCGGATGTGATCCGCGCCTACGTCGTGGTCCGCGACCTGTTCCGGCTCGGCGACATCTGGGCGGCCATCGAGGCCCTGGACAACAAGGTGTCGACGGAGGTGCAGACCGGTGTCTACCTGGACACCCGTCGCCTGCTCGACCGTGCCGTACGTTGGCTGGTCACCAACCGGCGCTCGCCGCTGGACGTGCCGGGTGAGCTGGGTCGGCTCCGGGAAGGGGTGTCCCGGTTGCTGCCCGACCTGGAGAACCTCTTCTACGGCAGCGAGCGGCAGTCGCTGACGGCGCACATCGACCGGTTCATCGGTCGCGGGCTGCCGAGGGAGTTGGCCGAGCAGGCGACCCGGCTGATGTACAGCTTCGGGCTGCTCGACGTGGTGGAGACGGCCATCCAGACGGGCCGCGACGTGGGCGAGGTTGCCTCGATCTACTTCGTGCTCTCCGACCGGTTCCGGGTCGACTCGTTGCTGTCGAAGATCTCGCTGCTGCCTCGGGAGGACCGCTGGCAGACGCTGGCCCGGATGGCCCTGCGCTACGACCTGTACGCGGCACTGGCGGCGCTCACCGCTGAGGTGCTCGGTTCGACGGCGGACTCCGCGTCGCCGGCGGACCGGGTGCAGGAGTGGGAGCAGACGAACGTGACGTCGGTCAGCCGGGCGCGTAAGGCGATGGGCGAGTTCGACGAGTCGCGGGCCGATCTGGCCGCGCTGTCGGTGCTGCTGCGTCAGATCCGTACCCTGGTGCGGACCTCGGCAGCGAGCTGATCCGCTGGGTTGATCCGTTCGATCGACTGGACGAGCCTGGGCCTACCAGATTGGTTTGGCCCAGGCTCGTTCCACGTTTCGTGAGCAGGTGACGACCCGCCCCCGGCCGGTGCGGCCTCAGTCGATGAGGGTGGCGAATACGATGATGTTGTTCACGTAGCTGCGGTTCTCCTCGTCGAACTGACCACCGCAGGTCACCACCCGAAGGCCGACCTTGTTGGTCGGACCGTAGACAAGCTCGGTGGGGAACCCGACCTTCGGGTACGACTTGACGCTGTCCACGGCGAACTTGACGACGCTCTGATCCTTGCGGGTTATCTGGATGATGTCCCCGGCGCGCAGTGACCCGAGATGGAAGAACACCGCGGGTCCGATTGCCGCGGAGTCCACGTGCCCGACGATCACGGAGTTACCGATCTCGCCCGGACTCGGTCCGGGCTGGTACCAGCCGGCGAGTTGCGCCTGATCCAGCGGTGGTACCTGCACGGTCCCGTCCGGGTTCACGCCCAGGGTCATGATCTTCGCGGCGACGCCGATCCTCGGGATCGTGATGTCGGTCGGCTCGGATCGCGTCATTCCAACTGAATCGGCGGAATGCAGATCATCCGACATATCCGATGAGCCATCGGATCCGTCCCCCACTGCCCGCCTGTTGTCGGTCGAATTCAGGTCGGTCGAATCAAGATCTGCTGGTCCGGCCTCGGCGATCGGCTGTGGTGGCTGCAACGGTGGTGCTTCGTTCAGCGCGGCACCGATGAAACCCGCACCGACCAGGGCCAGGATGGCGACGACGGCGGCGCCGGCGGCGCGCCACGCTTCGTGACGGCCGCCGGCTCCACTCGTCATCGCCTTAGGCCAGAGTTCCATCAGCCCGACGCCGACGCAGCAGAACGATTCCACCGAGAGCTGCGGCACCCAGCATGCTGGCACCGCCTGCAGCGAGGCCGGTGTCCATGCCGCCGGCACCGCCGTCACCGCCCTCGACCCAACCGCGGGGTACGATCGTCAGCTTGCCGTCGCCGCACGAGCCCTTCAGCTCGTAGGTACCCGGCTGAGCGTCCCACGGAATCTCGACACTGGCGAAGTACTTGTAACCGTCCTCTTCGCCGTTCTCGTCTTTCTTGCTGTCCCATTCCTTCTTGTCGTGCTCGTCTTTGTTGCCGTGCTCGTCCTTCTTACCGTGCTCGTCTTTCTTGCCGTTCTCGCCCTTCTTTTCGTCCCGGCTGCCTTCAGCGGCCCGCTCGCCGTTCTCGCGCTTCTTGTCGTCCCGGCTGCCCTCGGCCGACTGCTCGCCGTTCTCGTGCTTCTTGCCGTTCTCGTCCTTCTTGCCCTGCTCGTCTTTGTTGCCGTGCTCGTCCTTCTTACCTTGCTCATCTTTATTGCCGTGCTCGTCCTTCTTGCCGGCCTCGGTCCGTTCCTCGGACCGGTTGTTACCTTCGGCAGAATTCTCGTTGCCCGACCGGCTTCCCTCCCGGTCCGACTTCTCCTTGTACTTCTTGTACTCGTCGTACTCGCTGTTTTCCTTGTACGACTTCTCGTGCTCGCGGCTCTCGGAACGCTCTTCGCGGGACTCGTCCCCGTAGCCGCCGTTTTCTCGAGATCCCTTGTCGTCATGGTGTTTGGGCTTCAGCTTGACCTTGCCCGTGACCTTCGACCACACCCAGGCCTGGTCCTGAGGTGCCTTGCAGATCTCAGTGATGGCCACCTCTTCCCCGGGCTTCGCCCAGTGGGGCTTTGTGTAGATGTGACCGCTGTTGCCGTTCCCGTCCGCACCGTGGGAGCCGCTGTCTGCCAGCGCCATTCCGGGCGCGCAGACGAGCAAGGAGGCACCACCGAGCGCGGCGCCAGCGACCATCTTGCCGAGGAACTTCTTAGCCATGACTTTCGTCACTCCTTCCCCTGTTGCCCTTTGCTCGACGGCAGCCGAGCTATGTCCGAGGCTATCGCTTTCGCGAGGTTTCATCGGATTAATGCGTTAAGTAGGTGAAAGGCACGGGACAAGCGGGTTAGGTGTGCTATCGGAGCTATGAAGGGCTCGGGAGTGTGACGCTGGCGATCAGCGTCGCTGGCCGGGGTCGGGGCAATGAGATGCCTTGCGATGCCTGTGATCACCGGAAGCCGCTTTGCGCTTCTACTCCGGTTCGCTTGCCTCTTCGGCCAGCGGTGTGTGTTCGGCCCTGATGTCCGGCTCGTCCGGCACGGAAAACGGTCACTGAGCCACTAACCGGCGAAAAGGTGTACGCGCGTCTGAATGGTGATTCCAAGTCTGGTTTCGCCCGAATCGGGGAGTTGTCTCAGTCGCGACTCGTCGATGGATGGTTGTGGTGGAAGCGCTCCCATGTAAGAATCTGGGCACTGGCAGAGCCACCACGCACAGTCGATGCCGAGGGCACCCCGGTCTCCGGGGCGGCGTCCGACAGCGGCCATCGACTATGGCCGACAGAACATCCTCTTGCGCCCGTCCGGGTCGGGCATCGCAGTTTTCCCAGGCGGCTGGGGACGACGTACGAGTCGACCTCGCGAGGCCGTCATGCCGGCTCCACTGAAGAGCGGACCCGGCTGGCCCAAGGAGACAGTGGCATGAATTCATGGAGTAGATGGCCCGGCCGGCGAAAGGCAGCCGCCCTGGCAGGAGCGAGCGCACTGGTGGCTGCCGGTCTCGTCGCTGGTCCGGTCAACATGGCCTACGCCGCGACCCAGTGCGATGTGGCCTATTCGACCAACCAGTGGCCCGGTGGCTTCACCGCCAATATCACGATCAAGAACCTGGGGGATCCGATCAACGGATGGACCCTCGGATTCACCTTCCCGGACAGCGGTCAACGGGTGCAGCAGGGCTGGTCGGCCACATGGAGCCAGAGTGGCAGCCAGGTGACCGGCCAGAACCTCTCGTACAACGGGTCCCTGGCCACCGGTGCATCCACCAGCATCGGCTTCAACGGAACGTGGTCCAACAGCAACCCCGCACCGACCTCCTTCACCGTCAACGGAGTGTCGTGCAACGGCGGAACCACGCCGACGACACCACCGACGAGCGCGCCTCCCACGACGCCACCGCCGACGACCCCGCCGCCCGGCAGTCGGGTGGACAACCCGTACGTGGACGCTCGTGGCTACGTGAACCCGGAGTGGAAGGCCAAGGCGGACGCCGAGCCCGGCGGTAGCCGGATCTCGAACAACCCGACCGGCGTGTGGCTGGACCGGATCGCCGCGATCAACGGGGTCAACGGCGGTATGGGTCTGCGGGCCCACCTGGACACCGCGCTGGCTCAGGGAGCTGGCTACATCCAGTTCGTCATCTACAACCTGCCGGGCCGGGACTGCGCGGCGCTGGCCTCCAACGGTGAACTGGGTCCGACCGAGCTGCCCCGGTACAAGACGGAGTACATCGACCCGATCGCCGCGATCATGGGCGACCCGAAGTACCGTAGCCTGCGGATAATCAACATCATCGAGATCGACTCGTTGCCGAACCTGGTTACGAACGTCACGCCCCGGCCGACCGCCACTCCGATGTGCGACACGATGAAGGCCAACGGCAACTACGTCAACGGCGTCGGTTACGCCTTGGCCAAGTTGGGCGCCCTGCCGAACACGTACAACTACATCGACGCCGGACACCACGGCTGGATCGGCTGGGACGACAACTTCGGTGCCTCCGCGACGCTGTTCGCCGAGGCAGCGCGGGCCTCCGGCAGCACCGTCGACAATGTCCACGGCTTCATCGCCAACACGGCCAACTACGGCATCCTCAAGGAGTCGTACTACACCATCGACAGCACGGTGGGCGGTACCTCGGTGCGGCAGTCCAACTGGGTCGACTGGAACCGCTACGTGGACGAACTGTCGTTCGCCCAGGCCTTCCGGCAGCGGCTGATCTCGGCCGGCTTCAACCCGAACGTCGGCATGCTCATCGACACCGGGCGTAACGGGTGGGGCGGTGCCGCGCGGCCATCCGGTCCCGGTCCGCTGACCAACGTGAACACCTTCGTTGACGGTGGTCGCCTCGACCGGCGGATCCACCTGGGCAACTGGTGCAACCAGAGCGGTGCCGGTATCGGTGAGCGGCCCCGTGCCGAACCCGCCCCGGGCATCGACGCCTACGTCTGGATCAAGCCCCCGGGCGAGTCGGACGGTGCCAGCCGGGAGATCCCGAACAACGAGGGTAAGGGCTTCGACCGGATGTGCGACCCGACCTACACCGGCAACCCCCGGAACAACAACAACATGAGTGGTGCGCTGGGTGACGCCCCGCTCTCCGGTCACTGGTTCTCCGCCCAGTTCCAGGAGCTGATGCGCAACGCGTACCCGCCGTTGTGAGCGGTGCGCCGGGTAGGCCCGATCCAGCGCCAGCGGGCTGATCCGCGGTGAGTGTCCCTGGTCCGACTCAGTCGGACCAGGGACATTCGTCTGTCACGGAACGGTCTTCTCGATGGCGGCCGGCCCGTCCTGTTCCAGCTCACGTCGGGCTCGCTCGACGTTGCCCGGGGTGGGATCCTGGCCCTGCGCCATGGCGAGGTCCTCCGGATCCCAGGGTTGCTCTGCCCCGGTACGGTCGGCACGACCCGTTTCGTCCCCACCCCGGCCCGGCGGGTTGCCGATCAGCTCGTTGGTCGGGGGAAACTCGCCCGGTACGTCGCCGGGCTGCTCGAAGGCGGGCGCGTCGGGACCATCGCCCCCGCCGGTGAGGAACTGGGGCACAGCCGTCTCGTCCTCGACCGCTGCTGCGACCTCCGGGGTCTCCTCCAACGGCCGGTCCAGGTACGGATCGCGCTGAGTCATGCCTGCTGCCCTCCTGTCCGCCTGCTCCTGCCCGGTCGGCTACCCGCGATTGCCGGCTCCATGCCGGGCTACGGCCGGATCGCCGCCCCAGCTGCTCCAGCCGCCCTACCGGGCCCGGCTGCCTCAACCGCCCCGGCTGCCCTACCGTTCCCGACTGCCTCAATGGCCCCGGCCGCCCCGGCCGCCGCGAGTCGGAGTCGCCTGGTCGACAGGTGGTCGAACCGGAGGTCAGAGATTGAGCAACTGGTCCAGTAGTTCGCGGTGGCGACGGACCGTCATCCGCAGTTCCTCGGTGTCGGCCTCGTCGCCCGCCGGTGACTGGGCCAACTCACGCTTACGGGCGGCGAGCGAGTCGGTCAGTGAGTCGATGACCTCCTCCACCAGACGCTGGGATTGTTCGGCGGCGTCGCGGGGGTCGTCGACGAAGCGAAGCTGGATGTCGCGCCACCGGTTCTGGAATTCGAGGCCGGTCTCACCACCGAGCAGCGCATCGGTCTGCTGGTCCAGCCAGTCCACGTCGTCGTGGTCGCCGCTGACGCTGCCGCCGGTCAGGCCGTCGCCCTTGGCGATCATGTCCTTGTTCTGGTCCTGGCGCTGGACAGCGCCCGCACCGCCGGCCATCGCCGATGCGGCGACCGCTCCACCGACGGTTGTCGCGCCGAAGGAGCTGGGTTGCGGGGCGGGCTCGTGGAACTGGTTCCGCTCCGGGTCGGCGGCGATCTGGTCGAGTTCGTCGACACTGGTACGGGTACGGTCGTTCTTCCGGTTCTGGTCAGGCATCAGGTTTCTCCTCACCGACTGATGGCGTCCTGGGGGGTGCCAGGACTTGCTTCGCTGGTCCGGGTCGGGTGGTGTACCGGATCTTCACCGAGCAGGTCGGCGATGAGGGTCCGGTAGTGCACCACGGCCTGGCGCAGCTCTTCCGTGCTGGCCTCGCCGCGCTTGTTGCGCAGGTGGATCTCGTGTGCCTCGCGGTAGTGGGCCAGGGTGCGGGCATGCTCGACCGAGAGCTGTGCGAGTTGTTCCGAATAGTCCCCGGTCGGGTAGCCACGCTCGGCGATCAGGCGGGTGACCAGTTCGTCGGCGGTGCCGACCGCTTCGGCAGGTGAGTCGATGAAGCGGGTCTGGAGCTTCTCCCAGGCTGTCGCGTATCGGTGGCGGGACTCCTCCGACAGGGGAGTGAGAGTGAGTTCGGCATGCCGGCGTTCACGCTCGCGCAGCTCGTGTTCGGCGGTTGTCCGGCTCTGCCGTTCGGTGACGAGCCGGTCGTACTCGGGGCCGAACCGGGAACGCAGGGCGTTGCGACGGGCAGCTGCCCAGACGACGAACGCGACGGCCGCGATGACGAGGACGACGAGAACGATGATGACTATCTCGGTAGGCGACATGTCTCCTCCTTCGTCTTCAGGTATTCCCGCTCAGCCCTGATCGCCAATCCAGTTCCCGCCCACTTTCCCGTTCCGCCGCCCGGATGGAGGGCGAAACCAGGGCAATCAGTGCTGATTCCCCGATGTCGTGCCGCGCGGTGCCGTGAGTGCCCGGGAAGCCGCCCCGCTGCCGGTTGGAGGAGTCGAAGTCACTTTTCGGGACTGCTGTCATGGTCTGCCACGAATGCGGCTGTCCGTCGGAGGCGATGGGCGAGCCGCAGGTCAGCGGCGGGGTGCCGGTCGACGGGTCGGGTTACGGCGAAGACGGGACCCCCGTGGGACGGCCGCCTCCTGTTCGGACAGCCGGCGTCGACCGGTTGGTTCCGGACCATCCACGGCCACCACGTCTGGTGGCCGGTCGTGCACAGTGGACCGATCGCTGTCGACCCTGGTAAGCCGCTGGGGTGATCACGGGTTGGCCGGTTGCCGGATACCGGTGTGTCGGTTGGTGGATGCCCCGGGTGACGGTTGGCGGAAATCGGTATGCCGGATGCCGGATATCGCCCTTCCAAGTGGTCCGTAGGCTTACCGACCTCGGGACTCCGGTAGTGCTTACGCCCATGATTACGTATCCTGCCGGGGGCGTACGCCCGTGTCTCGAGACCTTGGTCGCGAGCCAGCGGGGCCGTCCCGGCTCGGTGTCACTGCCGCCAATCCTTCCGGCGAGGTCCGATGAATACCCGCAACTGGCCGATCCGGTCAAAGATCATCGCGCTGGTCACCGTGCCCATCGCCGCGCTGCTGACACTGTGGATCTTCGCCACCACGTTGACCGTCGGGCCGGCGCTGAGCCTGCTCAACACCCGTACGCTGCTGGCCGAGGTGGGGGTGCCGGGGGAGGCCGTGATCGCCGAGTTGCAGCAGGAACGGCGGCTCACCGCGATCTACCTGGCCGGCCCGGGCGATTCGGGGGCCCTGGCTGATCAGCGCAGACGTACCGACGATGCGGTCGCTCAACTGCGTCGCCGGGCCACCGTCGACGACATCCAGGACAGCATCGACGATCTCGTCCGGGACCGCCTGAACCAGACGTTCACCGCCCTGGAGGCGCTCTCCGTCGGTCGGGGCTTCGTGGACAAGCGGGAGATGGACCGCAGCGGCGCGCAGGGGCTCTACACCTCCATGATCGACTCGATCTTCCGAGTGTTCACCGGGATGGCCGCCCTGCCGGACGAGGCGGCCAACCGGCAGGCCCGGGCACTCATCTCGCTCATCCAGGCCCGGGAACTGTTCAGCCAGACCGATGCGCTGCTGGCCGGGGTGTACACCGCCGGGAGGTTCGCCGAGGGCGAGCACGTTCAACTCGTCCAGGCCGTCGGCAGCCAGCGGCTGCTGTACGCCGCCGCCGTGGCCGAACTCTCCGACGCCGACCGGACCGCCTACCAGCGGCTGACGGAAGGCGAGGCGTTCAGCCGGATGCGGGGGATACACGACGAACTTGTGGCCCGGGGCCGGACCGGTGCCGCGCCGCCGGTAACCGCCAGTAACTGGCGGCGCAGCTACGACGCGGTCCAGGAACAACTGCGCGGCTTCGAGACAGCGGCCGGGGAGGTCCTCACCGAACGCACCATGTCACTGGCGACCGGCATCCTCGTCCGGCTCGGTCTGGCCAGTGTCCTCGGCCTGGTGGCGATCATCGTCTCCCTGGCCATCGCGTTGCGGATCGGCCGGTCGCTGGTCCGCCGACTGACCTCCCTGCGAGCCACCGCCCTCGACATGGCCGGGGAACGGCTACCGGCGATCGTCGGTCGGCTACGTCGGGGCGAGGAGGTCGACGTCGCCCGGGAGACCCCGCCGATGGAGTACGGCGGCGACGAGATCGGCCAGGTCGGTCACGCGTTCAGCGAGGTGCACCACACCGCGGTACGGTCCGCGGTCGACGAGGCGGCGCTACGTCGGGGCCTCAACGAGGTCTTCCTCAACATCGCCCGGCGTAGCCAGGCCCTGCTCCACCGGCAACTGGCGTTGCTGGACAAGATGGAACGGCGGGCCGAGAAGCCCGAGGAGTTGGAGGCCCTGTTCCGGGTCGACCACCTCGCCACCCGGATGCGTCGCCACGCCGAGGACCTCGTCATCCTCGCCGGGGCAGCGCCCGGGCGCGGGTGGCGTAACCCGGTCTCGATGATCGACGTGATCCGGGGCGCGATCTCCGAGGTCGAGGACTACGCCCGGGTCGACATCGTCTCCGTACCGCCGGCCGCCGTCCTCGGCCGGGCCGTGGGCGACGTCATCCACGTACTCGCCGAACTGATCGAGAACGCGACCGCGTTCTCGCCACCGGACACCCGGGTACAGGTCAGCGGGCAGGTCGTGGCGAACGGCTACGCGATCGAGATCGTCGACCGTGGCCTGGGCATGACCCCCGAGGCCATCGAGGACGCCAACCGGCGGCTGGCCGACCCGCCCGAGTTCGACCCCTCGAACAGTGCCCGGCTGGGCCTGTTCGTGGTGGCGCAACTCGGCACCCGACACGGCGTACGGGTGCGGCTGCGCCCGTCGCCGTACGGCGGGATCACCGCGGTGGCGCTGGTCCCGGGCGACCTGGTGACCTCGGAGTCGCCCCTCCCCGTACCGGCCGGGCGGCCGGCGAGCCTGACCGGCGGCACACCGGATTCCGGTGGCCGGTTGGCCGAGGTCGGCGCTGCCGGTGAAGCGAACGGGCGGACGGCCCTCCTGCCGAACCGGCACACCCCCCGACCGGCCGTTTCCGAGGCACCGCCCGGAACACTTCCGTTCCGGCGGCCACCCGGCACGGGGCGCACCACACAGCTGAAACCAGTTCCATCGGCCGGTTCCGAGCTGACCGCCGTCACCGTCGAGCAGCCGACCATCGGGTCGTCGTCGACCGCGGGACACCGGGGGTCAGGTGGGGTCGCCCGCCCGGTGCCCGAACTGAGTACGGACGGACTGCCCCGTCGGGTTCGGCAGGGCAGCCTCGCGCCCCAACTGCGTACGCCTGCGCTAGGAAGTGCCCGGTCCGGCCCGAACAGCGGTGAACCGTCCATTATCGACCCACCGCCCAGGTCTCCGGCGGAGGTCCGGGCGATGATGTCGGCGCTCCAATCGGGTACGGTGCGGGGCCGGCAGGACGCTGGTTGGCCGGATGCGCCTACGGCGGCGGCTGTCCCGCCGGCTGCGTCTGCGCTGCCTGCCCCACCGGCTGCCCCGGGCGGTCCGGCGGCGCTCACCGCCCCCGATGTCTCCCCGGTCGCCGACCTGGGATCTAGTGAATCTGGAAGGGACGCGTAGTGGTGCACACGACGAGGCCGGCCGCGAATCTCGACTGGCTACTCGACGATCTCGTGGAACGCGTGCCGACCGCGCGGCAAGCCGTGGTGCTCTCGGCGGACGGCCTGTTGATGGGCGCATCACGGGAGTTGAGTCAGGAGGATGCCGAGCATCTGTCCGCAATGGCCGCAGGCTTCCAGAGCCTGGCCAAAGGGGCGAGCCGGCACTTCTCGGCCGGTGCGGTCCGGCAGACCGTCGTGGAGATGGAGTCGGCCTATCTCTTCGTCACCGCCGCTGGTCAGGGTGCCTGTCTGGCGGTACTGAGCGACGCCGACTCCGACATCGGGCTGATCGCGTACGAGATGGCGATGCTGGTCACCCGGGTGGGACAGATCATGTCCGCGCCGACCCGAACACCTGGGGAGGCGTCTGATGCGGGCTGAGCCGCCCGTACCCCACCATGACTGGCTCGACGACGAGGCTGGACCGGTGGTTCGGCCGTACACGATGACCGGCGGCCGGGTGCGTCCGGCCGCCGGCGGATTCGACCTGGTGGCGTTCGTGGTGGCGACCACGCCGGGTGGAATCGACCAGCACCTCCACCGGCAGCTACAGCCGGAGCACCGAAAGATCATCGAGCTGGCTCAGGAGCCACTCTCCGTCGCCGAACTGTCCGCCCAGGTCGATCTGGCGCTGGGAGTGGTGCGGGTGCTGCTCGGTGACCTGCTCTCCGCCGGGCTCATCGAGACACATGAGCCACCGGCATCGCGCCAGTTCCCCGATGACAACATTCTCAAGGCGGTGGTCAATGGTCTCCGTGCGCTCTGACCGGAACGGATCCGGGCAGCGGATCCCGCTCGCTCTGAAGATCCTGATTGCCGGCGGCTTCGGAGCCGGCAAGACCACGCTGGTGGGTGCGGTCAGCGAGATCCGGCCGTTGCAGACCGAGGAGGTGCTGACCAACGCCAGCATCGGCACCGACGATCTGGCCGGGGTGGAGGAGAAGACCACCACCACCGTGGCCATGGACTTCGGCCGGATCACCATCAACGAGGACCTCCAGGTCTACCTGTTCGGTACCCCGGGGCAGGACCGGTTCTGGTTCCTCTGGGACGAGCTGGCCTTCGGTGCGCTGGGTGCGGTGGTACTGGCCGACACCCGTCGACTGGCCGACTGTTTCCCGTCCGTCGACTACTTCGAGCAGCGGGGCATTCCGTTCGTCGTCGGGGTCAACTGTTTCGACGGGGCGCAGCGGTTCACCACCGAGTCGGTGCGTACGGCCCTCGATCTCGATCCGGACGTGCCGATCCTGCTCTGCGACGCGCGTAGCCGCCACTCGGGCAAGACCCTGCTCATCGCGTTGGTCGAACTCGTCGCGCAACGCCGGGGCCAGCCGGTGCCGGTCGCCTGATCATCGCCGTACGCCGGCTGGGCGGGGTCACCTTCCGGCTCGAAGGACCTCTTCCAGCCGGGTACCGCGCGCCCGGCCGTACCGTCTGATTGGATCGAGCGTGGGCCGAGGTGGTGTCGGGAGGCTGGGGGAGCATCGGATGGCTGGTGACGGTGGGCTCGTCTACCTCGGCTGTTACACCGGGGAGAGCGGCGGGCAGGGGCAGGGTGTCGTCGCGGCCCGTCGCGATCCGGCCAGCGGCGCACTCGAGGTGCTCGGGACGGTCGCGGCCACGCCGTCGCCCTCGTTCCTGGCCCGGCATCCGAGTCTGCCGGTGCTGTACGCGGTCAACGAACTCGCCGACGGTACGGCCAGCGCCTGGGCGGTGGCACCGGACGGTGGATTGCGCGGACTCGGTGTCTGGTCGACCGGTGGGGCGGACCCCTGCCACCTGTCGGTGGCACCGGATGGTGGGTACCTGTTCGTGGCGAACTACGGCAGCGGCAGTGTCGGCCTGCTGCCGTTGGACGGGGCCGGCGTCCCGAGCGACTACACGGATCTGGTGACGCACGAGGGACATGGTGCTGATCCGGACCGACAGGAGCGGGCGCACGCCCACATGGTCTCGCCGGATCCGCTCGGTGGCGCGCTGCTGGCGGTGGACCTGGGCACCGACTCGCTCTACCGGTACGACCTCGACCGGGCCGCGGGTCGGCTGCTGCCGCAACTGCCTCCGGTCCGTACCGACCCCGGTTGCGGTCCCCGGCATCTCGCCCGCCACCCGGACGGGCTGCGCTGCTTCGTCGTCGGCGAACTGGACGGAACGGTGATCACGTACGGCCTCGACGTCGGTGGCACCCTGCACGAGCGGGGTCGGGTCGCGGCCACCGAACGTACCGGTCCGGTCCATCCGTCCGAGGTCGCGGTACGCCCCGACGGCCGGTTCCTGTACGTCGCGAACCGGGGTGTGGGCACCGTGGCCGTCTTCGCGTTGGACGACGAACTGCCCCGCCTGGTCGCCGAGGTGGACACCGGTGGCCAGTGGCCCCGACACTTCGCCCTGATCGGTTCACATCTCTACGTCGCTGATGAGCGGGCGCATGCGGTCGGGGTGTTCGCGGTCGATCCGGTGACCGGAGTGCCGGACCGGGTGGGGGAGCCGGTCAGCGTGTCGAGCCCGACCTGCGTGCTGGCGGTATCGGGTAGCTGAGATCGCCGGGTAACCGAGAACGCGCCGGGTCACCGAAATGCGCCGGGTCACCGAGAACGCCGGGTAACCGAGAACGTGTTCGGCAGTTGGCGCGGTATGCGTTGTCGGCCATGATCCGGAAACGAATTCCGACATTCATCCGGTTTGCGTGATTGGCGCGGAAAGAAACGAAAGGCTAAATGCGCAGGCGTTCTGTAATCAAATGAATGCGCTGAGCTATGTTTCCAGGTAGTAAGGTTACCGCTGCGTAACATTCTGGTGAGAGTCGCGTCAACGCCTTGACCAGGTACGCAAGATGGTTTCGTGTCAGGCCGCCACCGTATGCCGAGAAGAATTCGGGGAGCAGGCGCCGTCGCTGTGGTGACGGCGCTGGTAGTCGTCGCCGGCGTAGGAGGCTGGCTCGGCTACCGGCAGCTCTCTCCGCAGCCGTGTTCCGGTGAGATCCGGCTGAACGTCGCCGCCGCCACCGAGATCGCGCCGGCCGTACGCGCCGCCGCCGACGGGTGGGTAGCCGATGGGGCGGCGGTCAACGGCACCTGCGTCGCCGTCGACGTGGTCGCCGCCGATCCGGTCGAGGTGGCCGGGAAGGTGGCCGCCCAGCACGGGGTGTCCCTGACCAGCGTCGACCAGGCCAACAGCGCCTCCCCGATTCCGGATGTCTGGCTGCCGGACTCCTCGACCTGGTTGCAGCGCCTGCGTACCGCTGGCGCGTCCGGTTTCACGCCCACCAACGGTGGATCCGTCGCCAGTAGTCCGGTGGTGGTGGCGGTGCCGGAACCGGTGGCCGTCCGGATGGGCTGGCCCGGCAGGCAACTCAGCTGGTCCGACCTGCTCCGGCAGATCACCTCCGGGAGTGGGCTGCGGCCCGGCACCGTCGACCCCGGCCGGGACGCAGCCAGTCTCGCCGGGCTGTTGGCGTTGGGGGGAGCGGTCAAGCCGGATCCGGCCGGCGGGCAGGCGGCCACCACCGCTGTCCTGCGGACGCTGGCCGCCGGCCGGTCGGAGCATCGGCAGGACCTGTTGGCGAGATTCCCCCGCTCGGCCGACCCGGCGGCCCTCGCCGCCGCGATCAGTGCCGCCGCGATGTCCGAACAGAAGATCATCGAGCACAACGCGACCCAGCCACCGGTTCCACTCGCCGCCCTCTACCTCAGGCCGGAGCCGATGGCGCTGGACTACCCGTACGCGGTGATGCCCGGCGGCCAACCGGCGAAGATCGCTGCTGCCGAGGGTCTCTACTCGGTGCTCGCCGGTGGCGGCTTCCGTGGGTCGCTGGCCGAGCGGGGACTGCGCGCGCCGGACGGAACACCGGGCCAGGGATTCCGATCGCCATCGGGTGCGCCGAGTTCCGTCGGGACGGCGGTCCCCAGCATGGCCGGTGCCACCCCTGACCCGACCGGTACGGCTCCCGCCGCTCCCGGCAGCGCCGCCGACTCCGGGTCCACCTCCGCGGCGGTCGACCGCGCCCTGTCCACCTGGACGGCCGTCACCCAGCCGGGTCGGATGCTGGCCGTCATTGACGTCTCCGGCTCCATGCGGGAACGGGTGCCCACCGCCGGGAACGCCACCCGTCAGCAGGTGACCGTGGCGGCGGCCGGCCGTGGCCTGGCACTCTTCGACGACTCGTGGTCCCTCGGTCTGTGGACCTTCTCGACGGAGTTGGTGGGTGACCGTGACTACCGGGAACTGGTGCCGATCGGTCCGTTGAGCAGCCAGCGCGGTCGTCTCGTCGATGCGCTCCGCGGCATCACCCCGAAGGAGAACGGCGGCACCGGACTCTACGACACCGTGCTGGCTGCCTATCGGGCGGTCCAGGACGGTTGGGAGCGGGGCCGGGTCAACTCGGTGGTGCTGCTCACCGACGGACGCAACGAGGACACCGACGGCATCACCCAGCAGAAGCTGCTGGCCGAGTTGAAGCGGCTGGCCGATCCGGAGCGGCCGATCCAGGTGGTCATCATCGGCATCGGTGGTGACGTCAGCCGCGCCGAACTGGAGGGCATCACCAAGGTCACCGGCGGTGGAGTCTTCGTCACCGAGGATCCGGCGAAGATCGACGACATCTTCCTCCGGGCCATCTCGCTACGTCCCGCCACACCACGCTGATCCGGGCACCAGCTCCGGGATCTGGACGTAGCTTCGGGATCTGGACGTAGCTTCGGGATCTGGACGTAGCTCCGGGATCTGGACGTAGCTCCGGGATCTGGACGGTGGCTTCGGGATCCGGGCGGTGGCTTCGGGACTCGGGCGGTGGCTTCGGGATCCGGGCGGTGGCTTTCGGTCGGCATCACCGGCACCCCATACCGTGGTTGATCTCAACTGTCGCCAACCCGACTTCGTAATCGGCTGCCGAAGGTCGCCACGCGGACAACCGCTACCCCGCTTTCCAAGTAAGTGACAGTAATCTGTCGAAAGCTCTGTGTAGCGATTCTGGTGGGTGAAGATGTCGTGGTGCCCGGCACCGCCGGCCCCGTAACGGGGACCGGCGGTTGATTCTGGGTGCGCCCTTAGCGAACTGGGAGGGCTGGTGCCGACGGCGACAATGCTGACCTCCGCGACCACGCCCCTGGACTCCTTGCCAGGGGCGCCTGATGCGGCGCTACGGCTGCGGCAGCGGGCCTACATTCGTACGATCGTGATTCTCGATGCCACGATTCTCCTGCTCACGGTGCTGGTCGGCTACTTCACCCGGTTCGGTGGCGACGAGCCACGAGGGTCGGACATCCCGTACGTCGTGGTCGCCCCCGCCCTGGTGGCGGCCTGGATGCTCTCCCTCAAGGCACTGCGTTGCTACGACGACCGGGTGCTCGGTTACGGCATCGACGAATATCGCCGAGTCACGTCGGCCAGCCTGCGGTTGGCCGGGGCGATAGCGATCACCGGCTACATCGCTGACGTCGGTGTGTCCCGGGGCTTTCTGGGCATCTCGCTGGCGGTCGGCACGGTCGGTCTGGTGGTCGCCCGGTTCGCGGCCCGCAAGCATCTGCACCGGTCCCGGTCGAAAGGCGCGGGTTGGTCCCGGCGGGTGCTCGTGGTCGGGGACACGGCGCACGTGCTGGAACTGGTGCACACGCTGCGCCGGGAGCCGTACGCCGGTTACCAGGTGGTGGGTGCCTGCATCCCGGACGCGTTACTGGCGCCGGTGCCGCAACGCCTGGGTGACGTACCAGTGGTCGGCTCATTCCGTGGGATCGTCGACGCCATCTCGACCAGCAGGGTCGACACCGTCGCGGTGGCGGCCTCCGGTGAACTGACCGCAGCCCGGTTGCGCCGGCTCGGCTGGCAGTTGGAGGGCACCGGAGTCGACCTGGTGCTGGCTCCGGCGCTGACCGATGTCGCCGGTCCCCGCATCCACACCCGTCCGGTGGCCGGGCTGCCACTGATCCATGTGGAGGCGCCCGAGTTCCGGGGGGCCCGGAAGCTCGTCAAGGGCTTCGTCGACCGGGCCCTGGCGCTCGGGGTACTCACCCTGGCGCTTCCGTTGCTGGCCCTGATCGCACTGGCGATCAAGATTGACAGTCGGGGGCCGGTGATCTTCCGGCAGACGCGGGTCGGCATGGGTGGCAACGAGTTCGGCGTCTACAAGTTCCGCACGATGGTGGTCAACGCGGATGCGCTGCTCAAGGAACTCTCCACGAGGAACGAGACCGACGGTCTGATGTTCAAGATGCGCGCCGACCCCCGGGTCACCCGGGTCGGTCGGTTCCTGCGCAAGTGGTCGCTCGACGAGCTGCCCCAACTGGCCAATGTCCTGTTCGGACACATGAGCCTGGTCGGTCCGCGTCCACCGTTGCCCACCGAGGTGGCCCACTACGACGGCGACGTCGCCCGCCGGCTGCTGGTGAAACCGGGGATGACCGGGCTGTGGCAGGTCAGCGGCCGATCCGACCTCAGCTGGGAGGACGGCATCCGGCTGGACCTCTACTACGTGGAGAACTGGTCCCTCGCCGCTGACCTGACCATCCTGTGGAAGACGTTCGGCGCGGTCATCAACAGCCGGGGCGCCTACTGAGCATCGGGCATCCGTACCGATCGGTGCGGCCGTCTGCGTCGGCAACGCAACCTGAGTTGCGGCGGTACATCCCGCTCCGGCCTCGACTGGCCCGCTCGATTCATGGAAGCTGATGCGAAGCATCGGTACGTGTATCGAGGAGGCGGCATGACAGTCGGACCCACCCCTGCGGACAGGTTCTCGTTCGGCCTCTGGACGGTGGGTTGGCCGGCCCGTGACCCGTTCGGCGACGCGACCAGGCCGGCGTTGGACCCGGTCGAGGCAGTGCACAAGCTTGCTGAGCTGGGCGCGTACGGCATCACCTTCCACGATGACGACCTGATCCCGTTCGGTGCGGACGCCCCGACCCGCGATCGCCACATCGGGTCGTTCCGCAAGGCCCTCGACGAGACCGGGCTGGTCGTACCGATGGTCACCACCAATCTGTTCACCCACCCGGTGTTCAAGGACGGCGGCTTCACCAGCAACGACCGGGACGTACGCCGCTACGCCCTGCGCAAGGTGCTGCGCAACATCGACCTCGCGGCAGAGTTGGGTGCCCGAACCTTCGTGCTGTGGGGTGGTCGGGAAGGGGCGGAGTACGACCTGGCCAAGGACGTACGGGCCGCGCTGGACCGGTACCGTGAGGCGCTCAACCTGCTCACCCGGTACGTCCTGGACCGGGGCTACGACCTGAGGTTCGCCCTCGAACCCAAGCCCAACGAGCCGCGCGGCGACATCCTGTTGCCCACCATCGGGCATGCCATCGCCTTCATCGACACCCTGGAGCACGCCGATCTGGTGGGCGTAAATCCCGAGGTCGGTCATGAACAGATGGCCGGGCTCAACTTCACCCACGGCATCGCCCAGGCGTTGTGGCAGGGCAAGCTGTTCCACATCGACCTGAACGGTCAGCGGGGCATCAAGTACGACCAGGACCTGGTCTTCGGCCACGGTGACCTGCTCAACGCGTTCGCCCTGGTCGACCTGCTCGAACATGGCGCACCGGGCGGTGGTCGAGCCTACGACGGGCCACGCCACTTCGACTACAAGCCGTCCCGGACCGAGGACTTCGACGGCGTCTGGGCTTCGGCGGCTGCGAACATGCGTACCTATTTGCTGCTCAGGGAGCGGGCTGCCGCGTTCCGCGCCGATCCGGAGGTGCACGAGGCGCTTGCCGCCAGCAAGGTGCCCGATCTCGCCACCCCGACCCTCGCTCCCGGCGAGAGCTACGCCGACCTGTTGGCCGACCGCGGTGCCTTCGAGGAGTTCGACGTCGACGCGACAGCCGCCCGTGGCTTCGGCTTCGTACGGCTCAACCAACTCGCCGTCGAACATCTGCTCAACGCCCGCTGACCAACCCGCCCCCCGTGATCCCGCCCGATCCGCCCGAACCTGTGGAGGACGCAGATGCCACTCGTCGCCGGAGTCGACTCGTCGACCCAGTCGTGCAAGGTCGTGATCCGCGATGCGGACACCGGGAAGCTGGTCCGGACCGGGCGGGCCGCCCATCCTGACGGCACGGAGGTCGACCCCCGTGCCTGGTGGCAGGCGCTCCAGGAGGCGATCGCCCGGGCCGGCGGGCTGGCGGACGTGGCCGCCGTATCGATCGCCGGCCAACAGCATGGCATGGTCTGCCTCGACAGTGCCGGTACGGTCGTACGCCCGGCCCTGCTCTGGAACGACACCCGCTCCGCCCAGGCGGCGACCGACCTGGTCGAGGAGTTGGGCGGCGGGCAGACCGGGGCCCGGGCCTGGGCCGACGCGGTGGGCAGCGTTCCGCTGGCCTCCTTCACCATCACCAAGCTGCGCTGGCTGGCCCGACACGAGCCGGACAACGCCGCCCGGGTTGCCGCCGTCTGCCTGCCGCACGACTGGCTGACCTGGCGACTGAGCGGAACCGGTGACGTCGGGACAGGGGACGTCAGGGCGAGCGACATCGGGACGAGTGACATCGGGACGTTGCGTACCGACCGGGGGGATGCCAGCGGCACCGGCTACTGGTCCCCGGGCAGCGGTGAGTACCGCTACGACCTGCTCGAACACGCCTTCGGTCGGCGACTCGCCGTGCCGGTGGTGCTCGGTCCGAACGACCGTGCGGGAGAGTTGCCCAACGGTGCGGTGATCGGGCCGGGCACCGGCGACAATGCCGCTGCTGCGCTGGGCGTCGGCGCGGTTCCGGGCGACGTGGTCGTCTCCATCGGTACGTCGGGCACCGTGTCCAGCGTCGCGGACACCCCGGCGGCGGACGCGTCCGGCGCGGTGGCTGGTTTCGCCGATGCGACCGGGCGGTTCCTGCCGTTGGTCTGCACGCTCAACGCTGCCCGGGTGCTCGACGCCACCGCGAGGATGCTCGGGGTGGATCTCGACGAACTCGCCCGGCTGGCGTTGGCTGCGCCGGCCGGTGCCGACGGACTGGTCGTCGTGCCGTACCTCGAAGGGGAGCGCACCCCCAACCGGCCACTGGCCACCGGTGCGGTGCACGGCCTGACCCTGCGGACGGCGAGTCCCGCCCACCTGGCCCGGGCCGCGGTCGAAGGGCTGCTCTGCGCCCTCGCCGACGGGCTGGACGCGCTGGTCGCGCAGGGGGCCACGGTCGACCGGGTGATCCTGGTGGGCGGGGGTGCGCGGTCCGAGGCGGTCCGGCGGATCGCCCCGGAGGTCTTCGGTTGTCCCGTCCGGGTGCCCCCGCCCGGGGAGTACGTCGCGGATGGGGCAGCTCGCCAGGCCGCCTGGGTCGCCCTCGGTGGTGTGCTGCCACCGTCGTGGACCATCGGTGAGGCATCCGAGTACGACGCGTCGCCCGTCCCGGCCGTTCGCGAGCGGTACGCCGAGGTCCGTGACCTGACCGTGGACCGCCTCACCGTCTGAGGGGTAAGGAAGTGCCCCTTGTCGTTGCTTTGCGTATGACAAGGGGCACGTCCCGGCAACAGTGTGAGGCGCGACGACGCCTAGATGTTGAAGCCCCCGTCCACGTTGATCGACGCGCCGGTCACGTACCGGCCCTGCTCGCCAGCGAGGAAGGCGACCGCAGCGGCGATGTCCGCCGGCTCCGCGTACCGACCGAGGGCAGTGAAGCCCTTGATCGTCTCGGCGGTGGGACCGTCGGCCGGATTCGCGTCCGTGTCGGTCGGACCCGGGTTGACGATGTTGACGGTGATGCCTCGCGGGCCCAGCTCACGACCGAGCCCCTTGGTGAGCCCGATCAGGGCGGTCTTGCTTGTCGAGTACGCGGCGAATCCCGGGAACGCGACATGCTCGGCCACGTTGCTGCCGATGCTGATGATCCGCCCGCCGTCGGTCATGTGCCGGACCGCCGCCTTCGAGGCGACGAACGGCGCCCGCACGTTGACCGCCATCGTGTAGTCGAACTGCTCCAGACCGAGTTCCTCGATTGGTGCCACGATGAAGGCGCCTGCGTTGTTGACCAGGATGTCGAGCCGACCGAACTCCTCGGCGACCCGGTCAACGACGGCGGTGAGGCCGTCGGCGTCGGCGTTGTCCGCCTGGACCGCCATCGCCCGGCGGCCGACCGCCTTGATCCGCTCGACCACCTCGGCAGCCTGGTCGGCCCGACGCCGATAGGTGAACGCGACATCGGCCCCATCCTGGGCCAGCCGCAACGCCACCGCCGCACCGATTCCCCGGGCACCGCCCGTCACCAGTGCGACCTTGCCATCAAGAACTTTGCTCATGACAAGCAGCATGGTCAGCTGTCAGTCGTACGTCTGGCGCAAATTGGACATCGCGTTTCCGTTCCGAACAGCGTTGGTGCTTGCCGTTGGCCACAGGCTCTGGCATCGCCCGTCACCTGGTCGTTATCTGGCCCTGGTTCAGTGCCCGACATGGTTGGGTATCGAGGATGACCGAGAGTGGCAGAAGGGTGACCCCGGATGGTCGGGGTGCCCAGGGCGGCGGAGCGGCCGTGCACCGCGTCTACAGCGTGGTGGTCTTCGTCGTGCTCGCCTCACTGGACAACGTGGCCATCGGCCTGGTCCCGCCGCTGTACCAGCCGATCAGCGGGGCGCTCGGGGTGGGCGAATCCGTGATCGGGCTGGTCACCGCAGTCAGCTTCCTGGTCAGCGCGGTGGCGGCGGTGGGCTGGGCGTACGTCGGTGATCGCACCAACCGAAAACCACTGCTCATGATCGGTACGGTGCTCTGGGCGGCCGGCACGGCCGGCAGCGCTCTCGCCGGCAACTACCTGACGTTCTTCGGCGCGCAGGTGCTGGCCGCCATCGGCCTCGGAGCGGTCGGCTCGGTCGGATTCTCGGTGGTCACCGACCTGATCTCACCCCGTCGTCGGGGTCTGGTGATGAGCTTCTGGGGACTGTCCCAGGGGATCGGCACCCTGGCCGGCACCCTGCTCGGCGGTGTGCTCGGCGCGGCCGACTGGCGTCGCCCGTTTCTGCTGCTGAGCGTCACCGGAATCGTCGCCACGATCGCCTACCTGTTCACGTACGACGTACGCCGCGGCCAGAGCGAGCCTGAACTCGCTGCGGTGCTGGCCGCCGGAGCGGACTACGACCATCGGATCAGTCGACGTGACCTGCCCAGGATCCTCGGCCGGCGGACGAACGTCTGGCTCGTCCTCCAGGGGCTGCCCGCACAGGCGGCCTTCGGGTCGCTGGTCTGGCTGCCCGTGCTGTTCCAGCAGCGGGCCGAGGACCAGGGCTACTCCACCGCCACGGCGATCGTGGTGGGCAGTGTCTTCGCCACCCTGTTCCAACTCGGTGGGGCACTGTCCATCGTCGGCGGGCTCGTCGGTGACGCGCTACAACGCCGTACGCCCCGGGGGCGGGCGCTGGTCGCGGCGGTCGGTATCCTCGCGGCCGTACCGTTCTATGTGGTGTTGTTCTTCGTGCCGATCCGCATCGACGTGCCGGACGGAGCCGGCGCGGGCACGATCATCAGCGCGGTGCTCGGTAGCGTGTTCACCGAGCCGACCGTCGGGCTCAGCCTGCTGACAGCCATCCTGGCGCTTGCGTTGACCTCGGCCAATTCGCCGAACTGGTTCGCGCTGATCGCCGACGTCAACCCGCCCGAGCACCGGGGCACCGTCTACAGCCTCGGCAACCTGGTGAACGGGGTCGGTCGGGCCACGGGCAACGGTCTGGTCGGCGCGGTGTTCCAGGGGCTGCGCGGGGCGTTCCCGCCACCGCTGAACTTTGCGGTCGGGCTGGCCGTGTTCCAGCTCTTCTTCGTGCCGACCGGCATCATGTACTGGCTGGCTTCACGTTCCTCCCCGCGTGACATCGAGGACGTGCACGAGCTGTTGGCCGATCGGGCCACCGCCACCCGTCAGGAAGGGACCCTTCCCACGTAGGAAGCGATGGGAAGGGACCCTTCCTGACAGCTCAGCCGAGCAGCCAGACCGTGACGTCGGTAGGTACGCTGCCGTCCGTGTCGAGCGGGGCGCTGGCATGCAGCAGCTCCGCGCCCTCGGGCAGCGGGACCGGGGCGTCCCCGAAGTTGGTCAACACCCGCAACCTGCCGTTGCGGAACGCGAGCACCTCGTCGGGGCTCTCCAGCCAGCGCAGCGTCCCGGCACCGAGCGCCAGTTCGCGGCGTAGCCGCAGCGCCGTGCGGTACGTCTCGTACGTCGAGCCGGGCACCCCACGCTGCCGGTCCACGGCGTACTCGGCCCAGCTCGCGGGCTGGGGCAGCCAACTGGCGTCGGCGGGGCCGAAGCCGTACGACGGCGCGTCCGCCTGCCACGGGATCGGCACCCGGCAGCCGTCACGACCCCGCATCGTGCCGCCACTGCGGAACCAGGTCGGGTCCTGTCGCACCTCGTCGGGCAGGGCCATGTGTTCGGGCAGGCCCAGCTCCTCACCCTGGTAGAGGTAGGCCGAGCCGGGCAGGGCGAGCATCAGCAGGGTGGCCGCCCGGGCCCGACGCAACCCGAGTGCGGCGTCCGGCTGCGGGTCGCCGATTCCGATGCCGTTGGGCCGGGGCTGGCCGATCGGCAGCCCGAGGCGGGAGGCGTGCCGCAGCACGTCGTGGTTGGACAGGACCCAGGTGGTCGGCGCGCCGACGGCGTCGGTGGCGGCCAGCGAACGGGTGATCACCGCGTACTGGGCGGGGGCGGTCCAGGCCGCCTCCAGGTACTCGAAGTTGAACGCCTGGTGCATCTCGTCCGGGCGGACGTACGCGGCCAGTCGCTCGGCAGGTTGGACCCAGGCCTCGGCGACGAGGATCCGGTCGTCCGGGTAGCTGTCCAGGAGCCGCCGCCAGTCCCGGTAGATCTCGTGCACCCCGTCCTGGTCCCACATGGGTGGTCGTTGGCCTTCGACCCCCTCACCGGAGAGGGGTTCCTGCGGGTAGTGCCAGTCGGCCAGGTCGGCCTGCTTCACCAGCCCGTGGGCGACATCCACCCGGAAACCGTCGACGCCCCGGTCGAGCCAGAACCGGAGGATGTCCAGGAACTCGGCACGTACCTCGGGGTGGTCCCAGTTCAGGTCGGGCTGTCCAGCGTCGAACAGGTGCAGGTACCACTGTCCCGGTCGGCCGTCGGGCTCGGTGATCCGGGTCCACGCGTTGCCGCCGAAGACGCTCTGCCACCCGTTCGGTGGCTCGTCGCCCCCGGGCCCCCGGCCGTCGCGGAATATGTAGCGCTGTCGCGCGACGCTGCCGGGGGCGCTGGCCAGCGCCGCACGGAACCACCGGTGCTCGGCCGAGGTGTGGTTGGGTACCAGGTCGACGATGACCCGGAGCCCGCGCGACCGGGCCTCGGTGAGGAGCCTGTCGGCGTCGGTCAACCGCCCGAAGATCGGGTCAACGTCCCGGTAGTCGGCTACGTCGTAGCCGGCGTCGGCCTGCGGTGAGGGGTAGAACGGCGACAGCCAGACGGCGTCGACGCCCAGTTCGACGAGGTGGTCGAGTCGGGCGGTGATGCCGGGCAGGTCGCCGATGCCGTCGCCGTTGGCGTCGGCGAACGAGCGGGGATAGACCTGGTAGATGACAGCGTCCTCCCACCATCTGCTCGACGTGGTCGGGGGAGTTGGTGCCGGGGGGTTCGTCTCGTGCATGCTCATCCCGCTTCTGTCGTCGTCAGCCGGTCAGGTTCCAACTTCCCCCGTGGCGGGCCGGTCGATTCCCGTACGACCAGCCGGGTCGGCAGGATCAGCGGTGCGGTGAACAGGGATTCGTCCGATTGGCCGCAGAGTTGGTCGAGCAGTACGGTGGCGGCCAGCCGGCCCTGTTCGGCGGCGGGTTGGGCGACCGTGGTGAGCCCGACGACGGCGGCGAGGGCGTGGTCGTCGATGCCGATCACGCTGACGTCCTGCGGGACCCGCAGACCGGCCAGGCGTAGTGCGCTCATCGCCCCCATCGCCATCTCGTCGCAGGCGGCGAAGATGGCGGTGGGGATGTTGCCCCGGCGCAGCAGTTCCTCGGTGGCCCGGGTGCCTCCGCTGATGGTGAACTCGTCGTTGACGTCGAGCCGGGGGTCGGGGGTGACGCCGGCGGCCAGGAGTTCCTGGCGGTAGCCCTGTCGTCGGTCGACGTGTGCGGTGTGGGTCAGTTCGGCCGTGGGGGACCCGGAGATGTGCGCGACGCGGCGGTGTCCGAGGGACAACAGGTGGGCGACCGCCGTACGGGCGGCGGCCACGTCGTCGATGCGGATGCCCGGCCAACCCGGCACCACCGTGCCGGAGCTGACCGTCACCCCGGGTATGGCACGGCGGGTGATGGTCGCGAAGTCGGCAGCCTGTACGTTCGTCGCGACCAGCATCACCGCATCCACCCGCTTGTGCAGGTCGGCGGTACGGAACAGTCGCTTTCGGACATGCTCCCGGCCACCGAGGGTGTAGAGCAGCAGGTCGTAGCCGGCCAGGTGCAGGGTGCTCTCGGCGGCCTCGACCACCGTGCTGAAGAACCACCGGGTGATCCAGGGCACCACCACGCCGATGGTTCCGGTCCTTCCACCGGCCAGCCGGGATGCGCTGGGAGACACGGTGTAGCCGAGTTCGGCGGCGGCCAGCAGCACCCGGTCCCGGGTGGATGCGGATACGGTCGGTAGCCCGCGTAGCGCCCGGGAGACGGTGGCGGTGGAGACCCCGGCGAGGCGAGCGACATCGTCGATCCTGGTCACAGTGTTACTCGCTCCGCTTGGTCCGTGCCGCCACCGCCATCGGCGCGTGACGAGAAGTTATCCCTTGACGCTGCCCGCGAGCAGGCCGCGCACGAAGTATCGCTGTAGGGACAGGAACACGATCAACGGTACGAGGATCGAGATGAATGCCCCAGCGGTCAACCGCTGCCACTCGTTGCCTCGCGTACCGGCCATTTCGGCCAGTCGTACGGTCAGTGGTGCCGTCTCGGTGCCACCGCCCGCGAAGATCAGCGCGACCAGCAGGTCGTTCCAGACCCAGAGGAACTGGAAGATGCCGAACGCGGCGAGTGCCGGGGTGATCAGCGGGAGCACGATCGTCCGGAAGATCTTCGGGTGGCTGGCACCGTCCACCCGGGCCGCCTCCATCAGCTCCCTGGGCAACTGGGAGACGAAGTTGTGCAGCAGGAAGATGGCCAGCGGCAACGCGAAGCAGGTGTGCGCGAACCAGACCTGGATGAACTTCTGCTCGTCCTCCAGTTGCCAGGCGGGCATCAGGGTCACGCCGTTGACGGTCACGCCGGTGGAGAAGAACCGCAGGAGCGGGACCAGGGCCATCTGCAACGGCACGATCTGGAGGGCGAAGATGCCGATGTAGATCCAGTCGCGTCCCCGGAAGTTGATCCAGGCCAGCGCGTACGCCGCGAGGGTGGCGAGGGCCAGCGGGAACAGCACCGACGGGATGGTGATGACCAGCGAGTTGATGAAGTAGTTGGCGAGTTGGCCGGACGACGACTGGCCGAAGAGCACCTCCTGGTAGTTGTCCAGGGTGATCTGCGGGTCGCTGAAGAACGTCCACCAGCCGCTGGTCTTGATCTGTTCCTCGGGCCGGAGCGAAGAGACGAACAGGCCGAAGGTCGGGACGGTCCAGACCACCGCGATGACGATCGAGACCAACGTGGCGGTACGGGTGTTGAGCCGCTTGCGTACCCGGCCGGCGACGGTCTTCGGCTGGTCGCTGGTGGTGCCCGCAGCGGTGAGCGGGGGCGTGGTGGTCGTCATCTCATATCTCCCGCTGCTGGCGCAGGTTGCGGATCTGGTAGATCACGATCGGGATCACCAGCACGAAGAGGAACACCGCCAGCGCCGATCCCTGGCCGGTCTCCCCGAATCGGAATGCCTGGTCGTACATCTGGTTCGCGACCACACCGGTCTCGTAGTTGCCGTTGGTCATCGTCCGGACGATGTCGAACACCTTGAGCGTGGCGATCGAGATGGTGACCACGACGACGATCAGCGCGGGCCGGATGCTCGGCAGGGTGACCTTCCAGAACATCTGCCACGGGGTCACCCCGTCGAGCCGGGCGGCCTCGACGATGTCGGCGGGAATCGCCTTGATCGCCGCCGAGAGCACGACCATGGCGAAGCCGGCCTGGATCCAGACCATCACGACGATCAACAGCAGCGTGTTGAGCGGGGGGTTGAGCAACCACTGCTGGGGCGTGCCGCCGAGGGCGACGACGATCTGGTTGAGCAGGCCGATCTGCTCCTGCTCCTCGGAGCGGTACGCGTAGACGAACTTCCAGATGATGCCGGCGCCGACGAACGAGATGGCCATCGGCATGAAGATCAGTGACTTGGCGGCCGCTTCGAACCGGGCCTTGTCCACCATCACGGCGTAGATCAGCCCGACCGCGGTGGCGACCACCGGCACCAGGACCACCCAGACGAGGGTGTTGGTCAGCACCTTGACGATCTCGTCCTGCGAGAACATCCAGGTGTAGTTGTCCAGGCCGACCCAGTTCTGGCTGTTCTTGTCCATGAAGGACAGCAGCGTGGTTCGGATGGCCGGGACGACCAGCCCGATGGCCAACAACAGCAGCGTCGGGAGGAGGAAGAAGAGCCCGAGGACGCCCTCCCGCGACCTGGGCCGACGTACTGCCACACCACCCCCGGCGGTGGCGACCGCGACAAGCCGTGCCTCGCGGCGGCGGGCGAACCAGGAGGGCACCACGTCGAGCAGCACCAGCAGACCGCCGACCACGACGACGAAGGCGACCAGGCCGTACAGCAACATCATGAGCTTCGGGGCTATGTCGGCGAACTCAAGGTCCATCCGCTCTCCCTATGGGGTTGTTACCGGAACCGGGTGGTGGTCCGACCCGACCGTTCGGGTCGGACCACCGATGGGGTCACTTCGGCCAGGAGTTTTCGATGAACGCGAGCGTGCTCGCGGTGTCCTTGCCGTTGATCCAGTCGATCATGCCCTTCCAGAAGGTGCCCGCGCCGACGGCGGCCGGCATCAGGTCGGAGCCGTCGAACCGGAAGACGGTCTTCGGGTCCTGCAGGATCTGTACGGACAGCTTGTCGATCGGGTTCGCCACGTTGTTGATGTCCAGGCCCTTGTTGGCCGAGACCCAGTTGCCCAGCTTCGCGCGACCGTTGGCGTAGTCGGACGAGGCGAGGAAGGTCTGCACCGCCTGGACCTCGGGACGGTCGGCGAAGGCGGCGACGAACTCGCCACCACCCAGGACCGGCCTGCCCTTGGAGGCGTCGATGACCGGGAAGTAGAAGGCGAAGACGTCGCCGTCCTCGGCCACCTTGGTGCCTTCCGGCCACTGGTTGGCGTAGAACGACGCCTGCCGGTGCATGGCGCACTTGCCCTGGGTGATGGGCAGGCCGCCCTCCATGAACGAGGTGGTGGAGATGCTCTTCACCCCGCCGAAGCCACCGTTGACGTACTTCTCGTTCTTGAGGATGGCGCCGGCCTTGTCGACCGCCTCGGTGACCTTCGGGTCGTTGAACGGGATGCCGTGCGTGGTCCACTGGTCGTAGACCTCGGGTGTCTGCGTACGCAGCATGAGGTCTTCGATCCAGTCGGTGGCCGGCCAGCCGGTGGCGTCGCCGGACTCGATACCGACGCACCACGGCTTCTGCCCGGTGGCCGCGATCTTGTCGCTGAGGGCGATCAGCTCGTCCCAGGTGGTCGGGACGGTGTAGCCCTTCTCCTTGAAGGTCTTCGGCGAGTACCACACGAAGGACTTGACGTTCGAGCCCAGCGGAGCGCCGTAGAACTGGCCGTTGATGGTGGAGTACTTCAACCAGTCCGGCGAGTAGTTCTTCTCCGCCATCGCCTTCGTCGCCGCCGAGGCGGGCTTGAGCTTCCCGCTCTCGACGAATCGGGCGATCAGGCCCGGCTGGGGGATGAAGGCGATGTCGGGTGCGTTACCGCCGTCGACCCGGACGGGAAGCTGCGCCTCGAACTCGGCGCTGCCCTCGTAGTTGATGTCGATGCCGGTGCAGTCGCTGAACTGCTTCCATGGCTTCTGTAGCAGATCGGCCTCGACCTCGCGGATCGACGAATAGATCGAGACCTTCTTGCCGTCGTGGCCCTGATACTCCTTGTATGCGGCACACTCCGGAGAGTCCTTGTCGGCCTTGCTGTCACTGCCGGTGCCACATGCAGTAGCGGCGAGTGCCAGGCCCAGCGCGCTGGCGATCGCGAAGGCTTGGCGTGGTCTGGAAAAGACCGCCATGCCGTCCTCCTTCCTTTGCCGGCGTGCCGATAGCCGTGGCCCCGCTTGCCCGTGGCTCCGTGCCGGCTCGATGGGCGTCAACCCATGTAAGCGCTTACAGGAAAGTGCGTCTATACCTCGGGTGGCCACAGGGCCGTAACGATTCGGAAACCCTCGCGTAGCGGTCGGCGGTTTGGTCGGGCGTCCCCGCCGGGCCCTCGGTACGACCGCTCGATGCTTCACATCGACGATGCCCACTTCCCGGCGATGGAGTTTTCTGTCACTCTCTAGGTGTCCATGGAAGATTTTCACCATAGGAGGCAGTGGATGCGATCGCGTCTGTTTGCGCTGGCCAGTGCGGTGGTCGTCATGGCCGCCTCGGTGCTCACCGGGGCCAGTCCAGCCCTTGCGGCCCCTACCTTCAAATTGCCGTTCCCGTGTGGTCAACAGTGGAGCGGACAGACTCGCTCCGATCACAGCCCGACCAACGCCATCGACCTCAACCGGACCAACGACGAGGGTGACCCGGTCGTGGCCAGCGCCCCGGGAACGGTCGATCGGGTCACCGATCTGGGGAACACCAGTTACGGCAGGTACGTGCGGATCGATCACGGCGGCGGCTACACGACGTACTACGCGCACCTCAGCGGCTTTGCCGGCGGACTCTCGGTGGGGGACACCGTCGGGTACGGCACCGTGATCGGCTACGTCGGCAACACGGGGAACTCCTACGGCGCGCACCTGCACTACGAACAGCGTTCCGGCGGTAACGACATCCAGATCCGCTTCAACGGGACGCTCGCCCTCTACTGGGGAACGAAGACCTACACCAGTGACAACGCCTGTTCCGGCGGGGGTACCGCCTCGGGCACGGTGAACACCTCCGGTACGCCGCTGAACGTACGCTCCGGCCCCGGCACCGGCTATTCGACGGTCGGGACCGTCGCCGACGGCACGAGGGTGACGATCTACTGCCAGACCACCGGCACCACGGTCACCGGCACGTACGGCACCAGCAACATCTGGAACCGGATCGGCTCGGGCCGCTTCATCGCCGACGCGTACACCTACACCGGTTACAGCGGATTCATTCCGGGCGTTTCCCGCTGCTGACCAGCCTGTACGCCACCCGGCCCGTAGTACCGCCGATCGATTCTCCGGAACGGACCTCGACTGGCGGGACTACGGGCCGGGGCAAGGGCAGGCAGGCGCGGCTACGTCGAAGATGACGTTGTTACGTAGAGACGCGGCTACGTGAAGCTCACGCGGCTACGTGAAGATGCTGACGCCGCCCGGGCCAACCAACAGGCCGACGATGATGAGGACGATTCCCCAGAGGATCTGCCGCCGGAAGAGAGCGAGAATTCCGGCCACCACCAGTACTACCGCGAGAATCCAAAGAATGAGTTCCATGTTCCGTTGAATACCCGTTCCGGGTACACCGGAAACCTTACCGGTCGACGTACTCAGCAAGGTGGAAAACGCTATATGCCTGCTTGATGACCGGATGCGCGACGTTCCGGACTCGGACCCCACCGGGTGTCGTACCACGCTCGGAGCCGGCATGGGCGTGGCCGTGCAGGGCCAACGCCGTCGGGGCCGAGTCGATGGCCTGGCCGAGCAGATAGGAGCCGAGGAACGGGTATATCTCCAGTGGTTCACCGGCGAGCGTGTCCGGCACCGGCGCGTAGTGCGTCAACGCCACCCGTACGTCGCAATCCAGCTCTCGTAGGGTCCGACCGAGACGGTCGGCGATGGCGCCGGTGGTACGGATGAACGCCTTCATCTCCGGCTCACCGAACTCACTGGCGCAGCGGCCGGCGAACCCGCCGCCGAAGCCCTTCGCCCCGGCGACACCGAGCCGTACGCCTCCGCAGTCGAGCACCGTGCTGGTGCCCTCCAACACGATGATGCCGGCGTCCTCCAGCACCGAGACGATCTGTGGCACCTCGTCACAGTGGTAGTCATGGTTGCCGAGCACGGCCACGACCGGTACGCCCAGTCCACCGAACTCGGTGGCGACGCAGCGGGCCTCGGCCTCCGTACCGTGCTGGGTCAGGTCACCGGCCATCAGCAGCACGTCGGCGTGGTCGGGCAGGCGGGCCAGGGCGGGACGGAACCGTCCGACGACATCCTCGTCGACATGTACGTCGCCGACCGCCGCGATGCGGATCACCATCTCGTCCCCCTCACGGCAGTTCCTCGACCTCGGTGGGTTCCTGCGCGCGAATCACCCCGATGTCCATCAGGAGCGGGAGGTCCGGGAACTCCGTCGTCACCAGTCGGAGGATCTCGTCGCGTCGGCGGTGGCTCTCCACCTCGCCGGAGAGCACCAGTGAGTGGTCCCGGCGGACCACCGCGATGCCCTGCTCCGCGATCTGGGGATTCTCGGTGAGCAGCCGGTGTACGGCCGCCTCGATGTACTCGTCCGGCGGATCGGCTCCGGTCCTGCTCGGCATACCCACCATCTCCTCATCCTTCGCGCGTACCCGGGTCGGGTACGACGTCCAGTCGGTCCAGCAGCACCAGGAACGCCTCGGCGTACGGCGAATGCGCCGTTTCCCTACGTACCCGTTCCCAGTTGATTTGCTCCCGCAGTGAGCGGGCCAGCGGCAGTCCCCGGGCGAAGTCGCAGTAGTGCTGTGAGAAGCTCAACAACTTGTGCACCATGAGCTGGGTGGCGGAGAGCACCGGCATGTGGATGGCGTCGACCGGGCGGATGACCGTGTCGAGGAAGGTCTCGTCGGTCACCGGGGTTTCGATCGGCCGGTGGATCAGGTCCACCAGTCGCCCCTCGTCGTAGACCTTGACCAGCCAGTCCTCGGGGGGCCGTTCGGCGGTGAACCCCTCCGCGACGAGCGCCTCCAGCGCCCGGTCCACGTCCTGACCTCGGATGAGGAAGTCGACATCATGGTCGCTGGAGTGGCCTCCGTGGGCGTAGACGGCAAAACTGCCACCCAGGGCATGTGGGATTTCGGCTTGTTTGAGGGCAGCGGCGACCCGCTTGAGGGTATGCAGAAGACCCTCATCCTCGCGGTACGCCATGAAATCTCCCCTGATTCGTGGATTGGCAACCGGGTGTTGGGATGACGATCTATCGGTACCCCGTGCGTAGGTTGCTCACACCTGTACCGCGAGTGGGGGCTCAGGCGGACGGGTGACGGCCTTCGACTCGGGTGGCGGGTGTGCCACGAGGAGGTACCGTGGCCGGGGTGGTCACATCTGCGTGGAAGCAGCACGACGGCAAGTTGGGCGGGCGGAGACTGCGGGCGGTGGCCCTGGTCGGCATTGATGGCTCGGGCAAGACCACCCAGGCGCACCGGTTGGCCGACGCGTTGATCAGTTTTGGCGTTCCGGCGCGCTACTGGCAGAACGCCGGTGGGCGGCGCTGGTTCGGGCGGGTCGCCCAGCGGCTCGGCCGACCGGACGCCCAGCGGCTGCTGGGCCGTAACGGGATGCTCCTCGCCGAGTCGGCGCTGCGCTGGTTGGCGATCGCCCGGGCGCTGGTCCGTTCCTCAGCCAGTGGCCGGGTCGCGGTGATGGACCGTTACTCGGTCTGTCAGTACGCCAGCATCCGGGCACACGGCGGCGGCCGGTGGGAGCCGTTGGCCCGACTCGTCTACCGGATCTTTCCGCAGCCGGACGTCACGTTCTTCCTCGCTGTGGAGCCGGCCGAGGCGTACCGGCGCATCGACCTGCGGGGCACCGATCACGAGAGCATGGAGTTCCTCACCGCCGCCGATTCGGCGTACCGGTCGTTGCCGGAGTGCGGCACCTTCGTGGTGATCGACGCCAACGGCACACCGGACGAGGTCACCCGGGCCATCCGGGACGGACTGCGCTCCTGGGCGGTGGATCAGGGTCTGGTGTCCGGTTCGGAGCCCGCGTCGTCGGTGCCGCTCGTCGCCTAGGCCTGTCCGTACACCGGGATCGTCGCGCCACTGGTCGGTGCCGATTCCGGGCTGGCGAGAAAGCGGATGACCTCGGCGATCTCGCCCGGCGTCACCCAGCGGGAATGGTCGGCGTCCGGCTGGGCGGCGCGGTTGGCCGGGGTGTCGATGACGCTCGGCGCAACGGTGTTGCAGCGTACGCCCGACCGGCGGTATTCGACCGCGACCGCGGCGGCGAATGCCTGGACGGCGGCCTTGGCCGTCACGTAGCCCGCCGCACCCGGGAAGGGGGCGGCGGCGGCTCGGGCCGACACGCACACCACCGCGGCGTCCCCGGTCGCTACGAGGTACGGAAGGGCGCTGCGGGTCACCAGATAGGTGGGGCGCAGGTTGATGGCCAGCATCCGGTCGAACTCCGCCACCGGAGTTTCGTGTACCAGGGAACCTGCGGCGTACCCGCCGACGAGGTTGACCACGGCCCGCAGGGGTGCCTCTGCGACGCCGGCGGCGGTGGCCACGGCCCACTCGACGGCATCCGGGTCGGTGAGGTCCGCGGTCACCCGGACCACGCCGTCGGCCGGCGGCGGTGCCGACCGGGAACCTTCCCGCACCGGTACGACCACTCGCCAGCCGGCATCGACGAAGCTCGCGGTGACCGAGGTGCCGAGTCCACCGGTGCCGCCGGTGACGAGGACGCTGCGATTGGCCATGCGTCCTACCGTAACGTCCGAATATTTCGGCGCTCTCCGGCCGACGGGGTACGCCGACCGTCGTCGTCCGATCGGATGATGACCTTGCCACCCTGGTCGGGGCGATCGGACCACGGATCGGTATGCAGCTTCGGGGGGAAGGTGGGACCCTTGCCTTCGGCCCGGCGTGATTTCTCAGATACCCCGTGTCATGGTTGACGCTCATGCCTATGTGAAAGTAAGTTTCATCCGTGGCGAAGAGTGCGAAGGTTTCTGTGAATCACGAGACCGGTGGATTGATAGTCCACATCAGTGGCCTGCTTCCGTCACTGTCACCGGCCGAGCAACGGGTGGCCCGGCTCGTCGTGGCTGACCCGGCGGCTGCGGCACGGCGCACCATCACCGATCTTGCCACCGCTGCCGAGACCTCCGAGGCGACCGTCATCCGGTTCTGCCGTTCGGTCGGCATGGAGGGCTACCCACAACTGCGTATCCGCCTCGCTGCCGAGGCGGCCCGCCGGATCGAGCCGCCGGACGCGCGGGTCGTCGGTGGTGACATTCCGCCCGGTGCGGACATGGCGCAGATCATCGCCACCATCGCCTTCAACGACGCCCGGGCGGTCGAGGAGACCGCCGAGCAACTCGATCCCGCGATCTGCGAACGGATCGTGGAGGCGGTCGCCGCCGCCGGTCGGATCGAGATCTACGGTGCCGGTGCCAGCGGTTTCGTCGCCTCGGACTTCCAGCAGAAGCTGCACCGCATCGGCCGTACCGCCTTCTACTTCCCCGACATACACACTGCCCTGACCTCGGCGGCGCTGCTCGGTAAGGGGGACGTGGCCCTGGGCATCTCGCACACTGGCACCACCTCCGACGTGATCGAGGTGCTGGAACAGGCCCGCGACCGGGGAGCCACCACCGTGGCGCTGACCAACTTCCCCCGGTCGCCGATCACCGAGGTGGCCGACTTCGTACTGACCACGGCCGCCCGTGAGACGACCTATCGTTCCGGCGCGATGGCCAGCCGTCTGGCGCAACTCACGGTCGTGGACTGCCTGTTCGTCGGAGTGGCCGCGCGCAACCGTACGCGGGCGAAGAAGGCCCTGGAGGCCACCGCCGATGCCGTTGCACCGCACCGGCTGGGCAGCAACAGCACTCGGAGGCGGGCATGACCGTTGGGGCAGAGTCGGGCAACAGCGACGGCCGTCGGCCGGTGGTCCGAGTCGGGGCACCGACCGAGCGACGCAACCCGCTCAGCGCCGACCTCGACCTGATGCCCACCCGGGACGTGCTGCGGGTGATCAACGAGGCCGACCGTCGGGTGCCGGATGCCGTGGCGGCCGTGCTCGACGAGATCGCCACCACGGTCGAGATCGCGGTACGGGCGTTGCGCGGCGGGCAACGGGTGCACTACTTCGGGGCGGGCACCTCGGGCCGCCTGGCCGTGCTGGACGCGGCGGAACTGGCCCCTACGTTCAACTCCCCGGAGCACTGGTTCTGCGCCCACATCGCGGGCGGGCCGTCGGCGATGTGGCGGGCCGTCGAGGATGCCGAGGACGACGAGGCGGCCGGTTCCGTCGAGGCCAAGGACTGCGTACAGGCGGGTGACCTGGTCATCGGCCTGGCCGCCAGTGGCCGCACGCCGTACGTCCTCGGTGCGCTGCGTACCGCCCGTGCACTCGGTGCGGACACCGCTCTGCTCTGCGCCAATCCGGACGCGGCTGCGGCGGACGCGGTGGACGTCTTCATCGGTGTCGACACCGGGGCCGAGGTGGTCACCGGATCCACCCGGATGAAGGCCGCCACCGCGCAGAAGCTGGTGCTCAACGCCTTCTCCACGGCGGTCATGGTCCGGCTCGGCCGGGTCTACTCCAACCTCATGATCGACGTGGTGGCCACCAACGCGAAGCTCCGGGGTCGGATGATCTCGATTCTGCTGGAGGCGACCGACTGCACCGAGGAGGCGGCCCGCCAGGCGTTGAGCGATGCCGACGGCGATCTCAAGACCGCCCTGGTGGCGCTGGTCTCCGGGGCCGATGTCGCCGACGCGCGGTCGGCGCTGGCCCGCTCCGCCGACCAGGTGCGCGGTGCCCTCGCCCTGCTGACCTCGTGAACAGGGACATGTCCGACGGGTACGGCCGACACGGCGTCTGACCGGGACACCTGTCGTCACCCGCCGTGTCGTCGCGCTGGCGCTGCGCTAGGGTTGTTCGACTTCGCCGACGGGCCGGATTGTTCATCCGGCCCGGGGGTAATCCCGGTCCGTGGGTGAACCGGATCGCGGGTGAACCGATCAGCCCTGGCGGGCGTATTGCCGTAGTGACGAATGTCGCAGTGCAGTGGTGACGCCGGTCGCTGTGGCTGGAGGGGGCGCGATGTTGCCATTAACCGGGCAAAGAGTACGCGTCGATCCGCCGGCCACGGGTGATACCTGGACCAGATGTGCCTGAAACGGGTGGCTGACAGCAAACGTCGATCGCGCTCTCAGCAACTACTCAGGCATTCGTGACACTTTCGACTCACGAGACGGAATCCCTGGCACGTCTCAACTGTTGTGTAGGTGTCGACACCACAGGGCATTGCGAAGGTAGCACGGGGGAGGGCTGATGAACGTGGGGACGGCAAGGAACCGGGCAGCCGGCGCGAGCGAGGGGATCGTGAGCAACGTGGAGAAGAATATCGTGATGCGTACCGACGAGGTCGCCGAGGAGCGCGACCTGGTTGGTGTCTACCTGCACGAGATCTCCCGCACACCGCTGCTCGACGCCGCCAAGGAGGTCGACCTCTCCAAGACGATCGAGGCAGGACTCTACGCGGAACACCTGCTCGACACGGGTCGGATCCCGACCGGCGTAGACCGGGCGGAACTGGAGCGGCTGGTCGTCGAGGGGGAACGGGCGAAGGATCTGTTCATCCGTGCCAACCTGCGGCTGGTCGTCTCGATCGCGCGGCGCTACGTGCGCTCCGGCATGCCGATGCTCGACCTGATCCAGGAGGGCAACACCGGCCTGGTCCGGGCGGTGGAGAAGTTCGACTACGAGCGTGGCTACAAGTTCTCCACGTACGCCACCTGGTGGATCCGTCAGGCGATCAGCCGGGCCATCGCCCAGCAGGAGCGCACCGTACGCCTGCCGGTGCACCTGGTCGAGGACGTCAACCGGATGCGCAACGTGGCCCGTCAGCTCACCCGCGAGCTGGGCACCGACCCGGAGCCCGAGCAGATCGCAACCGCGCTGGGGGTGACCGTGGAGCGGGTGCGCGAACTGGTCCGCTGGTCGCAGGACACGGTTTCGCTGGACACCCCGGTCGGTGACGACGGTGACACCAACCTCGGTGACCTGGTCGCCGACAGCGACGCCCCGTCGCCCGAGGAGATCGTCCTGACCGCGCTGGAGCGTCAGCGCATCGAAGGACTGCTCAACCACCTCGACGACCGGTCGGCCGGCATCATGCGGGCCCGCTACGGCCTGGAGGATGGACGGGAGCACTCGCTGACCGAGGTCGCCTCGCGCTTCTCGCTCTCCCGCGAGCGGATTCGCCAGCTGGAGATCCAGGCCCTGGGCCGGTTGCGCGAACTTGCCCGGGCAGAGGGACTACAAGCGGCCTGACCACGGCTGATAGGAAATACGGCAACGGCCGGCGTCCGATAGGGGGACGCCGGCCGTCCTGTCGTCGGGGGTCGTCCGGCCCCGACGCGACAGGTCACCACGGACGAGACCAGCGCGATCTCCGTAGCCGTCAGGGAAGCCTTCGCAGCTTGCGGCGTCGGCTACCGCACCCGGCCGTAGCCGTACGGCTTCATCATGTCCACGCTGGACAGCTTGACGTGTTCACCGAAGGTGGGCGCGTGGATGACCTTGCCATCGCCCACGTAGAGCGCGACGTGCCCCAGGTTCCGGTAGAACACGAGATCACCGGGTTGCAGTGCGCTGCGGCCGATGTGCGCGACCCGCTCCCACTGCATCGCGGCGTTGTGCGGCAGGGACCTGCCGGCGGCCCGCCACGCGGCCAGCGTCAGACCGGAACAGTCGTAGCCGTTGGGCCCGTCGGCCGCCCAGACGTACGGCTTTCCGATCGCGCCGTACGCGAACCGTACGGCGGCTCCGGCGCTGCCGGCGACGGCCGGAATGCTGCCCCGGTAAGCGGTGCCCGTGGACGTGGACGTGGCTGAGCCGTACGCCCGGCGGCGCAACTCGTAGAGCTTGGCGAGGTCCGCCTCGATCTTCTTCTTGCCGGCGGCGAGTTGTCTGGCCTGTGCGGTCTGGCGGGCCAGCGCCGATTCGAGTTGGGCCTTCTCCGCCACGTACCGACGCTGTGCCTGGTCGAAATCGGCGATCTGCTTCTCGCGCTCCCGGGCCAACTGGTCCAGTGCGCCGAGCCGCCCGGCGAGGTCGTCGGTCTTTCCGGGGCTGAGCAGGATGTCGGCCGTGCGCAGCCGACCCGTCTTGTACGCCGTGACGGCCAGCCGGCCGACCTCCGAACGGGCCTGGGCGAGCTGCTGCTCGAGCGGCCCGATCCGCTGGCCCAGTTTGGCCACGGCGGCCCTGGTTGTCTTGATCTCCTCGTTGAGGCGGTTGTACGACTCGACGATCCGTTCCAACTCGGCTGACGACTTGTTGATCTGTTGGGTCAGCTCGCTGACGGACGGGGCGGCCCGAACTCCCGTACCGGGGACGATCAGACCGATCGACAGGCCGAACAGCACTACGGCGCGTAACAGATTCCGCACGGACGACAAGAGTGGCAGAGCCCTTCTTCCCGGCCGCCGAACCCGAACCTGCGGTTCTGCGGCACCGGACCGGCGCCACGAGGGGATGGCTGACGACCGGGACCGGCAGGGATCAACCTATCCCGCCGCGAGGTGTCGGAGACAGAGACCCGCTGCGGTACGCGGTGAAAGTTGCTAATAAGGCGAATGTTGGAATCACCCAAAGTGTCCAACTGAAGCCGGACAGTGAAACTGCCGAAAGGGTAGATCGTCCGTTGTTCGCGCTGCTGGAAATTTATCCCATTGGTCGCTGTTCACGGATGGTCGTCGAGTTTTTGGGGTTGCAAAACATCACAAAGGCGTACGTAAATGCGTCCACGGAGCGGGATGCCGCCTGGAAATCTGCCAGGTGGCGGACTGGGGCCTTCCCTTTCCTGGCGCGGCCTTCGCACAATGACTGCGGGAGGCCGGAAGGTCTCTACGGAAGCGGCGCCGTAGCGAAAACACGATCGGCACCTGGCTGCCACCAGGTGCCGATCCACACAACCATCCACACCAGCCCGCCTCACGAGTGGTTGGAGGCACGCGTGAATCCTACTCGCCCCTCTGTGCGCCCACCAGATGTACTCTCCGTAGCGCCCGACAGTGCAAAAGACTTGAATTCGGTCGCTCTCTATCAGCGGCCCGGCATCTCCATTACGGGCAGCTGGTTCGTGGTGGGAGCCCGACGTTATTCGGTGAGCGAACTCAGCCAACTACACACCGCCCGGGGGCCGCACGATCCGTTGACCGTCCGCGCGGTGGCCGTCACCGGCGTGCTGCTGGCCGGAATCGGCGTGGCACTGGGATACACCGGTGGGCTCTACCACCTGACCGCGGCGGCCTATCTGACGCTGGGCGTCGCGGCGCTCGTACCGGTGCTACTGGCGATCATCGGCCACCGGTGGCGGCCACCGGCGTACGAACTCTGGGGCAACTACCGGGGAATGACGATGCTGCTGTTCAGCAGTGATCAGGAACGGGAGTTCGGCCAGGTGACCCGGGCCCTGCTCCGGGCCCGGGAAGTCGCCCGGCTCGGTGGTCTCGGGGAGCCGTTGGTTTCCACGGCGGACATCTGGTATCCGAAGCCTCGGTAGAGGGGGGACGCGCGCGGGCGGGCTCAGTCGAGCTCGCCCGCGAGCAGTGTGATCCGGGCGAGGGAATCCGCCGGGCTCAGCGCGGCCTGCTGCAGCCCGGCGAACGTCTGTACGTGGGACATGACGGCGTCTGGCTGGTCGAGTACGTCCTCCAGGCCGGTGCTCTCCAGATAGACCACATCCGGGTCCTCCGCCCCGGCGAACCTGATGATCACGAACTGGCCGAGCGGGGTGTACAGCGGGGAGGTGAAGGGCAGCACCTGGATCGTTATGTGGTCGGCCTGGGCCAGGTTGACCAGGTGTCGTAGCTGGTCCCGGATGACGGTCCGGCCGCCGGTCTGCCGATGCAGGGTGGCTTCGTCGAGGACCACGTCGATTGCCGGCGGGTCCGGGCGCTCCAGCACCTCGCGCTGCCGTCGCATGCGCAGTGCGACCGAGGCCTGGGCCTCGCTCGGATCGCTGAAGTTCGGGATCACGATCTTTGCTACCGCCTGGGCGTAGGCGGCGGTCTGGAGCAGGCCGGGCATTCCGACGGACTGATAGAAGCAGAGTCTCGACGCCTCCGCCTCCAGCCCGATGTAGGAGAAGTACGCCGGCGGCACACTGTCCCGGTACTGGGACCACCAGGTGCGTTGTCGGGCGACCCGGGCCAGACCGACGAGTTCGGCCACCGCAGCCGGATCACTCACCTGGTAATGGTGCAAAAGGGCTTTTACGTCATTGGTGGAGATCGAAACGTATCCGGCTTCTATCCGGATGAGTTTTGAAAGCGACCAGTCCATGGCCTGGGCCACCTGCTCCTGCGTCAGCCCGGAGGCTTCGCGGGCCCGCCGAATGGCCGATCGGAGCTTCCGCCGTCCGACCGTAGGTCCATATGCAGTGGCCATCAGGTAACCCTTCCTTCAACGGCACGAGGGCGGCCGAGCGAGGGGTCACGTTGGTGGTGTCGTAGGGTGCCACCTGGCTACCCGCTACCTATCTATTGGCCAGGCTCTTGTGCAGGCTACACCTCGTTGTTGGCTTACACCAGCTATCGCCATGATGGCGCAACTGGTCGATCGCGCAAAGTGTCCATGACTGGCGGAACAACATAATTTCGCAGTTTTTCAGGAATTGCGGCGTGTCCTTCGGCGGGTTAATGTCTGGGCGTCGCGGCGCCTGCCGCAAGTTGGAGTAGGTGCCGGGGAGGGCGCATGTCGCAGACGGGTTCCGTCGTGGGTGTCTGGCGGAAGAGCAGCCGATGCGAATCTCAGCAGTGCGTCGAGGTTGCCCGGACTGCGACTGGTATGGCCGTACGTGACTCGGCCGATCCCGGTTGGCACATCACGATCGCATCGCCGGCCTGGCAGGCGTTCGTGGCTTCGGTCCGCGACGGCGAGCTGGGGCGTCGGTAGCCCTGAACGTGATGTCGGCCCTGAACGTGATGTCGGCCCTGACGCGATGTCAGCGCCGCGGCTGCTCGGCCCGTACCGGCGGCGTGTGGCCGACGGGACGGTCTGACGCCGCCGGGGCCTGACGGTCCCCGCCGGTGCCCGTGTCCCTGCCGGTAATCGAGCCGTTGCCCGGGATTCATGTTGGCTACCCGGCGTTCATTCAAGTTTGTCGCCTTCTGGGACGAGCCGGGGCGTGAGACATTGAAATGGGACGATGGACGTCCGGTGTGTCTCGCGTCCGACATTGACCGAGTCGTCGGGAGTTGGCGGATCCTATGGCGGATCGAACAGGGCAGTGGTGCCGGAGCAGCCGCTGCGAGTCGCACAACTGCGTCGAGGTGGCGCTCGCGCCGGATCGGGTGTGCGTCCGTGACTCGCAGGCCAACACCGCAGGGGGCCTCGAGTTCGGTGACGACGCCTGGCGGGCGTTCTGTGCGGCGCTCAGGGCCGGCCGGCTGACCGGCAGGTAGTCCCCCGGTCAGCCGCCACCTGGTTGGCTGGCGCGTCAGCCCTTGACCGGCTCGCGCTCCTGCTTCTGGCCCTGCTCCCGCTGTCCGGCCCGGGCCCAGCCGACTACCACCCGTTCGGCGTAGAACGACACGAACGGCACCGTTCCGGCCAGCATCACCAGGATCATCCGGCTCAGTGGCCAGTGCGCCCGGCGGCCCAGGTCGAAGGCGGCCACCAGGTAGATCATGTAGAGGAAACCGTGGCCCGGGCCGATGGTCTCCACGACGATCGGTTCGTCCCAGATGTACTTGAGCGGCATCCCGACCACAACAAGCATGATCAGTACGACGCCCACCACGTAGGCGATGATGCGGTAGCGGGTCAGGGCAGCGCCCACCTCGATCGGTCCCTTCCTGCCCGACGATCAGCCGGGGTAGTCACTGGGGCGAGCGCCCGGATTGGCGTTCAACCACGACAGGTATTGGTTATAGGCGGCCAGGTCGGGATCGTTGCCGCTGTCCGCCGACCGGGCAGCCAAGCGGGCCGAGCGGACCGGCCGGCGTACCCCTGGCATGGACGGCGGTGCGGTGTCGGACACGGAACCGTCCGGCTCGGTGTCGGCCCCGGGTCGACCGCCGCGCAGCGTGTACCGCGCCTCACGGACCCACAGGAAGATCACGAAGCCGCCGAAGATCGGCCATTCGAATGCGTACGCCCAGCTCAGCGTGTTTCCCGACGAGGCCCGGCTGATCTGCCACCAGGCCAGCGCCAGACACGCGGCCACCAGGACGACGGTGATCACGTGGCGCGCGATCCACGCCGGTGTCCACAGCCGTTTCATGCTCAGAGCGTACCGGTGTCCCGGACGACTCTCCGACGCACCGTCGTAGTTCTTGGCGAGGTCGGGGATTCGTCCGTGGCCGGGTAGCGGGGTTCTTTACGCCACGCTCGTGGGTTTGGTGGTGGCCGGTCCGGGCAACCGTCTAGTTGCCAGCCCAAAGAGAACCCCGGAGGGCGACCATGAGCGGTTCAGTGCACCGCGACCAGTTTCCACCCACCACCAGGCCGAGTGTGCCCGTTGACGCCAGCCCGGAGCAGCGGCTCGGCGAGTGGGACGGCGACCATCTGCGCGATACCGGCGACTCGGGTCGGTACGGCACCGAGACCGTCGGTTTCGAACAGATGGACCTGCTCGGGATCGATCCGGCCGAACTCAGCGACGAAGATCTGATCCGGGAGATGCACAGCCTGCACCGCACCCGACTGGACATTCTTCGACACGCCCCGGACCACGCGCTGGCCACCCACCTACGCCGGACCGCCGAACTGGAGACCGAGTACCTCGCCCGCTATCCGGGCCGGGAGGTCGACCCGAGCCGGCTGCGGCCAGGTGTCTGAGGTGGGCGCGCACGCTGAGCGGGGCATGTCCGCCCCGCCGGAGGTCGTCTTCAACACCGCGACCGACCCGGCCCGGTCCAGTTGGCTACCCGAGCCGTTACGGCGGAAGGCCAACGGACGCAGCCCGTCGCTGGCCGAGGAAGCGCTCTGGGCCCGCTGGGACTGCGGCGAGGAATCCGGCTGGATGGCCCAGCTCCAGGTGCGGCCGATCGAGGCCGGCGGAGCCCGGGTACGACTCGAACTCGTCGCCGACCCGCCCGAAGACCGGCTCGACGACCTTGCCAACGATTCACTGGCCAGCCTCGCCCGCGCGGTCGTGGACAACCTGAACGCCGGCTGACCACGGGAGGAGCCAGATGAGTGAGCGAAGCGTACGGGCGAAGATCTCCCGCCTGCGGCAGGCGTACGCACCCCACGATCATCGGCCACTCGGCGGCTATCTGGTGGCGATGGGAACGTACACCGGGGTCACCGGCCTGCTGGCGACCCTGGTGAAGGTGACCGGACGGCCGGTGCCGGTACGTCCCTCGACCGCCGACATCGTGCTGGTGTCGATCGCCACCCACAAACTCAGCAGGGTGCTCACCAAGGACGCGGTCACCAGCCCACTGCGGGCACCCTTCACGCAGTACGACAAGCCGATCGGCAGCGGCGAGGTGATGGAGCAGGTACGGGACTCCGGCAGCGGCACCCGGCATGCAATCGGTGAGTTGCTGAGCTGCCCGTTCTGCCTCGCGGTCTGGATCGCCACCGGGCTGACCGGTGGTCTCGTGTTGGCTCCCCGGCTCACCCGACTGGCCGCGACCGCCCTGACCGCCGTGGCCGCGTCCGACTTCCTCCAGATGGGGTACGCCATCGCCCAACAGGCGGCCCACCGTCCGGCCCGACCGGTCAGCGCCTCACCCGGCTGAGGGCCGCCCGGTATGCCCGAGGGCAGGACGGGGGCCGCCGTCTCAGCGTTCCATGCCTGACCAGCCCCGGGGTGACTCCGGTTCCGGATCAGGTTCCGTACCGGTGATGATGTCCTCGGCAACCGCCGTCTTGTCGTGCTCGCTGGCGAAATCGGGATCGCCGTCCGGATCGCCCACCGGCTCGTCGGCCTCGACGGCTGGCCGGCCGAGGGCAGGCAGCCGTTGGGGCTGGTCGTACTCCGACATCTCGCTCCCCATGCGTTCCACTCAGCCGGGTGCTTCGCCGAGCACCTCGGCGGCCTCGTCCAGCGCGTACTCGCCCTGTGGCATCGCGGTGATCCGGGTGAGGAACTCGGCAGGCATCTCGGCGGCGACCGCCCGACGGTGGATCTCCGACTGGGTGATCCGATCCTGGCCGAGGTAGATGTCATCGAGCAGGTCGTCGACGTCCCGGATGGTAGGTGTCTCATCGGTCACGGCGATCAGCTACCCGGGCGTGGGGTGGCCAAACACCCGAAGGTGGTCGGGCGGCGGAGCCGGTGGGTGTGAGCTGAGGCACGGCGACGGCCGGAACATCGGGACCCGGTGGCGAGTTGAGATGAAGGTCGGTGTGACCAGTGTCCCCGGGCCTCACCTATTTTGCCTTCGCGGAATACCGTCCGGCTGGAGCCGCGTCGCGCCACTCGCCGAGAGGCGACCTGCACACCGACACCGCGCCGCCCACGGCCCTGCCGTGGGCGGCGCATTTTTCGTCTGCGAGGTTGGGACAGGTCTCTGCCAATCGCTTTTGCGTCGGGCGGAGACCTGTCCCAACCAGGCCACTCAGTTGCGGCCCTGACCCGCCGGCAGTACGGCCCGACGGGCCCGGACGGCCCCGGCCAACTCCGTCAGCACCGCCTCCGTCTGCGTCCAGCCCAGGCAGGCGTCCGTCACCGACTGCCCGTAGACCAGATCCCGGGTCGGGTCCAGGTCCTGCCGGCCCGGCACCAGGAACGACTCCAACATCACGCCGACGATGCCGCGCTGACCGGCCGCGAGCTGCCCGGCCACGTCGGCCGCCACCACCGGCTGCCGGCGGTGGTCCTTGCCGCTGTTGTCGTGGCTGGCGTCGATCACCAGTCGTTCGGGGAGCCCTGCGGCCCGGAGCAGGGCCAACGCCTCGTCCACCGAGTCGGCGTCGTAGTTCGGCCCGGACCGGCCACCCCGTAGCACCAGGTGGCAGTCCGCGTTGCCCCGGGTGTGCATGATCGCTGGTGCTCCGGAGACGTCGATACCGGGGAAGACGTGCGGCACCCCGGCGGCCCGGATCGCGTCCACCGCCGTACCGAGGCTGCCGTCCGAGCGGTTCTTCATCCCGATCGGCATCGACAGGCCGGAGGCCAACTGGCGGTGCACCTGGCTCTCCACCGTACGGGCACCGATCGCGCCCCAGGCCACGGTGTCGGCGATGTACTGCGGGGTGATCGGATCAAGGAACTCGCAGCCGGCCAGCAGACCCATCCGGATTACGTCGACCAGCAGTGACCGGGCGGTACGCAGGCCGACGTTGACGTCGCCCGAACCGTCCAGCTTCGGGTCGTTGATCAGCCCCTTCCAACCGACCGTCGAGCGCGGCTTCTCGAAGTAGACCCGCATCACGATCAACAGGTCGTCGGCCAGCCGGTCGGTCACCTCCCGTAGTCGGGTGGCGTACTCCAGCGCCGCCACCGGATCATGGACCGAGCACGGGCCGACCACGACGAGTAACCGGTCGTCCGTGCGGTCGAGCACGCCACCGACCGCACGCCGACCGTCGAGCACCGCCGTGGTCAACTGCTCGTCCAACGGCAGCTCGTGGGCCAGCAACGCGGGAGTGGTCAACGGCACGACCCGGTCGATGCGTTGGTCGCTGACGCGCCCCGTACCAATGGTGGTCACGAAGAATTCCCTTCGCCGACGGCCCCGGTGCCGGCGCCCGAGGTTGAGCCGGCTTGCTTGCGCATGGAAAAAGGCAGGGACGAAAGTCCCTGCCTCAGCCGGCTCTGGCGAATGTGGTGACGTCAGGTCATGGCTGAGTCACCGGCACCCAGGGCCGGCTGACTAAACCACAGATACGAACGCGTCACGCCGGCAACCATACCCGACCGACGCCGACCTGACGAAGCGCCGGCAACGTTCGTGTACGACGCACCGGGACCGGGTAGAAGTGGGCCCATGAGCACACCAAGTAACGATCATGAGCGGACCGAGCCCCGGACGGAGTCCCGTGCCGACTACCTGTTGCCGGAGGAACAGCGGGCCGGCAGCGCCGATCCACCGGCCCAGGCGGAGGCGATCCTCACGGAGTCCGACGACCGGGAAGCCGGGCAACCCGCCGCGCCGGACACCTTCGTGGAACGCCGTACGTCGGATGAGGCCGCGTTCGTGGCAGAGCCGCCAGACTGAGGGTGACCGTGGTATCGGCGAAGATCGTGGGATAGCGTCGTGACCATGACCGAGACCGGTTACCCCTGGCCGATCGAGACCACAGAACTGGACAACGGGTTACGTGTGGTCGTCAGCGAGGACCGGACCGCCCCAGTGGTGGCCGTCAACCTCTGGTACGACGTCGGATCGCGCCACGAACCCGCCGGGCAGACCGGCTTCGCCCACCTGTTCGAGCATCTCATGTTCGAGGGCTCGGTCAACGTGGCCAAGACCGAACACATGCGGCTGGTCCAGGGAGCGGGCGGTTCCCTCAACGCCACGACCAACCCGGACCGCACCAACTACTTCAACACCGTGCCGGCCGAGCACCTGGAGTTGGTGCTGTGGCTGGAGGCCGACCGGATGGGCGGGCTCGTACCGGCACTGACCCAGGAGACGCTGGACAACCAGCGTGAGGTGGTCAAGAACGAGCGGCGGCAGCGCTACGAGAACGTCCCGTACGGTGACGCGTGGCTACGGTTGCTGCCACTGCTCTACCCACCGGGTCATCCGTACCACCACGCGACCATCGGATCGATGGCCGACCTCAATGCCGCCGACCTGGCCACCTTCCAGGCGTTCCACACCACCTACTACGCGCCCAACAACGCGGTGTTGACCGTGGTCGGCGACGTCACCCCGAGTGACGTCTTCGCGTTGGCCGACAAGTACTTCGGTGCGCTCCCCGCCCGGGCGGACATCCCGGCCGCCCCGGATGGTCGTACGGTCGTACCGACCGGGGTGCCCGCCCGCGAGACGGTGACCGCCGACGTGCCATCGCCCCGGATCTACCTCGCGCACCGTACCCACCCCTTCGGCGGCCCCGGGTACGACGCGGCGACCGTGCTGGCGGCGGTGCTCGGTGGCGGCCGTGGCAGCCGGCTCTACCAGCGGCTGGCCGATGGAGCCCGACTGGCGCAGCCGGACACCGTCGCGGCCTACGGGGTCGATCTGGCACACGCGCCGGCACCGCTGATCGTGACCGGTACCGCCCGTCCCGGGGTCTCCGCGGACGAACTGGAGGCGGGACTGGTCACGGTGGTGGACGAGGTGGCCACCGGTGGGGTGACCGAGGACGAACTCGACCGGGTCCGTGCGTTGCTCACCACGTCCTGGTGGCGGCAGATGTCCACCGTCGACGGTCGCGCCGACATTCTCGGCCGGTACGCCACGCAGTTCGGTGACCCGGCCCGGGCAGGGGACCGGTTGCCCGGTTGGTTGGCGGTCACCGCCGACCGGATCGCCGAACTGGCCGCCCAGACACTGCGACCGCAGGACCGGGCGACGCTGACCTATCTGCCCGAGGAAGAGCGTGAACGGGAGGCAGGTCGGTGAGCGCGAGGAGTGAGCCGGGTTTGCGAGCCCCGCAGCGTGAACGGGGGGCAGGTCGGTGAGCGCGAGGAGTGAGCCGGGTTTGCGAGCCCCGCAGCGTGAACGGAAGGCAGAACAGTGACCCTGATCTCTGAGCGTCCCGGCACGGGTGCCGCCCGACCGTACCGCTTCCCGCAGATCGTCCGTCGGGCCGTGGGCAACGGGCAGGTGGTCGCCGCGCATCTGCCCGGCCACAACCTGGCCGTCGCGGTGCTGCTGCTCGATGCGGGCGCGGGCCGCGAACCGGTCGGCAGGGAGGGGCTGACCGTCGTGGTGGCCAAAGCCCTCGAAGAGGGCACCACCCGACGTGACTCGACCGCCTTCGCGCTGGCCCTGGAGGGGCTCGGCAGTCAGCTCTCCACCTCCGCCGACTGGGATTCGTTCCAGGTCAGCGTGCAGGTGCCGGTGGAGCGGCTGCTGCCCGCCGTGGAACTGCTGGCCGAGGGGGTCCGTACGCCCCGGCTGGACCCGGCCGACGTGATCCGGGTACGCGACGACGAGGTGACCGCGCTGCGGATGGACTGGGCGCATCCCGGGCCCAGGGCCGATGCGGCGTTGCGGGCCGACCTCTTCGGCATTGCACACCGGCACGGCCGCCCGATGGACGGCGATCCCGACTCGGTGGCGACGCTCACCGTCGACGACGTGATCGCTTTCCACGCCGAGTGGATGACCCGACCCGGCACGTTGCTGGTCGCCGGTGACCTGGACCGACTCGATCTGGATGCGCTCGGCGCGGCGGCGTTCGCCGGTGCTGCGGGTGGCCCGGTCGAGGTGGGTGCCCCGATCGAGGTCGAGGCCCGAACCGAACGGCGGATCATCCTTGTCGACCGGCCCGGTTCGGTGCAGTCGACACTCCGGCTCGGGCATACCGCACCGCACCGCGCCCACCCGGACCACGTGTCGATGGTGCTGGCCGGCACCGTACTCGGTGGGGCCTTCACGTCCCGGCTCAACCATCTGATCCGCGAGGTTCGTGGCTACACGTACGGGATCCGGGCCGACTTCGGGTCGTCCCGCCGATTCGGGCGGTTCACCGTCAGTTCCGGTGTGCAGACCGGTGTGACGGCCCCGGCGCTGGTCGACGCGGTGGGCGAGATCGCCCGTACCCGGGCCGATGGGGTGACCGAGGCGGAGTTGGCGGTGGCCCGCGCCTGGCGGGCCGGGCAGCTCTCGGTGGAGTTGCAGAGTCCGCGGGCCATCGCCGCCGCACTGGCCACCCTGGTCGTGCACGGGCTACCCGATGACTACCACGCCACGCTGCGCAGCCAGCTGCTCTCCGCCACCGAGGCCGAGGTGTCTGCGGCGGCCGGCAGGTACCTGCGCCCGGGCGGCCTGACCCTGGTGGTGGAGGGGGATGCGGCGCTGATCCGCGACGAGTTGGTCGCCACGGGCCTTGGTGAGGTGGTCGACGCCGCGCCGTGACGCCGCCACCTGTTCGGCCGGTCGACGTTCTCATGGTCGTCGACCGGCCGAACAGGTGCGGGTTCGTCGCCTGCCGTCGGTCCGGGCGTCAGCCGTCGCCGAACGGCCAGTGCCGCAGGATGGGAATTGATTTGCTGGTCAACGCCCCGAACTGGGTAGCCTCGCGAGTATGAGGATCGGCATTGTGGGGGCCACCGGACAGGTCGGTGGCGTGATGCGCCGACTGCTGGCCGAGCGGCAGTTTCCGGCAGAGCAGGTGCGGCTGTTCGCTTCGGCGCGTTCGGCTGGGCGGACGCTGTCCTGGCAGGGCAGCGAGATCACCGTCGAGGATGCGGAAACCTCGGATTACCGGGGACTGGACATCGTGCTCTTCTCGGCGGGAAAGACGACGTCGAAGGCGCTGGCGCCCAAGGTCGCGGAAGCGGGCGCAGTGGTGATCGACAACTCGTCGGCCTGGCGGATGGACCCGGACGTACCGCTGGTGGTTTCCGAGGTCAACCCGCATGCCGCCGCGGTACGCCCCAAGGGCATCATCGCCAACCCCAACTGCACCACGATGGCGGCGATGCCGATCCTGCGCCCGTTGCATGCCGAGGCTGGGCTGGTCAGCCTGGTCGTCGCGACCTACCAGGCGGTGTCCGGGGCCGGTCTGGCCGGCGTCGCCGAACTGGACGAGCAGGTACGCAAGGTCGCCGAGCACGCCACCGAGTTGGCGTTCGACGGGTCGGCCGTCGAGTTCCCGGCTCCGCGTTCATTTGCCCAGCCGATCGCGTTCAACGTCCTCCCGCTGGCCGGCTCGATCGTTGATGACGGTTCCGAGGAGACCGACGAGGAGCAGAAGCTCCGGAACGAGAGCCGCAAGATCCTGGAGATCCCCGATCTCAAGGTTTCCGGCACCTGTGTCCGAGTGCCGGTCTTCACCGGTCACTCGTTGCAGGTCAACGCCGCGTTCGCCCGGCCGCTGTCGCCGCAGCGGGCCCGCGAGCTGCTGACCGGGGCGCCTGGGGTGGCACTTGCCGACGTACCGACGCCGTTGCTGGCCGCTGGTCAGGACCCGACGTACGTGGGTCGGATCCGGGTGGACGAGACCAACGAGCACGGATTGGCGTTCTTCTGCTCGAACGACAACCTGCGTAAGGGCGCGGCGCTCAACGCCATACAGATCGCCGAGCTGGTGGCGGCGGAGGCCCGCTGACCGGGGTCGGTCAGTCAGACCATCAGCTATCCACTCGAAATGGGGCTGTGCCGGCTGGCACAGCCCCATTTTCCGTGAAAGAGTGCCCGCAGTCGTCGAATCGCGACAGGTCGGACGGAGGTTCGTGATGGCGGGGGACCGGAGCCGGGACGCGTTGCTCGACCTGTTGGGTAGTCGGCACCTGGGGGTGCTGGCGACCATCAAACGGGACGGTCGGCCGCAACTGTCCAACGTCAGTTATGCCTTCGACCGGGAGCGGGGCCTGATCCGGGTCTCGATCACCGACGACCGGGCGAAGACCGCCAACCTACGGCGTGATCCGCGTGCCAGCTTCCATGTCAGCAGCGAGGACGGCTGGTCGTACGTGGTGGCGGAGGCCGCCGCCGAGCTCACTCCGGTCGCAGCCGACCCGTACGACGCCACGGTCGAGGAGTTGATCGACGTCTACCGGGCCGTCCAGGGCGAGCACCCGGACTGGGACGACTACCGTCGGGCGATGGTCGCCGACCGGCGGATCGCCCTGCACCTGCACGTCGACCGGGTCTACGGGATGCCGCCCCGCAGCTGAGACCGGGATCGAGCCACCCGCCCCGGCGACGTCCCGGCGGTACGGCTTCGGGTGACGCTCGACGTCGGCGGTGCACCAGTCAACGCAGGCGGTGCAGATAGTCGTCCAGGCTGATCGGTGGATGGCCGGTCAGCCGCTGGACCGTGTCGCTGACCGTGGCCAGCTCACCTGCGGCGATGGCCAGGTAGGTGCTCACCCACGCCTCCACCTGCCAGTCGGGCGCACCGTAGCGTGCCCGCGAGGCGTACGCCTCTTCGATGCTCTCCGGGTGGTAGCTGACCGTACGTCCCATGGCGCTGCTGAGTTTGGCCGCAACCTCGGTGAGGGTGAGCGAATCAGGTCCGGTGAGGTCGTAACAGGCACCGTCGTGCGCCTCGGGTCGACCCAGCACCACCGCGGCGACGTCAGCGATGTCGTCCTGCGCGACGGCGGCGACCCGCCCGTTCCCGGCCGGGCCGCGGATCACCCCGTCGTCGCCGGCCAGCAGGGAGAGGAAGTCCAGGTAGAGGTTGTCGCGCAGGATGGTGTGGCGCAGGCCGCTGGCCCGGAGGTGTTCCTCGGTGGCCCAGTGGTCGCGGGCGAGGGTGAAGGTGGCGTCCGGGGCCGCGCCGACGAACGAGACGTAGACGATCCGGTCGACTCCGGCGGCGACGGCCGAATCGATGAACGATTGATGTTGTGACACCCGGTCCGCCGATTCCGTCGCGGAGACCATGAACACGGTCGAGATGCCGGCCAGGGCGTGACGTGCGGCGGTCGGGTCGGCGTAGTCGGCCGGGACGACCTCGGCGTCGGCCAGGTCGGGGGCACGGGCCGGATCCCGTACGACGAGTCGTTGGGCTGTGCCGGCGGCGGCCAGCCGGCGGGCGACCCGGCCACCGAGGCGTCCGGTGGCACCGGTGACGGCCAGGGCGGGTGTCGGCAGGACCATGTGGAAACCCTAGTGCTGCCGCCCGCCCGGCTGTCCGGTATCCGTTTGCCGTGCGGTTCCCGTGCGGGTTCGTTCCCGTGCGGTTCCCGTGCAGTTCCCGGGTGGTTTCCGGGCAGACGGCAGCCGGACTCGACGGGTGATGGATGAGGGTAGCCGTAAATGTGGAGAAAACAATGACTTGCCGGACTAAGGGGATATTTTGGGTAGGCTCGGTTGGTGCCGGGCAGTCGAATGGCACCGGTCAGCCGCCCCGGTCTGGCGCGTTGGCGTCCCCGTTCGGTGCGCCAGCCGTAGTGCTCCTGGTACGCCGGCCCGTGAGTGCTCGTGGAGGCAGAGATGGCGACGAAGCCCAGCAACGCGGAAGCCCGTGAGCAGATTCTGGCGTTGGCACAGCGGCTACGCCACGATCCGGAGTTCCTGGAGAACGTCGAAGGAATCATCAACGACAGTCAGCGGAACGAGCGCATCGACCTCTCTGCCTTCACCGTGCTGTTCAGTCGGCGGGACGTGATCGAGGCGCTGCTGGACATCCAGCGGGCGGCGAAGACCGAGCGGCTCGACGGCAAGGAACTCGCTGCCCTGATGCCCAGGTCGGAGGACGCACTACAGAACGGCGTCGCCGCCGCCATCGTCGCAGCTGCCGCCTCCACCGCTGCGGCAGCGCTGGTGTGACCGCCGCCGACGTGACGGCCACCGGGGCCGCAGCCACCGGCGTGACGGCCACGGACTGTCCCGGTGGGGAGGTGGCCGACCCGGTCGTACTGTCCGGTGCCGCGTACCGGGCCCGGAAACAGTTCCGGTACGGCACGCATCGCGTCGTCGAGCCGGAAGAGACCCTGAACGGGATACGGCCGCACTTCGCCCGGGTTGGACTGACCCGCGTCGCCACCATCACGCATCTCGACCGGATCGGCATCCCGGTCACCCTCGCCATCCGCCCCAACAGCCCGACCATGTCCAACTCCTCTGGCAAGGGGTTCACCCTGGCGGCGGCGAAGACCTCGGCGGCGATGGAGGCCATCGAGATCTGGCATGCCGAGAACGTCAGGTTGCCGGAGATCAGAGCCACGTACGACGAGATCGCCAACGGTCACCACGTAATCCCGCGCGACCGGCTGGCGCTGGCCCGCAACTCGTTGTTCAACACCTCCTGGCCCTACCGGTGGACGATGGCCTGGGACATCGTCAACCAGGTCCAGGTGCCGGTGCCGGTCGCAGCGGTGGACCTGGCCGGGCGTCGGTCACTGCACGAACTCGGCTCGTTCCAGCTCAGCTCGAACGGACTGGCTTCCGGCAACCACACCCTGGAGGCGGTCACCGCCGCGCTGTACGAGGTGATCGAACGTGACGCCGTCACCTGTCAGCGGCTGGCCTGGGCCAGTTTCGGGGCGGCACCACCGAGGGTACGGCTGGAGACGATCACCGATCCGCTGGTCTGTGACCTGCTGGAACGCTTCCGAGCTGCCCGGGTCGTACCGGTGATCTTCGACTGCACCGTCGACACCGGCGTACCCGTCTATCTGGCGATCATCTACGACGAGCAGGCCCGCCAGTTCGGCATCTACCGGGGCCAGGGTGCACACCTCGACCCGGCCATCGCCATGATCCGCGCGTTGACCGAGGCCGCGCAGGGGCGGGTCGTCTACATCGCCGGCTCCCGGGACGACATGTTCCGGGACATGTTCGCGCGGTTGAAGCGCCAGGACGATGCCGCGATGATCGCCCGGCTGACCGCCGTACCCGAGACCGTCGACGCCTCGATCGCGCTGAACCGGGCCACCTCCACCTTCGAGGGTGACATCCAACTCGTCGTCCAGGGGCTCGGGCGGCTCGGGCTGGACCAGGTCCTGGTGCTGGACCTCAGCCGGGACGACTTTCCGATCAATGTCGTCAAGGTGATCGTTCCCGGGCTGGAGGGTTACATGCTCGGCAACTACGCCCCCGGCCCTCGGGCACTGAGCTTCCTGGCTCCGAAGGCCAGGGCGGCGGCGACCACGGAGAGCGGATGCGAATTTCGGTATTTCTAGGGCCGTCGCTGCCCGTCGCGGAGGCCAGGCTGATCCTGGACGCGGACTACCTGCCCCCGGCCCGGCAGGCGGACATCGCCACGCTGGCGGCCCGCGACGACCGGCCGGACGTCATCGCCCTGATCGACGGCGTGTTCATGCAGTCCCTGTCCGTCTGGCACAACGAGATCCTCTACGCCCTGCAACGCGGGGTACGGATCTTCGGGGCCAGCAGCATGGGCGCGTTACGGGCCGCGGAGACGGCCGCCTTCGGCACGGTGGGAATCGGCGAGATCTACCGCTGGTACGCCGACGGCACGTTGGAGGACGACGACGAGGTCGCCCTGACCTACGGGTACGGCGGTCCGGAGATCGGGTACGTCGCGTCGTCCGTACCCATGGTCAACGTCCGGGCGACCCTGGCCGAGGCGGTACGGCGGGGCCGGCTGGACCCGGACCTCGCCGAGACCGTGACCACCCTGGCCAAGGCGATCTACTTCCCGGAACGCACGATCCCCGAGATGTTGGACCGGGTGCGCCGGCACGGCGTACCGGACGCCGACGTCGTCAACCTGCGCCGGACCTTCCGGGACCACTACGTCGACCTCAAACGGCGGGACGCCATCACGCTGCTGGAGACACTGGCAGCGCTGCCCGACGAGACCCCCGCCGCGCAGCCGAGCTTCACCTTCGAGCCGAGCTACGTCTTCGAGACGCTCTACAACCGGGATCGCGATGTCCGTCATCTGGGCACGGACATTCCGCTCTCGCAGGTCGCCAACTACGTCGCCCTGCACCATCCCGACTTCGACGAACTCAACGTCAACGCGTTCAACCGTACGATGGCCTCGATCCTGGGCGCGATCATCGGGGTCACTCCCAGCGAATCCGAGATCGACGACGAGTGCGAACGGTTCCGGCGTTGTAACGGCATCGCAGGTGACGACGCTGCGTTGACGCACTGGTGTGCCGGTAACGACGTCAATGCCAGCGAGTTCCGGTTGTTGATGCATGCGTCGGCCGTCGGCCGGAAGCTGCACCGATGGTTGATGACGAACCGGAACCTGGACCGCAACACCCGTTTCGTACTCGATCACCTGCGGTTGACCGGCACCTATCGGGAGTGGGCCGAGCGGGCCGCCGACCAGGAGCTGACCATCCAGCGTCACTACCCGGAGTTTCCGGACGGCGTCGGGGATACTCCGCCGCTGGCCGAGTTGATCAGGGAGCACCTGGCCCATACGGAGTGGGCCGAGCACACCGATCTGGTCTCCTGGTGTGAGGACTTCGGCTTCCACACCGCGCAGGACCTCGAATTGGAACTGCTCCGGGCCCATCTCTACCGACGGGTGCAACGCCGGGTCGAGGACGTTCTGCTCCGTCTGTCCCGGTCGTACCCGGCCGAGCCGTCCCGCCCGGTGGAGCAGGCCTGTCCTGAGCTGTCCCGTCCGGCCGAGCTGTCGCGTCCGGCCGAGCAGTCCCGTGCGGCCGAGCTGTCGCGTCCGGCCGAGCTGTCCCGTCCGGCCGAGCAGTCCCGTCCGGTAACTGAACCGCCGGTCGTTTCCAGCTAGGCCACCTGCCCGGTCACCCCGTCGGCATTGCCCGGTCACCCGACTGCCCGGCGCGGTTACCTTCCCGGCCGGCTCGGGTAGACGCAGGGTGCCCGACACGAGAGGGGAGCAGGATGACGACCGTCGGAGAGTTCATGACGACCCGGTTGGTGACCATGAACGGCACCGACACGCTCACCGCCGCCGCGCAGGAGATGCGCGACCGGGCCATTGGCGACGTGATTGTCACTGAAGGTGACAGTGTGCTGGGTATCGTTACCGACCGGGACATTACGGTACGCGGCGTCGCAGAGGGACTGGACGTCGACAGTACCTCGCTCAACCAGGTCATCAGTCAGGACGTCGTGACCGTGACGCAGTACGACGACGCGGTGGCAGCGGCGGACCTGATGCGGACGTACGGCGTCCGGCGGCTGCCGGTCCTGGAGGACGGACGACTGGTGGGCCTCGTATCACTGGGTGACCTCGCCGTCGAGCGGGAACCGCAGTCCGTGCTGGCCGACATCAGCGCGGACGAGCCGAACAACTGATCCAGCGACCGCTGTGCTCGCGCCGGCCCCGAACGGGGCCGGCGCGAGTCTGTCTGCCGTGCTCGACGCAGTCGAGGCCGGGTCCACGTCCATGCCCCGACGCCGGGTCCGTACGGTCTACGCCTCCACGTCGACGCGTACGTCGGTGGCACCCCGCGCGGTGGCGACAAGTTGTGCCTCGTCGGCGACGGCCGACCGGATGCGGGCGTTCAACGGCTCGAACGGCGTCACCGTGATCTGCAGCCGGGACCGTCCGGCCATCTTGGCCCGCCAGACGCCGAGGATCTCACCATCCACCAGCAGTGCACCGGGGTTGCCGAGGACCCGCCACACCTGCGCCTGTCGGGTCCGGTCGGGCACGAGGAGGTCACGGTCGCGGGCCTGGAGGTACGGGTCCGACGGCGGCAGCAGCCGAACCAGTCGGGGCGGTGCCGTGGCCTGCAACGCGTCGACCTGGTCTGCGGGAAGCCACACGGCCCGGCCGTCGAGGCGTACCTCGGCCAGTCCGTCCGGCCAGACCCGGCGTAGCTCGGCCTGGTTCGTGCCGACGTATCTGGCCGCCTCCGCTGGCGTGGCCGGGCCGAGCAGCCGCAGGTACGTCCGTATCAGCGAGTCGGTGCCCGAGGCGGCCTCCGGGCGGCCGGGCCAGCCGTCGACGGGTCCGATGACGGTCTTCCCACCGACGACGGACAACTCCACCCCGCCGGCCAGCCCGGCCTGTTGGAACAGGCTGCCCGAGATGTGGGTGGACCGGCAGGTCCGGCACGGGTAGGTGACCTCGGCCGGCACCCGCGCGCTGACCGCGCCGCTCACCTCGCCCTTGGGCAGCGGCCCGGTCACCACGGCCGCGAAGGCCTCGGCGGTCGCTGCGAACGCCCCCGTTCCGAGCTTCGCGGCGTCCCGTATCTGCGTGCTGACGAACCGCTTCGTCGCGTCGGCGTCACTGAGCGGCCACAGTGCAGCGGCCAGTCGGGGCAGGTCGTCCCGGCGGTGCAGGTGCGGCGCACCCCGGGCCGCCCAGACCAGGGCCAGCGAGTCGTCGTCCAGCGACGCCGAGGTACGGGCGGCGAGCGCCAGCCGGGCCGAGCCGTACGGGGTGTCCGGCACACCCAGGTCGAGGACGGCGAGATCGACGGGGGCCTGCTCGACCCGGTCGAGTTGATGTGCCGCCACCCGGTAGGCCAGAACCTGGCTCCGGTCGACATCCATTCGGACGATCCCCTTACGAAGAGCCGCGTCGAGCGGGGCTGAACAGGAACGGTACGCAGGCCAGCGCCACGGCGACCGGAGCCAACAGGAATCCGACGAAGACGTGTCCGGTGGTGTCCAGCAGTACGCCGTTGACCGCCGACCCGATCGCGCTGCCGACCGAGAAGGCGGTTGCCGCCCAGGCGAAGCCCTCAGCGACCGTACCAGCCGGGGCGACCTCGTCGATCGAGACGAACGCGACCGTCAGTAGCGGCGACAGCGCCAGACCGCTGACCACCATCAGCGCCAACATGCCGGGTAGCGCGGGGGTGAGCACCAGCGGCAGGAATCCCAGGGCGTAGACGCCGAGTGCCCGGGGCAGCGTGTTGCGGCTACGGAGACCGGAGAAGCGGATGTAGAGCAGGCCACCGATCAGTGCTCCGCCGGCCTGGGCAGCCAGCAGCCAGCCTGCCAGCGACCGGGCACCGGCCGCCTCGGCGTAGCTGGTCGCCGCCACGGCGACACTGCCCACTCCGGATCCGACGAGGAGCAGCGCAACCAGGATCAGCCGGAGTCGGCTGGCGCGCAGGGGGCCGGCCCAGTGGCGTACGGCTGGCTCACCACGCCAACGTCGGACCACCGGCGCGGTCGCGAACAACGCGGTGCCCAGCGCCTGGAACAGCGCGGCGGCGGCCAGGCCGCCGGTCGGCCCGGCGACCTGGGTCGCGGCCAGGGTCACCACCGGACCGGCCACGAAGATGATCTCCTGGGTCGCGGTGTCCAGTGTGTACGCGGTGTGCACCTGGTGCTCCGGGAGCAGGTCGCGCCAGAGCACCCGCAGACCGGCCTCGAACGGTGGTGCGCCGAGCCCGGCCAGGGCGGCGGCCAGCAGGGTGACCGGCAGCCCGAACTGGGCGGCGGCCAGGGCGAACCCGACGGTGGAGATTGCGACGCCGCCCCACATCACCGGCGGCTGCCGCCACCGGTCGGCGATCCGGGCGAGCAGCGGCTGGCCCACGGCCATGCCTGCGGTGTAGGCCGCCACCAGCAGACCCGCTGCGGCGAGGGTCATCGTCTCCCGCGCGAAGATCAGCAGGGCCAGCGGAGCCGATCCCTGCGGAAGGCGGCCGAGCAGGGCGGCGACCAGTACCCGGGCGGTCTGCGGTGCCCGGAGTACGGCCAACGCGCCGGTACCGGACTGCGTGCTGGAATCAGGGGGAGTTGTGGAGATTTCGGACATTGAAGAACGCTCCCAGTGGTGGGGGAAGAGGACCGGACCGGCGGAGGGAACCCGGGCTGGTCAGGGAGCGAAGTCGGAGCGTTCGTGATCGTTGCCGTAGAGCGGTAGGTCAGGCGTGATCCACTGGCCGTACGCGACGGCAACCGCCTCCACCGGGATCACAGCGCCACCCTACGACGGGGGAGCCGGACGGCGCGCCTGGACAAACCCGGATCTTTGGCGAGAGCTGCCAGGGAAGATCGCGCGATAGCATTAGAAACGTGGATTCGGTGCGGTTCTCTGCGGGCGGTGCCCCGATGCTCGGTGAGCCGCTGCCGGTGGAACTTGCCAACACGACCTATGCCGTACGGGGCCAGTTGCGCGACGGTCTGGAGACGGTCGAGCAGTTGGTCGGCTGGTTGCGTGACGTGCGGGAGCGACTCGGTACGCCGTTGCGTGACGCCGACCTGGCCCAGGCGGGTCCACTCGACCTGGCCGCCGCCCGGGATCTCCGCCAGGCGGTACGGCTGATCGCGCAGGCGGTGGTGATCGGCGATCAGCCGCCCTCGGCCGCGATCGACACGGTCAACCGGGTGATCCGTACCGCACCTCCGTGGCGGGAACTGCGTTGGGCGGCCGGACCGTCGACAGTCACGGTGAGCGGCCATCCGTTGGTGGCCACCGCCCTGGCCGAGATCGCGATGGCCGCCGTCGACCTCTTCACCGGCCCGGACCTGGCCGCCCTGCGGATCTGCCACGGCCCCGGCTGTGTGCTCTACTTCGTCAAGCACCACCCCCGACGGGAGTGGTGCTCCGGTGGCTGCGGCAACCGGGCCCGGGCCGCCCGTTACTACGAACGGACGAAGGCCCGGGCCGGATAGCCGTCAGACGGTGTCCCGCCGGGTGACCAGTAGGCCGGCGGTGACGGCGAACACCGCCAGGTAGGCGACGAGCAGCAACGCAGCCGGGCCACCGTCGAGCGTGGTCAGTACCCCTGGCGTGCCACCCTCGGTGCTGAAGACACGTGCGCCCATCGCACCGGCGAGCGAGCCGGCTGCCGTGCCGGGCAGCAGTCTGGTCACGGCTTCGAGCGGTTCGAACACATTCGCGACTCCCCGCAACAGGTTCTCGACCGCGAGTGCCCACACCAGGCCGAGACCGACGGCGAGCGCCGGGCTACGGGCCAGAGCCCCGACCATGACCCCGCCAGCGGTCCACATTCCGTGGATCAGGAGCCCGCCGCCGAACGCCCGTGCGACCTCGGCCACCGGAGGCCAACCGAGCGGTACGGACTCGACGGCACAGACGAGTGCGGCGATCCCGAAGTTGACCAGGAACGTGGCGGTGACCAGGGCGACGACCACCACGGCGAGGGCGGTCAGCGTACCGCCGTAGGTCGATGCCCGGGACGGGCCCTGGGTGAAGACGGTCTTCAACGTTCCCCAGCCGTACCCACTGCCGGTCGCCAGCGCACCGAGAATCAGCAGGATCGCCCCACCGAACATGGGCATCCCCTGCACGGTGGTCTCCGGTACGCCGACCGGCAGCAGCCCATCGAGTAGCTGCTCGGGTGGCAAGCCCTCGTTGATCGCCGAACCGCTCTCGGTGCGGTAGCCGAGGTAGTCGAAGACGTAACCGAACAAGATGTTGAGGGTCATTCCGACCCCCAGCATCACCCACATTGCTGGCCACCGAAGTAGCCGGAACAGCTCGGCCCGGGTGCTGCGGTACAGCGGCACCGGTCCGTACCGGGCGTTCATGGTTGTCTGGTCCTTTCACTGGCCGGGCCTGATCCGGTAGCCGGTTCCGGGGAGGTGATCTCGAAGAAGACCTCTTCGAGGGAGCGCTCGCGGACACGGAGCTCGTGGAGAAGAACCCCCGCCTCGACGAGCGCCCGGGCGAGTTCCGGAGCAACACCAGCGTCCGCGTCGATCTGGACACCCCCGCCGGTGAGTCGCACCAGGTCGTCGCCGGCGATTCCCATCGCGATGGCCAGGGCGACGTCGACCGGCTCGGCGCGGACCCACAGCGAACTGCTGCCCCGGATGTCGGCGACGGTGCTCTCCGTGATCAACCGTCCCTGCGAGATCACCGCTACCCGGTCGCAGACCTCCTGCACCTCGCTGAGCAGATGGCTGGAGAGGAGCACGGTCTGCCCCTGCCCGGCGAGGTCGACGAGCAACTGCCGCATGTCGGCCATACCCGCCGGATCCAGGCCGTTGGTCGGCTCGTCGAGTACCAACAGGTCCGGATCGCCGAGCAGGGCGGATGCCACACCCAGACGCTGCTTCATGCCCAGCGAGTAGGAACGGAAGGCATGTCCGCCACGGTCACCCAGCCCGACCCGGGTGAGCGCCACGTCCGCTGCGGTATCCGTGAGCCCCTGGTACCGAGCCATCACCCGCAGGTTGTTCCGCCCGGACAGGTAAGGGTAGAAGCCGGGAGCCTCGATGAGAGCACCGGTTCGGGCGGTCGCGGCTGGGTCACCGGGCCGGCATCCCAGGACGCGTGCGGTCCCGCTGGTCGGCCGGGTCAAGCCGAGGAGCATGCGCAGTGTCGTCGTCTTGCCTGCGCCGTTGGGACCGAGGAACCCGTACACCTCTCCCCGGTGGACAGTCAGGCCGACACCGTCGACAGCGACGCGCGTGCCGTACCGCTTGGTCAGCCCATCGGTGGTCACGATTGGTTCGGTCATGCCGGACAGAGTCACAGCCGACGGGGCTGTCACGCGTCGGCCCGGTACGGTCCCTCGCGTACGTAGAACGACGTACCGCGGGTGCGTCGGCGAACCGATCCGGTACCTCGCCGGCAACGCCTATCCTCTGCAGCACGTACCGCTCCCTTGCAGCACGTACCGCCCCGGTACGTGGCGTCCACCGGGAGCGGTGCCGCATCAACCGTCCGGTTGGGTCACCAAGGGGACATGGGAGTGGGCGGGTGCGTTCCGACGACCTGAAACGTCACTGGGGCAACACCTGGCCGGTGCTGCTCATCATGATCCCCGGACTGGTGGGTACCGGTTCGGCCGGCGCGGACGAGGTCGGATGGAGCCGGGAGCCGGACCTGTTCGCGTACTCCCTGGTCGTGTCCGCGGCGCTCTCCGCAGCCGTGCTGTGGAGGTTTCCACTGGTCACGTTCGCCTGCTGCGCCGGGGCGGTCGTGACCTATCTGGCCGTCGGGTACCCCGTCGGGCCGATCCTCATCGCGGTTCCGGTCGCCGCCGCCGGGGTCGCTGCGGCGTGGCCGCTGCGCCGGGCGTTGACCTGGACCGGCGGGTTGGGGGTGGCGGTGTACCTGGCCGGCGGCATACGGTTCGGCGGGAAGCCGGATCTGGACTGGCTGGCGACCTCGTTCACGTTGGTGGCCGTGTTCACCGCCATCGGCGCGGCGGTCCGGATCCGCCGGGAGTCGGAGGCCAGCGTGCGGGTGGCGCAGGCGCGTCAGGCGGTCTCGGAGGAGCGGCTACGGATGGCGCAGGAACTGCACGACTCGGTGGGACACGGTCTTGCGGTGATCGCGATGCAGGCCGGAGTCGCGTTGCACGTGCTGGAGCGTAGTCCAGACCGGGTTCGCGAGTCGCTGGAGGCGATCCAGGCAGCGAGCCGTGAGTCGTTGCACGGGCTGCGGGCCCAACTCGGTGTGTTACGTGGACCCGAGGGCGGGGACGCTCCCCGGGAGCCGGCCCCCGGCCTGGCCGACGCGGAGCGGCTACTGCGCCGGATCCGTGGCGGCGGACTGGTGGTGGCCGCCGATCTCCGGGCCGGTGACCTGCCGCCCGAGGTCGACGTCGCCGCGTACCGCATCATGCAGGAGTCACTGACGAACGTGCTGCGACACGCTGGCGCGACGCGGGCTCGGGTGCGGGCCAGCCGGGACGCTGGCGACCTGGTACTGGAGGTCACCGACGACGGTCGCGCCGGCGGCACCGGTACGGGGCAGGGGGACGACAGCCGTCCGGGCAGTGGCATCGCCGGAATGCGGGCCCGTGCGGAGGCCCTCGGTGGCCGGCTCGACGCGGGTCCACGACCCCGGGGCGGATTCGCCGTTCGGGCCCGGCTGCCGCTGACTGACCGATCCGGTGCCGCCGACGTACCGGGACAGCGGTCATGATCCGGGTCGTGGTCGTCGACGACCAGGCCCTGGTCCGGATGGGGTTGCGTACGTTACTGGAGAGCGAAGACGACACCGAGTTCGTGGGCGAGGCCGCCGACGGGTGGGCCGCTGTGCAACTGGTCCGGAGCACCCTGCCGGACGTGGTGCTGATGGACATCCGGATGCCGCGTTCCGACGGGCTGGCCGCCCTACGCGAGATCACCTCGGACCCGGCGCTCGCCATGGTCCGTATCGTCATGCTTACGACGTTCGAACTGGACGAGTACATCTTCGCGGCACTGCGCGACGGGGCCAGCGGATTCGTGCTCAAGGACTCCCCACCCGACGAACTGCTGCAGGCGGTGCGGGTGGTCGCCGGCGGCGCATCGTTGCTGTCACCCTCGGTCACCCGTCGGGTCATCCAACAGTTCAGCGCCCGTGGTACGCCGTCCGGCGTATCCCAGCCGGAGCTGGAACGGCTCACCGACCGGGAACGTGAGATCGTCGGTTGGGTGGCCACCGGCCGCTCCAACGACGAGATCGCCGCAGAGCTGGTGGTCAGCCCGGCGACCGTACGGACCCACGTGAGCCGTGCGATGGTGAAGCTCAATGCCCGCAGCCGTGCCCAACTGGTCGTCATCGCCGTCCAGTCCGGACTGACCCGGCCCGGGCCCGGCTGACCGGATGTCCGCCAGTCAGCCGGGCTGCCCTGCACCGTGCGCGGCAGTTCAGGACACCGGGGGGTTGAAGCGGGAGTAGCCCCCGAACGTCCATCGCAGCGGACTGGCCTGGTCGACCTGGACCACCCGGTCGACCTCGAAGTCGACCACCCGTCGGGCGCCGGGTATCCGCGCGGCCCGGTCCGGGTCCCAGTCGGTACGGGCCCGGCCGGTCAGGTGCAGGGTGTGACCCCGTTCCCAGTCCAGGAAGAGCAGCCCGCAGCGCGGGTCGAGTTCGAGGTTGCCCAGGGTCATGTACATGGAGTTGCCGACGTAGTCGGGCCAGGTGAGACCGCGGGGACCGGTGACCGTGACGAAGCCGGGATTGCCACCCCGGTGGGACGTGTCGGTGCCGTGCCGGGAGTGACTGGCCACGAAGAAGGTGTCCGCGTCGGCGATCCAGCGACGCTGCCGGTCGTTGAGTTCCGGTGCGGTACGGGCCTGTCCACCCGGGGATGCCGGCGCGTCGGCCAGTACGTCGCGGGTCTGGATGTACTTCGGACAGTTGGCGTAGACCTGCTCGGTATGGACCACGAGTCGGTCACCGTCCCGGACGGCCCGGCCGTTGACCCGCATCCGGCGGCGGCTCTGCGGCTCGATCGCGAGCATGCCGAGGTCCCGCCCGGTCTCGAAGAGGCCGGCCAGGGGGTCCTGAGGGGTCGGTCGACTGCTGATCACGATGCTGCGCTCGGTCACCGGCTCGGCGAATCCCGGTGCGCCGGCCAGCAGGCTCGCCCATACCGCACCCGTGTCGTCCGCCGCGCCGATCATGAGCATCCGCTGTTGGCGAAGGAAGTCCATCGCCACCGGGGGAATGGTGGCGTTCACCCTGGCCGAGCCCCAGTTCTTGGCGGCCACTCCGGCTCGGCGTTGCACCGCGCGTTCGCCTTCGTGGTTCATCAGTTCCCTCCGATGTGTCGGGTGGTCCCGCTGCGGGCGCACCGACCGTGGCCCGCAGCGGTGGCGGGTCGGCTCAGAAGAAGCCGCAGGTGGGCGCGGCCTGGGTGGGGGCGGGGGCGTCCTGCGCGCCCGACGGGGCGTAGATCTCCAGGCGGATGCCGTCGGGGTCGGTGAAGAAGACGCCACCCGAGGAGGCACCCTCGCCGTGTGAGACGACCCCGTCGTACGCCAGGGGGGCGCCGATCTCGCGCAGGACCGTCTCGGCCCGGCGTACCGCGTCGATGTCGGGCACCTGGAACGAGAGGTGGTGCAGACCGGGCAGGTTGGTGGCGAACTCGCCGGTGCTCTGCTGCCAGAGGGTGAGCACCAGCTTGCCGTCGAGGCCGAGGAGGGCGAACCGTCGGTCGCCGTCACGTGATTCGCCGAGGGTCTCGAAGTCGAAGACCCGGCGATAGAAGGCGATCGAGCGGTCGAGGTCGGTCACGTTCAGCCCGACGTGTCCAGTCTGGAAGGTGGTCACGGTTGCCCCATTTCTAATGGATGAAACGGCCCTTAGTCGTGAGAAGATTAGGATACGACTTCTCATGGAAGCAAGTGCGATTGCCGTTAGAAGGGGCTCGGGTGGCGTTGGTCGCGTCGGGTGGCCATGAGCGGTACCGATTGCTCCTTGACGCTCGACGTCAAGTACTTGATACTTGCTGTCAAGTAGAGGAGGTCGGCCGATGCTGCCAAGCCGGGACCAGCTCACCGAACACCTGATCCGACTCGTCGACATCCGGTTGCTCGACCCGATGGAGATCCTGCTCGACGGCGACGATGCGGTCGACGCGCTGCGTACGGTCGTCCGGAACCGGGCCAGGACGTGGGCGGCCCGGATCGTCGACGGCGACGAGCGGGAAGCGACCATGACGATCATCCGGATGATGTCCACGCTGTACCCCGGCGACGGTCCGTTCGAGCCACCCGCCGACTGGTGGGGGACCCCGCTGGGGCAGGCCGTGGCGTGGCGGGTCGGCCACCCCACCGCCGAGTCGGTGTCGTACGCGGTGGCCGGAGCGATGCTCGGCATCACCCGGCAGGGGGTCCACGACCTGGTCAACCGGGGAAAACTGGCCCGCCACCCGGACGGCGGCGTCGTGCCGGCCTCGGTCCGTGACCGCCTCGTCCAACTCAAGGGAGCGTCGAAACGTGCCTGACCTGCTGATCGACTCGACAACTGTCCCGATCGCGGCCCGTGACCTCGGCGGCGACGGAGCGCCGATGCTGCTGATCCATGGTGCCGGTGCCAACCTCGAAAGCATGCAGGTGCTGGCCGAGGCGCTGCGGCCAGCACACCGGGTGGTCACCGTCGACCTGCGCGGCCACGGCCGGTCCGGCGACGGGCCCTGGAACTGGGACGACGTACTCGGAGACCTCGATGCCGTGGCCGACGGACTCGGACTCGGTACGCCCGCCGTGGTGGGGGTCTCCCTCGGCGGCATGATCGCTGCCCAGTGGGCGCAGCGGCACCCGGAGGGTCCGGGAGCGGTGAGCCTGGACGGCAACCCGCCCCCCAGTCGGCCCGAGCAACTGGCCGGAATGGACCACGAACGGGCGGTCGCCGAACTGGACCGGCTACACACGCTCTTTGCGATGATGGCCGGGGCGATGGCGGAGCCGCTTAGCACAGAACAGCTCACCGCGGCACGGTCCGGGCAGCGCATGATGGCCGAGCGCTACGGCGGGCCGTCCGGCCAGGCCTGGGTGGCGACCTTCGAGCGGAACCTGCACGTCCGCGACGATGGGACCCTGCTGCGCCCACGCCCCGAAACCACCGAGCAGTTGCGGGTGGCCATGGCGGCGCTCGATCTGATCCCGGACTACCGGGCGACCCGCTGCCCACTGCTGCTGGTGCTCGCCACCGAGAACCTGCCGGAGCAGCAACCCTTCCACGAGCTGTACGAGGCGTACCGGCGAGGGCTGTTCGCCCGGATCAACGAGGTCCGGGCGGAGAACCCGCACCTGCGCGTGGTGGAGTTGGCGGGGGCCAGCCACGCCATGGTCGCGGAGCGGCCGGAGCAGCTCGCCGAACTCGTCACCGGGTTCTTCGCCACCCCACTCACTGCCGACCGGTAAGCGGCAGTCGAAGCGGACTCGCTCGGCCGGGGAGAAACACCGACGGTGGCCGTTAAGGCACCCCGGGCACTGGGTAGAGTCCGGACGTGCCAGAGATCGTGTATCCACCCGTCATCGCCGCGGCCAAGACCATGTTTCGAGTGCTGGACCTGCGCCTGAAGGTGGTCGGTGGAGAACACGTTCCGACCAGCGGCGGCGCCGTGCTGGCCAGCAACCACATCAGCTATCTCGACTTCATCTTCGCCGGCCTCGGCGCGCACGAGTCGCGGAGGCTGGTCCGGTTCATGGCCAAGAAGGAGGTCTTCACCCACCGGATCTCCGGGCCGCTGATGCGCGGGATGCGGCACATCCCGGTGGACCGCCAGGACGGCGCGAAGGCGTTCGTGACTGCGGTCGACGCGTTGCGCCGGGGCGAGGTTGTCGGCATCTTCCCCGAGGCCACGATCAGTCGGTCGTTCACGGTCAAGGAACTCAAGCTCGGTGCGGCCCGGATGGCCCGGGAGGCCAGCCTGCCGATCATCCCGGTTGCGCTCTGGGGCACCCAGCGACTCTGGACCAAGGGTCGGCCCCGCACGCTGACCCGCCGGCACACCCCGATCACCATCCTGGTCGGTGAACCGCTCGAGGCGACGGACAAGGCCGGCAGAACCACGATCGAGCTGCGACGCCGGTTGTCCGCGCTGGTCGACCAGGCCCAGCAGGAATACCCCGACCAGCCCGCCGGACCGGACGACGACTGGTGGCAGCCGGCGCACCTCGGCGGATCGGCTCCCACCCCGGAAGAGGCGGCGATCCTGGACGGCCGGGGACGGCGTACCCCGGCCACCTCGGAGCGGACCGAGACGAACTCCGAGGCGCATCCCGAGGCGAATCCGTAGCGAACCCGAGCCTGACGGTCAGGAACGGGATCGGAGCCGGCGGAGCATCCGGGCGTCCTCGAAGCCGACCGCCCGGGCGGCCGACTCCACCGTCGTACCGTGCCCGATCAGGTGTTCGGCGCGCTCGACCCGGAGCAGGTGCTGGTAACGCAGCGGTGTCATGCCGGTCGCCCTGCCGAACAGCCGGGTCAGGGTCCGCTGGCTCACCCCACCGGCTGCCGCCAGCCGGCTCAGCGGCAGCCGCTCGGTGAACCGCGCGTCGATCAGATCCTGAACCCGGTGCACCACGTCATGCAGGTGCGCCCGGTGCCACAGCATGGCGCTGGCCTGCTGCTCGTCGCCGTTGCGGCGGGCGTAGACGACCATCGCCCGGGCGATCCGGGCGGCGACGGCAGGCCCGTGCCGGACCGCGACGAGGTGCAACGCGAGGTCGATGCCGCTGGCGATGCCGGCCGAGGTGACCACCCGGTCGTCCACGACGTACAACATGTCGCGCACCACGGTCGCCCTCGGGTAGCGCCGGGCCAACTCGTTCTGCACCCCGTGGTGGGTGGTGCACCGCCGGCCGTCGAGCAGACCGGCCCGGCCCAGCACGTCCGCGCCGGCACACACGCTGGCCACCGTGCCCCCGGCCGCGTGGTGGACGGCCAACCGGCGCAGGCTGTCCGCGCCGAGAGGCCCGGTGCGGGCGAGACTCGGCGCCCGCCAACCGGGTACGACGACGAGGTCCCCCGGTGCGAGGTCCGGCCAGTTCAGCGTGGCCCGCACCGGTAGGCCCTGGGCGGTCGGCACCTCCTCCTGTTCGGCCACGTAGACGAGCCGGTAGTCGTACCCGAACTCCGCAGCGGTGTAGAACACCTGGGCGGGCCCGGCGAGGTCCAGCAGGTGCAGTTGCGGGACGAGCAGGAAGACGACCTGGAGCACGTTGTGGTCAGCCGTTCACCGGTGCGGCCAGCTGACTGGTGAGTTCCGCGACGGTACGGATCGTCGCGAACCGACCGGCCAGGGCGTACTCGGTCCGGGTGACGATGTCGGTGGTCTGCAACGTCCTCGGATCGGCCAGGATCTCGGCCGGGGTGAGCCCCTGCGGCGCGTCCCGGTGCGGGATGGGGAAGGTCGCGGTCGCGTCGGTCACGAAGGTGACGTCGAAGCCGAGATCAGCGGCCACCCGGGCGGTCGTCTCACAGCACTGTTCGGTCTGGATACCGCAGACGACCAACTCGCGGATACCCCGGGCGGTGAGCAGTTGTTGCAGGTTGGTGGTGGTGAAGGAATTGCGCGAGGTCTTGGTGATGACCGGTTCGTCCTCGGCCGGTACCAGCCCGTCGATCAAGCGGACGTAGCCGCTGGTCGGGTCGAAGGGGGTGTTGCTGCCCGGTGCGGTGTGCAGAACCCAGACGACGAGGTCACCCGAGTCCCGGGCCGCGGTCACGAGGCGGTCCACCTGGGTGACGAGGTCGGGGTTGGAGATGGCCGACCAGATCGGCTGTTGCCGGAAGGACTCCTGGACGTCGATGACGACAAGTGCTTTGGTCATGCTCCGATCCTGGTCCGGCGACTACCCGGAGGTAAGGCACCATCATGCCCCGACCCGGACCGATCCGGTCACCGAGGTTCGGTGCCGGGCAGGTCGTTCGCCGTTGTCGACCAGCCGTACGCCGCAAGCGCGGCCAGCACCACCCACGCGACGGCGGCACCCAGCCACCGCCACCCGAGACCGGCCACCAGCCAGATCGCCGGCCCCAGGGAGGCGGCGAGGGAGAGCCAGGGACTACTTGGTGTTCACGTTCACGCCGGCGCCGCCGACGATGAGGGTGCAGTTGGGGTTCGCCGCGCAGGCCTGGGCGGCCTGCAACTGCAACTTGGCCTTCTCCAACTCCAGGTAGCCGGGGGTCTTGTTCGCCTGGGCCAGCAGTTGGGCCTCGCGTACCTTCGCCTCCGCCCTGATCAGGTCGGCCGCGGCCTGTTGCCGGGCGGCGAACACGGCAGCCCGCGCCTCAGCGATCTTGGGGTCGGCGAAACCGATGTCGGTGATCGAGATCCGGATCGGCGGGCAGCTTCCGTTCGTACGGTCGAAGGTCGGACCGCAGAAGTAGTCACCACCGGTCTTGGTCCTCAGCTCGGCCAGGAACGACTGCCCGAGCTGCTCCTCGATCTGCTTCCAGATGCCGTTGGCGTTGGCATCCAGATCGTCGGCGGAGTAGGTCCTCGTCGCCTCCCGGATCGCCTTCTCCTCAGCCGGGACCAACGTGTTCAGCAGCATCTTGCGCCAGTTCTCGTCGGAGAACTCGCCGTCGGTCGCCACCTCGTACCGGCGTCCGGTCTTCTCCCAGAACTGCACGATCGGTGAGTCCTTACCGTCGTCGCAGTTGGTGTTCAGATAGAACTCGGCCGTGGCGTGCACGATCACGTCGGGGCCGGGTTGACCGTCGGGGCCGGGCTTCGACGAAGACCGGATCGGCTGGTCGGTGTCCCCGCCGTCCGGGCGGATGTTCCAGGTCCGTAGGGAGGTCGGTAGGGGATAGGTCACGTCGTCGATCGGGTAGGAGCCGGAGCCGCCCGGCTCGATGCACTCGACGAACTCCCTGTTGTCGCCGACGCCGGACTTGTAGTACAGGATGATCTGGTCCGGATCGGAGCGGGTGGCGCAGGCCGACAGGGTCGACGCCGCAGCGGCGAGAGCCAGCAGCCCGGCGAGGGCCCGCGCCGGGCGCGAGCGTCTGGTGCTCATTGCTTGAACTCCTTGCGGTAGTCGTCCAGCCACCGGCGGATGGCCTCGTTGGCTTGTGGTGGCAACACCGTGACCTGGTCCAGATCAGTGGGATTGCGAAGTTGAGTCATGATCCGGGCGGCGCGGTCGCACAACTCGCCCGCGTTGCGGGGCACCCGCTGGCGGGGCCGGAAGAACGCGGCGATCAACACGACGCCGAGCACGATCAGGGCGACGACTGTGACGGTGACAATTCCTTTGATCATCGGCCCGGCTCCGTCCGAGGCGTGCGTCCCATGGGTCGTGCCGCTGCATCCGCTCCACGATCCCGGGAGGGACAGGGGGGACCGTCCGATGTGGCGTCACGCTGCCGGCGGACCCTGAGCGACACGCCCACGACCATAGTCGCCACCGTCAACCTCTGGTGCCCGCTGGTATTCGGTGACTGTCGATGCGTCGGGCGGCCGGCTGGTACGGGATCCGCCGGCCACCCGGCCGCGCCGACGTCCGGCTACGACTTCTTACGGAAGATCCGCTTCGGGAAGCTGCCCTCGGCCAGGGCGGCGAACTTCTGTCCGCCTTCGAGTAGCTCGATCTGCATCGTGAACTTCTGTTCCTTCTCGGTCGACCCGTCCTCCCTGCCGGTCAGGGCGAGCCGGTAGCGGTGGGTGCCGCCGGTGCCGGTGTACTCGAGCTTGCCCCGGTAGGTGCGGGGGTCGCCTTCGGCGAAGTAGACCGCGGAACCGTCGGCCTCCACCTTCACCGAGGACACGTCGGTCGGGAACTCGCCGACGGATTCCCACCTTCCCTTCAACAGCAGGATCGGGTTGCTGCTCGGGGTCGGGCTCGGGATCGGGCTCGGGATCGGGCTCGCGGAAGCCGTGGCGCTGGTGGTGGCCTCCGGCGTGGGCGACTTCGCGCGGGGAGCCTCGGAGGATCCGCAGGCGCCGATGCCGAAGGCCAGCAACGCAGCCAGGCTCACCGTCGCGCCGGTTCGAAGGCCAGCTACCGAACTCATCAAAAGGGTCCCTTCGGTTGTTAGGGGTACGCATCGACAACTTTAGCGATCGGCTACATCGGCCAATCGACTGAAAGGCTTTGCAGATTTTTCTTGGTAGCTGCCGAGGTTGCCGGTCGAAAAATATAGAGATAGCGGTAAATAATCTGTCTTCATTGGGCAGTGGAGCATCGAAGTACGTGGTTCCCAGTCCGACCGTGAGTTGTTACCCTCGTCTCACCGTGGAAGCACTTGCGAAACATGCAAGAAATTTGCAAGTCCTGCGGCGTCCGTCCACCCGGGAGTTCCCCCGCCCCGCTTTGGAGAGCGCGATGACCGTCCGTAGACCGTTGGCCGCCACATTGGCGGCCGTGATCGGATTCCCCCTGTCCCTCGTCTCGCTGATGGCCACCCCCACCGCCAGCGCCGCACCACTTCCCGAACCGACGACCACGACGGCGGTGGTCGAGAGCAACGGAAACTCGATCGTCCACCTGTTCCAGTGGCGCTGGAGCTCGGTCGCCCAGGAGTGTGAGACCAACCTCGGTCCGAACGGCTGGGGCGGGGTCCAGGTCTCGCCGCCGCAGGAACACGTGGTCCTGCCCAGTGCCGAAGGTGCGACGTACCCCTGGTGGCAGGACTACCAGCCGGTGTCGTACCGGTTGGACCAGACCCGGCGCGGCACCCGCGCCGAGTTCGTCGACATGGTGGAGCGCTGCCGCAACGTCGGGGTGAAGATCTACGTCGACGTCGTGCTGAACCACATGAGTGGGACCGGTTCGGTCGGCAGTGGACCGGGTAGCGCGGGAACCGTCTTCAGCAAGTACAGCTACCCCAACCTGTTCAACGACGGCTCCGGGGACAGCTACGGTTACGCCGACTTCGGCCCCTGTTACCGCAAAATCAGCAACTGGAACAGCAAGAGCGAGGTCCAGGACTGCGAACTGCTCGACCTGGCCGACCTCAACACCGCCGACCCCGACGTCCGTCGCAAGATCGCCAAGTACATGAACTCGGTGATCGACCTGGGCGTCGCCGGGTTCCGGGTGGACGCCGCCAAGCACGTCCAGGAGGCACACCTGGCCGACATCATCGCCAAGCTGCACGACGTACCCGGCTTCGGTGGAAAGCCCGACCTGTTCCACGAGGTCTACGGCGATGCGACCGTTCCGTACACGGCCTATGCCCCGTACGGCGGAGTCACCAACTTCGACTACCAGCGCGCGGTCTCCTCGGGCTTCAAGGACGGCAACATCGCCCAGTTCGCCAACATGCCCAACTACGGGGGGTTGACCAGTGCCAAAGCCGTGGTCTTCGTCGACAACCACGACACCCAGCGGTCGACGCCGACGCTGACCTACAAGAACGGCGACCGTTACTACCTGGCGGACGCGTTCATGATGGCGCACCCGTACGGCACGCCACAGCTGATGTCCAGCTACGCCTTCGGTTCGGTGGTGGCGCAGGGGCCGCCCAGCTCGGCCAACGGCACCACCAACGCCACCGACTGTGCCAGTGCCGCGTGGATCTGCGAGCACCGTAACGAGCAGGTGGCCGGCATGCCGAGCTTCCGTAACGCCACCGAGGGCACCGGCATCGGCAACACCGTCACCGAGGGCAACGGTCGGCTCGGCTTCGCCCGGGGCAGCCGGGGCTACGCGGCCTTCAACGCCACCGGTAGCGCGTGGAGCAGGACCTTCACCACCAACCTGCCCGACGGTGAATACTGCAACGTCGCCCGGGGCACGTACCGCGCGGACACCGACGAGTGCACCGGTGGCGTGATCGCGGTGACCGGCGGCAGCTTCACCACCAGTATCCCGGCCAACCGGGGCGTCGCCCTGCACGTCGAGGCGATGACCGAGTGCGACGACCCCGAGGGGTGCGACCCGGGCGAGCAGCCGGTGGGGGACACCTCCTTCGCCGCCACCGTGGAGACCTCCTACGGCCAGGGGGTGTACGTGGTTGGTTCGATCCCGGAGCTGGGCTCGTGGAACCCCGTCAACGGCCTGCACCTGACCACCGACGCGACCACCTACCCCGCCTGGTCCGGCTCGGTCGACATCCCGGCGGAGACGTCCTTCGAGTGGAAGCTCGTCAAGGTCTCGCCGGACGGCTCGGCCCAGTGGGAGAACGACCCGAACCGGACCGGTACGGGGGGCAGCTCCTTCAACGTCACCTGGAACCAGCCAGGCGGCGGTACCGGTGTCGTGCCGGTCTCCTTCCATGCCAACGTGACCACCTGGTACGGCCAGGAGGTGTACGTGGTCGGTTCGACCCCGGAGTTGGGCTCGTGGAACCCGGCCAACGCGGTTCGCCTGACCACCGACGCGAGCAGTTACCCGATCTGGAAGGGCACCGTCGACCTGCCGATGGGCCAGCAGTTCGAGTACAAGTTCCTCAAGAAGGACCCGAACGGCACCGTGACCTGGGAGTCCGGCGATAACCGCCACTACACCCCCACCGGTGCGGTGACCCTCAGCGACAACTGGCGCTGACCGAGCGGCCGGCCCCGCCGGTGCGTACCGACCCGTACGCGCCGGCGGGGTTCTGCCGTGCCGGCCACGACATGGGTGCGTCGTCCAGGCTGTCGAGCTGCCCCGGCTGCGCTCCCGTTGTCCGGTCGCCCCGTCTCGAACGCGTGTTCGAGACGGGCGTAGGCTGTCTGGATGGCCGACGTCGTGTACCAGCCCTCGATGCTGGATCTGGCAGACGAACCCACACTGGGTCGGCTGGCCGGACGCGTCCGACGCCACGAACTGACCCGTGGTGCCTGGGTGGACCACCTGCCCGGCTGGGTGAGCGGCTCCGACACCGTGCTCCGGACGTTGCTGCGGGACGTCGACTGGCGGGCCGAACGCCGGGAGATGTACGAGCGGGAGGTCGACGTACCCCGCCTGCTGCGTTGGTACGCCGGGCACGAGCCGCTGCCCCACGAACTGCTGACCCGGGCGCGTCGGCAGCTCACCGACCACTACGCCGCTGAGCTGGGCGAGCCGTTCGTCACCGCCGGCATGTGTCTGTACCGCGACGGACGGGACAGCGTCGCCTGGCACGGCGACACCCGGGGCCGGTCGTCGACGGTCGACACGATGGTGGCGATCGTCTCGTTCGGGTCGCCCCGGCCGCTGCTGCTACGCCCCAGGGACGGCGGCGCGAGTGTGCGTTTTCCGCTGGGGCACGGCGACCTCGTCGTGATGGGCGGTTCCTGTCAGCGTACGTGGGAGCACGCCGTTCCGAAGACCGCCCGGCCGGTCGGACCGCGGGTCAGCGTTCAGTTCCGCCCGGCCGGGGTCGCCTGACCCCCAGCCGGGCGGCCGGTGTCGTCAGTGGTCAGCGTCGGGCAGCCGCCATCGCGAGGTCGTCCGTCGACTGCTGGTCCGGCTCCCGGGAGTCCGCGATCCGCAGCGCCTCGATGAGCTGGCGGTAGAGCTCGTCGCTGGCCAGCAGTTCGGAATGGGTGCCCTGGGCGCGGATCCGTCCGTCCTCCATGACCGCGATGCTGTCCGCGTCGAGCACGGTGGAGAGCCGGTGGGCGATGGTGACGACGGCACCCGTGGCGGCACGCTGGCGGATGCAGTCGTGCAGGGCGGCCTCGGTGAGCCCGTCGACCTGCGCGGTCGCCTCGTCCAGTAGCAACACGTCCGGAGTACGCAGGATCGCGCGGGCCAGGGCGATCCGCTGCCGCTGACCGCCGGAGACCTCGCTGGAGGAGAGCGACGTGTCCAGGCCCTCGTCGAGGGAGTCGATCTTCTCGTCCAGCCGGACCGCTGTCAGAACCGTACGCAGTTCGTCGTCGGTGGCGTCCGGATGGGTGAAGAGCAGGTTGTCGCGGATGGTGCCGGGTACGACCGGCGTCTCCTGTTCGACGTACGCCAACCTGGCCCGGATCTCGTCGTGCGTGTAGGTCGAGTACGGCCGGCCGTCGAGCAGCAGCTCACCGTCCCGGGGTTCGAGGAACCGCAGGATGAGTGAGAAGAGCGTCGTCTTGCCGGCGCCGGAGGGGCCGACGATCGCGGTGTGCCCACGTCGCGGGATCTCCAGGTTGATGCCCCGTACGGCGGGTGGGGTGTCCGGTGCGTACCGGGCGGTGACGTTGCGGAAGACCAGCACCGGCAGGTCGTCGGTCCGGGCCGGCCCGGTGGCGGAGGTGTCCGTGGGCGTGGCCGGCTGGCGCGGCTCGACGTCGATGGCCTCGATCTCCCGGATCCGTGACGCGGCCGCGATGCCGGCCTGTAGGGCGGTGACGTTCTGGGTCAGCTCGCTGATCGGGCCCATCAGCTGGAAGGCGTAGAGCAGGAAGGCGATGAGGCTCGACAGTTCCAGGAGACCGAGTTCCGCCCGCCAGGCACCGATGCCGAGGATGGCGATGATCGACAGTTGGATACCGGTCCAGGTGATCGTCCACACCGAGGCGGTCCGGCGGGCCGCCCGTACGCTGTGCGCGGCCGAGTCCCGGGCGTCGGCGATGATCCGGTCGCCCTGGCGGGCCTCGGCGCGGCTGGCCTTGACCGTACGGATCGCGCGCAGCGCCCCTTCGAGGGCGCCACCGAGTCGGCCGACCGATGCCTGTGCCGCCTCCTGCGCCTTGGCGATCGACGGCATGAGCACCGCCATGATGATGCCGACGATGATCACCGCGACCAGGGTGCTACCCAGGAGCACCAGATCGAGTACGCCCATCAGCACGAGGGTGCCGATCAGGGCCAGGGAGCTGTTGATCAGCCCGATGATGCTGCCGGACGCCTGGTGCAGGAGCCCGGTGTCGGAGGTGACCCGGGTGACGAGTTCGCCGGTCGGTCGTCCGGTCAGCTCGGCGATCCTGGCGGCGAAGTAGCGCCGGATGATCGAGGTACGGGCGTCGAGCACCACCCGTTCGGCGAGGGTGCCGAGCAGGATCCACTGCCAGAGGGTGATTCCCGCACCGACGATGACCAGCGCCACCAGTGCGACGATCGGCTCGGTCATGGAGCCGGCGGCGCCGAGTGAGTCGAGGACCCACTTGGTGACCATCGGAGTGGCGAGACCGACGGCATTGCCGAGTAGACCGAGCACCAGGCCGAGCAGCATCACTCGCCAGTGCGGCCGGATGAACGAGACAAGTAACCGGAGGCGCGGAAGGGAGATGTCTGCTCCTGGGGCACTCATGCCCACTAGTGGAACACACGTGTTCCAAAACGATCAAACCAATTTCCGAATCGGGCTGTTGATAACCTGTCCGCGTGAGCGAGGTTAGGGAGACCGGCAGCCGGGCACGTACCCGGCAGGCGATCATCGACGCGGCCATCGAGGTGCTCGGGCAGAACGCCGCTGCCACCCTCGGGGAGATCGCGGTGGCGGCTGACGTCGGGCGTACCACCCTGCACCGCTACTTCTCCGAGCGGTCCGACCTGCTGACGGCAATCAGCGAAGAGGGCCAGCGCCGGATGAACCAGGCTGCTGAACGGGCCCGACTCGACGACGGCACCGGTGCCGCAGCATTGCGGCGGCTCTGTCAGGAATACTTCGACCTCGGTGACCTGCTCTCCCTGATCTTCAACGAACCACAACTCGTCACCGATCCGGCGTGGAGCGACGACGGGGAATGCGATCCGCGGTTCACCGCCCTGGTGGAACGCGGCCACCGGGACGGCACCATCGACACCGAACTGCCGCCGACCTGGGTGCAGAGCGTGCTCTGGTCCCAGCTCTACGCGGGCTGGAGCTACGTTGCGGAGACCGGCGAGTCACGGCACGAGGTGCTCCGCCTGGTGCTGCGTACCGTCGACGGAGCCGTCGCCCCGAAGGGGTAGTGCGGCCGGCTACGACACCGTCGACGGGCACCCGCGGCAGCGGCCGTCCGCTGTGGAACCCGCCGGGTTGGCGTCGACCGTCACACTTGGGCGGTGACGAATCCACGACTCCGGGCGGCGCTGGTGGTTGCCGTGCTGCCCGTCGTACTGACGATCACTGCCTGCGGGGCCCGTCCAGCCCCGGCCCCGAAGCGTCCAGCCCCGACCCAGAAGCGTCCGGCGCAGCCGACCGACTTCCTGCCGGCGTCGGGACCGACGCTCCCGCCCACCACGCCGCCCTGGGACGGCGGCACGCCGACCGCCGTCCCGCCGACGTACCCCAGGCTCCCCACGAAACCGACGCCCACCAGGGCCGGGCAGGTGACGCACAAGCCGCCGGCACCGCCGCCGGGAAGGAAGACCAGGAGGTAGCAAGGGGGGTCGTGCCGCTCGACGGCACCTACCCGGCCGTCCGGATCAGGGCGCTACCGCGATCAGGGTCCGGTGGTGCTTCGGGGTCTCGACCTCGTCGACCAGCGCGACCGCGAGGTCGGCATAGGAGAACAGGGCCGTACCGTCCGCGCTGGGCAGCACCCGGCCATCGGCGCCGACCCGGTACCGGCCGGTGCGCTCCGCCTCCGCGTCCAACAGGGTCGGCGGCGGGGCGATCATCAGCCAGTCGGTTCCGGTGTCCGACGTACGCAGCACGTCGAGTTCTGCCGCGTGCCCGAGGGAGAACGCGCGACCCTCGGCCGGAAAGCCCGGTGCGTCATGGACCCGTACGCCCGGCGCGGTCTCCAGGATGGTGCCGATGCCGATCAGTACCAGTCGACCGACGGCAGCCTGCCCGAGGCCGTCGAGCAGCGCGTGCGCCGCGCTCACGTAGAACTCCTCCGACGGTACGTCGAGCCGGGCGACCGTACTGATGGCGGCGTCGTGCCCGGCGGCGACGGTCGCGACGCTGTCGGCCCGGGTGACGTCACCGGCGACGAGCGCGACGGCGCCGCCCGCCAGATCCTGTTCGGTGGCCGGGTCGGGTACGACGGCGGTGACCCGGTGACCACGGGCAACGGCTTCGGCGACCACCCGCCGGCCGGCCCGTCCACCGGCACCGAAGACGACGATCCTGCTCATTCGAGGGCTCCGTTCGACAGAGCCGGCGGTCTTCGCCGGCCAGTGCGCGGACGGTAACCGGCGGACCCCTGGTTACTGCAACGATAGTTACGTACCTTTGGCCGGTGAGGCAGCCACTCGATCCCGACATGTTCGCCGCCTGCGCCCCCGGCACCCCGCTGATCCGGGTCGGTGACAAGTGGACCAGCAAGATCATCGCCTGCCTGCTGGACGGGCCCCGTCGGTTTTCCGAACTCCAGGTGCCCTTACGTGGCATCACCCCGAAGGTGCTGACGGAATCGCTGCGGGCGATGGAACGCGACGGGCTGATCAGCCGTACCGCGTACGCCGAGATCCCGCCCCGGGTGGAGTACGGGTTGACCCCGTTCGGCCGTACGCTGCTGGGACCCATGGCGGTCTGCTGCGCCTGGACCCGGCAGCACCTGCCGGAACTGCTCGCTGCCCGCGCTGCACACGTGACGGCTGACCGGGGTTGACCGCCGGGCGCCGGTGACCCGGCGTCACGGGCAGTCGAACCAGAGGCGGAACCGACGAGGCGCTGAAACACCGCCACGGTCCGGTGTACGACTGAGTCGTCCAGGGGTGCCGGGCGTGCCGATAGCCTGAGGCCAAGCTTGCGGTCGAGGCGGGGGCGGGCCTATGCGTGTCAGGCTGCTCGGACCGGTCGACGTGACCGTGGCCGGGACGCCTCGCGCGCTCGCCGGGTTGCGGCGCAAGGCTGTGCTGGCCGTCCTCGCGCTGCATCGGGGCAGGATCGTCAGCACAGACCGCCTGGTCGATGTGATCTGGGGAGACCAGGCGCCGGCGACCGTGCTGAACAGCCTGCAGAGCCATGTGTCGTACCTGCGCCGCATGATCGGCGAGCGGGCGGCGATCGTGGCCCGTCCACCCGGCTACGTACTGGACGTCCCGGCCGGGGCCACCGACGTGGAGGTTGCCGAGCGGCTCATCCGGGAGGGCACCCGGTCGGTCGACCATGTGCATGCCGTCACGTGCCTGCGTGCCGCGCTCGACCTCTGGCGGGGACCGTCGCTGGTGGACGTCACCGACCTCGACTGGCTGGGCCGGCAGGCCGAACGCCTTGAGGACATCCGGCTGGTCGCCGTACGGGGGCTGGTGGACGCCCGCCTGGCGCTCGGTGAGCATGCACAGTTGGTGCCGGAGTTGGAGACCCTCACCCGGGAGCACCCGCTCGACGAGCACATCCACAAACAGCTCATGATCGCGCTTTACCGTTGCGGCCGTCAGTCCGACGCGCTGGCGACGTACCGGAGGTTGCGCCGCAGGCTCAGCGACGAGTTGGGGATCGAGCCGGGTCCGTCGCTACGTGAGCTGGAAGGCGCCGTTCTGCTGCACGACTCGTCCCTCGACCTGCCCCCGCCGGTGATCGAGGTGGCCAACGTACCGGCACCCGCGTCGGTTCCGGCGCAGCTACCACCGGTGGTGGGCGCCTTCGCCGGCCGCATGGGCGAGCTGCGCTGGCTCGACGACCTGTTGGACCGGGCGAATGAGGCCGATCCGACGGCGGTCGTCATCTCGGCCGTGTCGGGCACGCCGGGGGTGGGCAAGACGACGTTGGCCGTGCACTGGGCGCACCGGGTCGCCGACCGTTTTCCGCACGGCCAGCTGTACGTGAATCTGCGCGGGTTCGACGCTGGCGGGTCGGTGATGGCACCGGCCGAGGCGATGCGCGGATTCCTGGACGCCCTCGGGGTTCCGGTGGAACGCATTCCGGCCGGGTTGGCCGCGCAGGCCGGCCTGTACCGCAGCCTGCTGACCGGCAAGCGGGTACTCGTACTGCTGGACAATGCCCGTGACGCCGAGCAGGTGCGCCCCCTGCTGCCCGGTTCGGCCGGATGTCTAGCGGTGGTGACCAGCCGCAACCAACTCGCCCCGTTGGTCGCCACCGAGGGGGCCCACCCGCTGGCCCTGGACCTGTTGTCCCCACAGGAGGCCCGGGACCTGTTGGCCCGCCGGCTGGGAGCCGACCGGGTGGCCAAGGAACCGGATGCGGTCGACCAGATCATCACCAGCTGTGCCCGGCTGCCGCTGGCGTTGGCGATAGCCACCTCCCGGGCGGCGACGCGCCCCGGGTTCCCGCTGGACGTACTGGCCGATGAGCTGCGGGATGCCGCCGGTGACCTGGATGCCTTCGATGGTGGTGATCCGACCACCGACGTACGGGGGGTCTTCTCCTGGTCCTACCGGGCGTTGAGCCCGCCGGCCGGCCGGCTGTTCCGGCTGCTGGGGCTGCATCCAGGTCCGGACATCGCGGTACCCGCCGCTGCCAGTCTCGCCGGCCTCCCGGTGCGCCAGGCCCGGGCGTTGCTGGCCGAGTTGACCCGGGCCCATCTGCTCATCGAGCCCGCACCCGGCCGGTACACGTTCCATGACCTGTTGCGGGCCTACGCCGCCGAGTTGACCCACGACCTCGACGGTCCGGCGGATCGTGCTGCGGCGACGCGGCGGATGCTCGACGGCTACCTGCACACCGCGTTCGCCGGTGCCCGGCTGTTGCAGCCCATCCGCGACCTGATCGAGCTGGAACCCGCCCTGCCCGGCGTCACGGCGGTGGCGCTGGCCGACGACGAGCAGGCGATGGCCTGGTTCACCACCGAGCATCCGGTGTTGCTCAACGCCATCGCCTGGGCCGCCGACCAGGGAGTGGACGGGCATGCATGGCGGCTGGCCTGGACCGTGGCCGACTTCTTCGACCGCCGGGGACATTGGCACGACTGGGTCGTGATCCACGAGATCGCACTCGGTGCCGCCCGACGGCTGGCCGATCGGCAGACGGCGGCCCAGGTGCACTGCGGTCTCGGCCGCGCCCACGCCCAGTTGGGCCGGTTCGCCGATGCGCACGCCCAGTTGCGGATGGCGGCGGATCTCTACGGCGAGCTCGGCGACACGGCGGGGCAGGCGCACACGGACCGCAGCATCGCCTGGCTGTTCTCGCGTCAGGGGCGGCACCAGGAGGGTCTCGCCCACGCGCAGCGCGCGCTCGACCGGTTCGAAGCCGTCGGTGACCGGGCGATGCAGGCCAGGGCGCTCAACTCGGTCGGCTGGCAGCATGCCCAGCTACGCGACCACGCACAGGCGCTTCGGTGCTGCCAGCAGGCACTCGACCTGTTACGGGAGGTCGGCGACCGGGTCGGCGAGGCCAACACCTGGGACAGTCTCGGCTACGCCCACCACCATCTCGGCGACCATCGGCAGGCGATCGCCTGCTACCAACGGGCGATCGAGCTGTTCCGCGACGCGGGTGACCGCTACTACGAGGCGGACAGCCTCACGCACGTCGGCGACAGTCACCAGGCGGCGGGCGACCCGGATCTGGCCCGGCACGCGTGGCGGCGGGCGCTGGACATCCTCGACGAACTTGGTCATCCCGACGCAGACCTGGTCCGGGGCAGACTCCGACTGCCGGTCGACTGGTCGTGACTCCGCAACCAGTTAGATCTATGCATCGAAATATATAGACGTTAGCCTCTTGGGCAACCCCCAACCCGAGGAGGCATCCCAGTGCGGAAACCTCACCGTGCCCTGGTAGCTAGCGCTGCCGGGGCCCTGGCTCTCACCGCCCTGGTCGCGGTGTCGAGCACGACCGCCCACGGGCAGGACGTGCTCACCCTGCCGGGCGAAGCCGAACAGGTTCGTACCGGCAACGGTTTCTTCCAGGTCAGTTCCGACAACGGCCGTACGTGGAGCCGCCAACTCCCGCAGGCCACCCAGATCCACCTCCGCAACCGGGCATTCGACCCACTCGCCACGGCCGACACCATGGCGACCGGAGCCAGGACCGCCTACCTGCTCCAGTTCACGAACGCGCCACTCGACAGCCAGCGCAAGGAGTTGCGGCGGCTCGGTGTGAAGCTCGGGGCGTACGTTCCGGACCACGCCTACGTGGCGCGGTTCGACGCGTCCCTGCTGGAGAGCGTGCGGGCGTTGCCCTTCATCCGCTGGGTGGGCGGCTACGAGGCGGCGGACAAGGTCGCGCCCGGAGTGGCCGCCGGTCGGGTCCGGATCTCGCTGGTCAACCGGGATCTGGCGGACCAGGGTGCGGTCATCAACAAGATCGAGAAGCTCGGTGGATCGGTACATTTGGCCTCGGCCAGCAAGGGCCTGATCGAGGCGACTCTTACCGCCGCACAGCTAAGGACCATCGCCAGCGACGGAGCGGTACTCGCCATCGACGCCTGGTCGGCACCGGAGACCGACATGGACAACGCCCGGCAGGACGGTGGAGCCACCGTCATCGAAGCCGCGCGGGGCTATGCGGGACAGGGCGTCCGGGGTGAGGTGATGGATGGTGGACTGCGTACGACGCACCAGGAGTTCGCCGCCCGTCCGCCGATCCTGCACGGCGCCAATACCTCCGACACCAGCCACGGGACGTCGACCTACGGGCAGATCTTCGCCCAGGGTGTGTCCGCCCAGCACCGGGGGCTCCTGTCCCAGGGACAGGGCATCATTTCGACCTACAGCACCGTCACCGACCGTTACGCGCACACCGCGCAGCTGGTCGACCCGAACCAGAACTACCGGGCGGTGTTCCAGAGCAACAGCTGGGGTGACGCGCTGACCACCAGCTACACCACCATCTCCGCGGCCATGGACGACATCGTGTTCGACCATGACATCCTGATCTGCCAGTCGCAGAGCAACGCGGGTACGCGCAGCTCACGGCCGCAGGCCTGGTCGAAGAACGTGGTGTCGGTCGGTGGCCAGTACCACCGCAACACCCTTTCCCGTACGGATGACGCGTGGTCGAACAGCGCCAGCATCGGTCCCGCCGCCGATGGTCGCCTGAAGCCGGATCTGTCGAACTACTACGACCAGATCAACACCACGTCCAGCACCAGCAACACCTCCTACACCTCGTCGTTCGGCGGTACGAGTGGGGCAACCCCCATCACCTGCGGAAACTTCGGGCTGCTGTTCCAGATGTGGGCTGACGGGGTCTTCGCCGGCGGCCCGGGGCTCGGGCGGGACGTCTTCGCGTCACGACCGCACGCGGCCACGGCCAAGGCGATGATGATCAATCAGGCCAACCAGTACACCTTCAGCGGCACCACGCACGACCTGACCCGGGTGCACCAGGGCTGGGGAACGGCGAGCGTGGGCAACCTCTACAGCCAGGCCCAGGCGAACAACTGGGGCCTGCCGATCCTGGTCAACGAGACCGAACTGCTGACGGTGGGGCAGAAGAAGACCTACACCCTGACCACCGACGGTACCCAGCCGCTCAAGGCGACCCTGGCCTGGACCGACCCGGCTGGCTCCCCGAGTGCGGCAAAGGCGCTGGTCAACGACCTGTCGCTGCGGGTGGTGGCACCCAACGGCACGGTCTACTGGGGGAACAACGGCCTCAACGCCGGTAACTGGTCGACGTCGGGTGGCGCGGCCAACACCGTCGACACGGTGGAGAACGTGTTCATCCAGAACCCGACCCCGGGCACCTGGACGATCGAGGTCTCCGCCGACACCATCGGCTCGGACGGTCACGTGGAGACGACCGCCACCGACGTGGACTTCGCTCTCGTGGTCACCGGCAAGGTCGGCACGCCGCCCACCGGTACGCCGACGCCCACGCCGACCACCTCGCCGGAGCCGAAGGTGTTCACCAACGACACCGACTTCCCGGTCAACGACAACGCCACGATCGAAAGCCCCATCACGGTCAGCGGAGTCACGGGCAACGCCCCGGCCACGTTGAAGGTGGACGTGAACATCACCCACACCTACCGCGGTGACCTGGTGGTCACACTCGTCGCGCCGGACGGCAGCCAACACGTGCTGCACAACCGTACCGGTGGTAGTGCCGACGACCTGATCGCCAGCTATACCGTCGATGCCTCGGGCAGTGTGGCCAACGGCACCTGGAAGCTCCGTGTCCAGGATGCCGCCAGCGCTGACACCGGCACCCTCACCACCTGGTCGTTGACCTTCTAGTACGGGATCCCGCCTGGTGACGCCCAGCGTCACCAGGCGGTTTCGTCGGATGGCGGCCACCGGGAGGCCGCTCAGCTGCCCGCGCTCTCGTAGCGACGCAGTCCGGCTTCGAAGAAACGCCAGGCACCGACGGCGCAGGCCAGGGCGACCAGCGGGGTCGATGCGCCGATCGCGGTCGAGACGCCCTTGTCCAGCAGCGCTGCGGTGGGGAAGTAGCCCACGAAGGCGACCGGTACGACGGTCAGCAGGGAACGTATCCCCATGCCGTAGACGGTCAGCGGATACCGTGCCAGGTCACCCAGCATGTGCACGCTGACCGCCAGCGAGTTCGACGGACTCAGCAGCCAGAACGACAACGCGTTGGTGACCAGGTTGATGGCAATCTTCACCAACAGGCCACTGACCAGCAGGATCCCGGCCCAGAGCAGGGTGAGCGGGGACCAGGCGACGTCGATGCGCCCGACCGCGGAGGTCAGCAGCAGCCCGCCGACCACGAGGTTGCCCAGGCCGTTGACGCCCACCGCCGAGCCCAGTACCTGGAGCACCACCGGATAGGGACGGACCAGCAGATAGTCCAGGGCACCCAGGTTCACCAGGCCGCTGAGATGCCAGGCCCCCTCGAACAGCAGGGAACCGACCCCCTCGGCGATCATCACCATCGCGCAGACGCAGAGGACCTCCCACTGGGTCCACCCGTCCAGCGCCGGTACCTGACTGAAGATGGTGGCCACGAAGATCAGCCCGGCGAGTTGACCCAGAACCGTGGCCCCGATCGTGAGCAGCGCATCGGCCCGGTACTCGAGGACGGCACGCAGATGGGCCGCCAACAGTCTCCGGTAGATGCGTGCCGCCGCCAGCAGTCCGGTCATCTCAGCCGCCGTGCACCACGAGTCGGCGTACGGCCACCCGCCAGAGCAGCCGGGTTCCGATCCAGAGGATCGCGATCCACAGCAGTTGGATGCCGATCAGGTAGGCCGCCTCGGTGCCCCGGACCTGGCCGAGGAAGATCAGCGCCGGGGTGGAGACGATGCCGGGGAACGGTGACAGCATGCAGATCAGCTGTAGCCAGTCGGGGTAGAGGGCGATCGGCACCAGCGCCCCGGACAGGATGTTGGTGATCGCGACCCGGGACAGGCTCAGGCCGTGGAAGTTCCCCGTCCAGAAGCAGGCCAGCCCCACCAGATAGACCAGCCCGAACTTCAACGGAACCACCGCCAGCAGGCTCAGCAGGAACAACCCGGCCTGGCCCGGGTCGGGCAGCGGTGCACCACCGAACGCCATCAGCAGGACGGAACCCATCACCGCGACCACCAGCAGTTCACCGACGAGGAAGCCGAGTGACTCGGCGAACCGCGCCAGCTGGTAGTCGATCGGGCGGACCAGGTCGAGGGCCACCGAGCCGTCCAGCACCCGTACGGCCAACTGACCGTCGGTGAAGCTCGACATCAGGGTTCCGGTCAGGAAGGCGACGAAGAGATAACCCTTCATCTGGTCCCAGGACAGGCCGGCCAGTTCGCCGCCGCCGTCACCGGTGAACAGTGCCCGCCACACCGCGAACAGGGCCACGGCCTGCACCGCGACCCCGGCGAGTTGGAGCAGGAACTCGCCCCGGTAGACCAGCACGGCGGACCAGGCCATCCGGGCCAGGCTCCAGTACGGCTTCATGCCGGCGTGGCCGACGTCGACTGACCGAGTTCACCGGAGTACGCCCGGCGTACGACGTCCTCGATCGAGGGCTCGTCGATCCGCAGGTCGGCGACCGGGACCCGACTGGAGACCGCTGCCACGATCTCGCCCGCACCGTACGCCGACCGGTCGAAGACGATCGAGATGTGCCGTGGTGACACGCCCAGGGACAGGTGTGTGCCCGGCAGATCGATGTCGAGTCCGTCGGTCCACTCGGCGTCCAGCGTGAGGTGGAGGGTGCGCTCCCGGGCGATCTGTTGGCGGACCACGTCGATCGGACCGTCGAAGATGACCCGGCCGTCGTCGATGATCACCAGGCGGCGGCACACCTCTTCGATGTCGCCGATGTCGTGGGTGGTGAGGAGCACGGTCGTACCCTTGCGGCACTCGGCCCGCAGGAAGTCCCGGACAGCCTGGCGGGCGATGATGTCCAGCCCGATGGTGGGTTCGTCCAGGAACACCACGGACGGTGAGTGCAGGAGGGCGGCAGCCAGGTCCGCCCGCATCCGCTGGCCGAGCGACAGTCGCCGGGTCACCACGGGGAGCAGCTCACCCAGGCCGAGGAGCGCGTCGAACTCGGCCAACCTTTCCTCGTACCGGCGGCGGGGAATGCGGTGGATGTCGCGTAGGAGCGACAGCGAGTCGCGGACCTGGAGGTCCCACCAGAGTTGGGTGCGCTGTCCGAAGAGAACGCCGATGTTACGGGCGTTGGCATGCCGGTTACGGTGCGGAACGATGCCGCAGACCTCGACCTGGCCAGCGGTGGGCTGGAGGATGCCGGTGAGCAACTTGACCGTGGTCGACTTGCCGGCCCCGTTGGGGCCCACGTAGGCGACGGCCTCGCCGGCGTCGATGGTCAGGTCGATACCCGCTACCGCAGTGCGCTCGCGGTGCTTCGGCCGGACCAGGTGGGTCAGCGACCCGACCAGACCCGGTCGCTTGTCGGGCATCCGGAACGTCTTGGTCAGACCTCGCGCCTCGATTACGGGCATGGTCCTCCCTCGACAGAGGTGATCATTGCGAAGGAGTGTAGGTCGGACTCCCACAGGCCCTGTGCCGGAAGGAGTCACGGGACGGTAAAGAGGTCCGACTCGGGTGGTCGTAGGTGCTCCGCGTGCGGCTGCATGGCAGTCGACGGGGCTACGCACAACTTTGTCCGCTGGGCCCACGGTGGGGATCCGCGCCACGCCGACGTAATTGCGATCGCCAGCGCTGCCGGTATCACCGGTCGACCGGTGGGATCGCCGAGAGTTGTGCCAGCAGGCTCGCCCGGCTCACCTCGCCGGTTGTCGGATCAGCCGACACCTCGGTAACCGTAACCTCGCCACCGAGGGCGCTTTCCCACACCCGCTCCGCGCTGACCGCACCCGCACATCGGCCTACTGCACGTACGTCGCCGAATCCGTCCCCAGCGTGGCGCAGTATTTCCCTGACGAGCGGACTGTCACTGTCGATGCCGTCCTTGGCGCGCAGGTCGAGCGTGGTCACGTCGGGTTGGGTGGCTGCGACGAGCCGGGTCAACTCCATGGCCGGTGGCGACTGCTGTGTCCCCAGATCGATCCGGTAACGGAAGTGGGTGACGTGCTCGATGGTGCGTCGCCAGTCCTCGAAGGAGACCTGACCGGTCAACGACTCGACGTCCCAGACCTCGGCCGGGTTCGCGTTCCGGGTCCGGAGGATCGAGCGTAGGGCACCGACGAACGAGGCCACCCGTAGTTCCTGCTTACGTGGCTGGAAGACGACGGCGAGGTCGGTCAGCCGGATGACGAACGGCGAGACGAACCCGTTCTGCACGGCCGTACGACGGAAGTCCTGCTCAGCCTCATCCCACAGATTCTGGTCAGCGGCCCGTTCGAAACCCAGCCGGCCGTGTAGGCAGCCGGATCCCTCCTCTATCTTGCTCATTCGCCACACGCGTCCGTACCGCTCGTTCGGCTCGCCGGTCCGCAGGACGTGACGCAGCAAGGTGGACCCGAAGAAATCAGGGTGTACGGGGGCGACGATGCGAGCGCAGGCGACCTTGCCAACGGCGCGGGCGGACACGAGCGCCATATTAGTGTGATGGTCATCAATTGAAAAGACTCAGGGTCACGTCGCGAGTGCGGAAAGTGTTGACCAGTGTGTGGTCGTGGTCGACCGGAGTGTCCGGGCAACTGGATGGTCGGGCGGCTGTGCCCGGGTCGGTCCGGGGTGGCGGCATGCGGACGGGTTTTGCTGGCAGCCCGGGTGGAGCCGGTCGTCGGTCGGGGGTTCGTACCGGGAGCGAGGTGAAACCGCCTGCCGTGTGGGTGGTGATTTCTGTACGGTCAGTGGCGGTCGTCGGGGAGCGTCAGGCGACACACTGACGCGGTGATGAATCGACGACTCCGCGCAATCCTGATGGTCGCCGCGCTGCCTGTCGCACTTACGGTCATCGCCTGCGGGGCCGGATCCGTCGATCCGGCGGCACAGTCGACCACGCAATCGGCCGACGGTTCGCCCTTGCCGACGGCGACGACAACGGTCTCGCCCACGCCCACGCTATCCGCAGCCGGGAGCGGGGTGTTCGCAACCGTTCTGCCGACGCTGTCCAACGTGCCGGTCAAGCCGACCCCCACGCCAGCCGGACGGCCGACGACGAAATCTCCCGCGCCGACCCCGAAACGGACGGCCGCGACGAAATCCGGTGGCGGCAGCGTGTACTACGCGAACTGCGCGGCGGTGCGAGCGGCGGGCAAGGCTCCGCTCTATCGTGGTCAGCCCGGCTATTCCCGCAAGCTCGACCGGGATGGTGACGGTGTCGCCTGTGAGTAGCTGGCTGGATCAGGTCCGTCCGGCTGGATCAGGTCCGTCCGGCTGGGCGGGCCGGGAGCCGGCAGCCGGAGTCCGCAGGAGGCCCTCAGACCGTGATGCCCGACGCGATCGGGCGACAGGTCGCTGACCTGCAAAGATGCTGTTGATCAGCTGCGATGGTGGCGCGCCCGGCAGGATTCGAACCTGCGGCCTTGGGATTAGAAGTCCCCTGCTCTATCCGCTGAGCTACGGGCGCCTGGTGCGGTGCGCCGAAAGGTTACCCGGGCCGCCGGCTGGTCGTCCGGCTGGATGGGGGGTGACCGTCCGGCCAGCACATCCTAGGTTTCCAGACGTACCGATGACGAGCATCAGGTTTTCACAGCCGCTGAGTGTCGGCGGTGACCTCGGCCGCTCTCGGCGGCGGACGCTAGGTCGGCGTCCCAGCTGCCGCGTTCTCGGACCCGCCGGCCGGGCTGCTGGCAGCCGGGAGGAAGGCGTCGACCCAGCGGCCGAGTTCGGTGAAGACCTGATCACGGACGGCTGGCCCGGACAGGGTCAGGTCGTGCATGCCACCGTCGAACCGGACCAGGGTGACGTGGCGACCGAGCCGTGGTGCCCAGCGCACCATGTGCTCGACGTCGAGCACGGCGTCGGCCAGGCTCGCCGACTCGTGCCACCGCATGCCGCGGAAGCTGCGCGTCGAGCAGGCCAGCATCACCGGTACGGGGATCGCCAGCCCGGCCCGCAGTTGCTGTTGCGCCTGGCGGATCGCGGCCAGCCAGCCGATCCGTACCGGGAAGCCACCGAGCGGTTTCCAGGCCAGGTTGTAGTTCCACTCGCCCCGACGGTCGGCGTGCAGGCTCTCGCCGTACACGGAGGGGAGCCGGATCGGGATGATCCGGTACGGGGCCCGGCGGCTGAACCGGGAGACGGCGGCCACCAGGGGTCTACGTACCAGCCAGGGAACGTTGAAGTCGAAGAACGGACTGTTGAGGAAGAGCCCGTCGACGATGCTCGCGTCGCGGCGGGCGTGTGCCCACAGGGCCGCGAGCAGACCCCCGGTGGAGTGTCCGATCGTCAGCAGGGTGCCGTGACCGTCGTCGTCCCGGATGATGCGGGCCGCCTCGTCCAGTTCGGGGAAGTACTCGCTCAGGTCCCGGCAGAAGTTTGGCGTCTGGTGGGGAAGCAGGCTGCGCCCGTACTTGCGCAGGTCCAGCGCGTAGAAGTCCCAACCACGTTCGGTGAAGAAGTCGGCCACATGGGTCTGGAAGAAGTAGTCGACGAAGCCGTGTACGTAGAGCACCGCCCGGCCGCTGGGCTGGTTGGCCCGACACCGGACCAGGGTGGCCACCACCGGCCCCTCGTCGTCGTGGCCGAGGTCGATCGTGTGGCACTCGTACGGCGTGCCGAGGTAATCGGGCTCCACGCTGTGACGCTATCTCGGCACAGCGGCCATAGCACATCCCTGCTTGATCAGGTTCTTTTCCACAGGTGACGTGGTTGTCCACAGCGCGGTCGAGAGCGGTCGCAGCGGCGGCTCACACGGTCCCACCCTGGGTGGCGACTCGGTGACACCTGACCGTGGAGGAACGATGTTCGACACGAATGTGACAATTGTAGGGAATGTTCTGACTGCCCCAGAATGGCGGCGTACCACCCAGAGTGGCACGCTGGTGGCCAACTTCAAGGTGGCCTCGACCGCGCGGCGGCTCGATCGGGAGAGCGGCCGGTGGGTGGACGGCAACAGCCTTCGGGTGCGCGTCAACTGCTGGCGGAAGCTGGCCGAGGGGGTCGCCTCCTCGGTGATGGTCGGTGACCCGGTGGTCGTGGTCGGCCGGATGTACACCCGTGACTGGGTCGACGACGCGGGCAACCACCGCACCCTCTACGAGTTGGAGGCTGCCGCCGTAGGGCACGACCTGTCCAGGGGGCGGGGCAAGTTCCTCCGCAACCGGCCGAGCATGGCGACCAGTTCGATCGAGGACGACGAGGCCGAGAACCGGGTGCACGGTGAGGCCACCGAGTCGGTAGCCGACGAGGAGGCGCCGGCACGTCCTGAGGATCGGCAGTTCGACGACGACCCCGACTTCCGCGACGCCCCGGTCGCGGCCGGTTTCCACGCCGGTGTCGTGGCACCGGGCTCCGGTGTCACCGGGCAGGGCGGTGGACGGTCCACGGCGACCGACGAGCTGACCCTGTCCGACGACCTGCCCCTGCCTGACGGGCACCTGTCCGGGCCGTACGACGGCCCCCGGCCGATCGGTGACGAGCCGGGCGGGGACGAGCCGGGCGGGGACGAATCCGAGCCCGATCCGCTGCCCGAGACCGGACACGCAGGGGAACCGACGACGGACGACCCGGTTGCCGCCGGCGTTGGCTCGGTCCGGGCACGGCGTGGCCGGAACCGGGTGCCGGTTCCCGCCTAGGGCATCGACCAGCGGCGGATGGCCCCGGCGGGAACGGCTGCTCCGAGGGGGGTGGGAGGGCGGACGTCTGGACCGCCGCCTTCCCACCCTGCCGGCGCCGACCGGGACACCCGGACGGCGGGTGCGGCGGTCAGCCCTACTGCTCACCGCACCGGCCGCCCGGCTGGGCGGCTGGTCCAGGTCAGCGGCGATCGCACTAGGCTGCCCACGGGGGTGATCAGCATGCGGGTGACAACTGGTCTGGCGAACGCGGTGGGGCTGGCCGCCGGCTATGCGCTCGACGCGTTGTTCGGCGACCCGCGCCGGTTGCATCCGGTCGCCGGGTTCGGGCAGGCGGCGTCAGCGCTCGAACGGCGGCTCTACCAGCCTCGGCGGTTGTCCGGAGCGATCCACACCACGTTGGCGGTCGGTGGCCCGGTGCTGCTCGGGGCAGCCGCCACGGCCGCCACCCGGGGACGCCCGGCAGCCCGTGCCGCGCTCGTCGCCGCTGGCACCTGGACCGTGCTGGGTGGTCGTACCCTCCGGCACGAGGCCACCGTGATGAGCAAGGCACTACGTCGAGGCGACCTGCCGGCTGCCCGGAACCGGCTCGGACACCTGTGCGGACGTGATCCGGCAATGCTGGACGAGACCGAGCTTGCCCGGGCCACCGTCGAGTCGGTTGCGGAGAACACCTCCGACGCGGTGGTTGCGCCACTGTTCTGGGGAGCGATCGCCGGGCTGCCCGGACTGCTCGGCTACCGGGCGGCGAACACCCTCGACGCGATGGTCGGACATCGCTCACCCCGCTACGTACGGTTCGGCACCGCCGCGGCCCGTTTCGATGACGTGCTCAACCTGGTGCCCTCTCGGGCGACCGGACTGCTGACCATCGCCGCCGCCCCGATCGTGCACGGTGATCGGGCCGAGGCCTGGCGGGTCTGGCGACGTGACCGCAACGACCATCCGAGCCCCAACGCCGGGCAGTGTGAGTCCGCGATGGCTGGCGCGCTCGGGGTACGCCTCGGTGGTCGAAATGTCTACTTCGGTCGCTCCGAGGTACGCCCATTTCTCGGTGACGGACCCCGGCCCCAGGCGCGACACATCCGGCGGGCCGCCCGGTTGTCCGGTGCTGTCGGCCTGGCTGCCCTCGGTGTCGCCGTGACGTACGCGGCCACCACCGAGCCGCGACGGTCGCTGGCCCGCTGGGCCCTCGGCCGGCTGGCAGCCGGGAGAATAATGCCAGCCGGGAAGTCAACGCCGGCAGGGCCAAGGTGAGCGTTCGACCGGGCACGAGAAGCGGCGGCCTGCTCGTCGCTGGTGCCACCTCCGACGCGGGCAAGAGTGTGCTCACCGCTGGGATCTGCCGATGGTTGCACCGGCACGGCGTCAATGTCGCGCCGTTCAAGGCGCAGAACATGTCCAACAACTCTGCCGTCGTGGTCGGCCCGGACGGGCGGGGCGGTGAGATCGGCCGGGCCCAGGCAATGCAGGCCGCAGCGTGTGGACTCGCCCCCGACCTGCGGTTCAACCCGGTGCTGTTGAAGCCCGGCAGCGACCTGTCCAGCCAGGTCGTACTGCTGGGCGAGGCGGTCGACACCGTCGACGCCGGCAACTTCCGCTTGCTGCGCCCCCGACTCGCCGAAACCGCCTTCGCCGCGCTGGCCGAGCTGCGCTCCGAATACGACGTGGTGATCTGTGAGGGGGCGGGCAGCCCGGCCGAGATCAACCTGCGGGACACCGACTACGTCAACATGGGGCTGGCCCGGCAGGCCACTTTGCCCACCATCGTGGTCGCCGACATCGACCGGGGCGGGGTATTCGCCTCCCTGTTCGGCACGCTCGCCCTACTCGAAGCCGCTGACCAGGCACTCGTAGCCGGATTTGTGATCAACAAGTTCCGGGGCGACGTGACCCTGCTCCAACCTGGCCTGGACATGTTGCACCAGGTCACCGGGCGGCCGACGTACGGAGTGCTGCCGTGGAACGTCGACCTGTGGCTGGATGCCGAGGACTCGCTCGCCTACGGTCGGGTGCTCGGCCGACCGGCAGCGCCGTACGGCACCGAATGGCTGGACGTGGCCGTGATCCGACTGCCCCGGGTCTCCAACGCCACCGACGTCGAGGCACTGGCCACCGAACCGGGCGTACGGGTGCGGTTGACCGTCGAGCCGAGCGAACTCGCCGCCGCCGATCTGGTCGTACTGCCCGGCACGAAATCCACCGTGGATGACCTTGCCTGGTTGCGCCGTACCGGACTCGCCGACGCGGTGCTGGCACACGCCGCCGCCGGCCGGCCGGTCCTCGGGCTCTGCGGGGGGTTCCAGATGCTCGGGCGGGCGATCCACGACGAAGTGGAGAGCCGACGGGGCACGGTCGAGGGGTTCGGCCTGCTACCCATCGAGATCACCTTCCGGGACGGCAAGACGGTCACCCGCTCGGCGGGCACGGCCTTCGGCACGGTCCCGGTACGCGGCTACGAAATCCACCACGGGTACGTCTCCCGGGCCGACCCGAACCTGCCCCCGTTCATCACGTACGCGGACGGTGCGGGTGAGGGTGCGGTGGCCGGCCATGTCTTCGGCACCCACTGGCACGGAGCGTTCGAGTCGGACGGCTTCCGCCGCCGGTTTCTGGGCGAGGTGGCTCGGCTGGCCGGACGGCACGGGTTCCGGCCCGCCCCGGACACATCGTTTGCCGCCGCCCGGGAACGCACGCTCGACCTGCTCGGAGACCTGGTCGAGGAGCATCTGGACACCGATGCCCTCTGGCGACTGATCGAGTACGGCCCGCCCGTCGACCTGCCCTTCGTACCTCCCGGAGCACCGTCTGTACTCTCGTCGACAGCGCCCCCGAGAGCACCGTCGGAGCCACCTTCGGGATCGCTGTCACGAGTGCCAGCACCAGGGCGATCGGTGGAGTAGTCGCGAGTTAGTATCTTGGGTGGCACTGCGTTGGCCCCTGACCGGCGGGTGGCTACTGGACCGAGTCGGGGACAGCCATCTAGGGCGTACGCCGGTTGGCGCGTCATGAGGCCGCCTGCCCGGAGCGTTCGGCATGATCGCCGCTGGTACGGGTAACACGACCCGGGGGTGATCTGGGTGGCCACTGCCAAGTCCAGGACGGCGTTGTGGATCATAATCGCGTTGGTCGTGATCGTCGTAGTGATCATCGCTGTCGCGCTCGGAATAGGTGGCGGTGACGGAGGCGGCGGCTACTGACCGCAGGCGGCTCCTCGTCATCTCGACGTCGGGATGAGCCGGGGCAGTCAGGGTTTGCAGCTGGACAGGCCGGAGCCACAGCCCGCGAGGGAACTGTGGCTCCGTTGCGTCCAATCTATCGAATTTCCCCTTGCCCTATTGGGTCAATTGGTGTGCGTCGATAGACGCTTGTAGCGATAGCGGCTACCAGAAGATTCCGCCAAATAGCCAGACTCCCCAGTAGTAATTCGATGCGCTGGATTCGCAGCGTTGTCGCCCGCCCCAGAGCTCGTGTGCGCAGAGCTGGTTCATATCGTAGAGCATGGTATTGTCGATGACGTTCTTGTAGCCCCAGGTGCTGCCGTGATTACGGTAGCCGAAGTCGTGTCGTTGGCATGGTACGCGGAAGAAGTCGTTGCCGTACTCGTAGGTGAATTTCGTATCTGCAGGGTTGCTGCATCCGTTGTCGCTCCAGTTGAATCCGTACTCGCTGTATCGTCCTGAATTGTTTTTGGCGTTCTGCCAGGCGGACTGACTGGTTGCTGACGGGTAGGTGAAATAGTTGTATAGAGCGGGTTTGGAGCGCTTGGGTTCCATGAATGTCGAGCTGCTGAACGTGCTGCCTGACATGTTCCATGCCAGGATTCGGACTTCGTACGTGTCGCCTCCGATGAAGTACGGCGTGCTGTAGTAGCGGTTCGGCCCTACTTCTATCTTGTTCCAGTTGCTCTGCCTCGTCGAGTTCCGGTAGTCGAGTCGATAGAATACGGATTGAGTATTAGTGCTCGCGCCCCAGGTCAGGCTCGTGATGGCGGACAACTTGTCTGCGGATAGCCAGGTTGTCGCGACAGGTCTGCCCGGTGCGTTGGGGGCGGGAGGCGCCGGATATACCCGAACCACGTTCGAGGTTGCGGACTCGTTGCGGCCGTTGAATGCGCTTACCGCAAATTCATAGGTCTGCCCGTTCGTCAGGTAGCTGCCGGTGAAGGTGCAGCATGTGCTGATCGGCAGCGGTAGCCGTTGCCATCCGCCGCCGGTACTGACGTTGCGCAGGTAGATCCAGTACATGACATGGGGAGTTGCGCTGGCTGTCCAACGCAGGACGGCCTTTCCATCGCCTGCGGTGGCGGTCAGGTTGGATGGTGGAGTCGCCACGGGCTGCATCGGTTGGGCAGAGACCGCATTTGTCGTGGGGCTGTCGGCGGCGCCGCCGGTGCCGATCGTGGCAACCTTGAACTCGTAGATGTGGCCGTTGACGAGGTAACCAGCGGTGAAAGTGCAGCAGGTGTTGATGGGCACTGGTACCTGCTGCCAGGACTGGCCGGTTGTGGCGTTTCGCAGGTAGACCCGGTACCACGAGTTCGGGGTCGAACTCGCTGTCCATACCAGGGTCACCTTCCCGTCCCCTGGGATTGCGTAGAGCCCGGACGGCGCACCGGGCACCGGGGCGACCGGCCGGGCGGAGACGGTGTTGGAGGGGCTGCTGTCGGGGCCGCCGGTGCCGACGGTGGTGACCTTGAACTGGTAGGTGTGTCCGTTGGTTAGTTGGCCGGCGGTCATGGTGCAGCAGGTGGTCACGGGGTATTCGAGCTTACGAAAGCTCTCTCCGTTGGTTACGTCTCGTACGTATACCCAGTACCAGGAGTTTGGTGTGGAGCTGGCGGTCCAGTTCAGGGTCACCTGGCCGTTGCTGGCCGTGGCGGTGAGGTTGCCGGGGGCACCTGGTGCCGGGGCGACCGGCCGGGCGGAGACGGTGTTGGAAGGCTCACTCTCGGCACCGTCCGTGCCGACGGCGGTGACCTTGAACTGGTAGGTGTGTCCGTTGGTTAGTTGGCCGGCGGTCATGGTGCAGCAGGTGGTCACGGGGTATTCGAGTTTGCGGAATTCGTCGCCTGCGGTGACGTCGCGCATGTACACCCAGTACCAGGAGTTTGGTGTGGAGCTGGCGGTCCAGTTCAGGGTCACCTGGCCGTTGCTGGCTGTGGCGGTGAGGTTGCCGGGGGCACCTGGTGCCGGGGCGACCGGCTGGGCGGAGACGGTGTTGGAGGGGCTGCTGTCGGGGCCGCCGGTGCCGATGGTGGTGACCTTGAATTCGTAGGTGTGTCCGTTGGTTAGTTGGCCGGCGGTCATGGTGCAGCAGGTGGTCACGGGGTATTCGAGTTTGCGGAATTCGCCGCCTGCGGTGACGTCGCGCATGTACACCCAGTACCAGGAGTCTGGAGTGGAGCTGGCGGTCCAGTTCAGGGTCACCTGGCCATTGCCTGCGAGCGCAGTCAGATCCGACGGGGTGCCGGGAGCCAGCCCGACCGGCTGTACGACCACCACGTTGGATGGTTCGCTTTCGCGCCCACCGGCGGTGCCGATGGTGGTGACCTTGAATTCGTAGATGTGTCCGTTGGTCAGTTCGCCGGCGGTCATGGTGCAGCAGGTGATGACGGGGTATTCGAGCTTGTGGAAGTCCTCGCCGGTGGTCACGTCTCGTAGGTATACCCAGTACCACGCGCTTGGATCCGAAGAATCCCAGGTCAGGGTGATCTGTGCACTGCCCGCAGTGGCATGCAGGTTTGTTGGCGCGACCGGCGACGGTGCCTCTGCGGTGGCCCGGGCAGTGGTCGATGCGGTGCCTTCGCCGCCGGCGTTCAGTGCGGTGATCTTGTATTCGTATTCGTGGCCGTGGGTGAGTAGACCGGCGGTCATGGTGCAGCATTCGGTGACGGGGTATTCGAGTTTGGTGAAGTCGGCTTCGCCGGCGGTCACGTCTCGTTGGTAGACGTGGAACCATAGGTTTTCGGTGGGGGCGGTCCAGGTCAGGCGGATGCTGCCGTCGGTTTGGGCGGTAGCGGTGAGGGCGGTTGGTGCGCCCGGCGGGGCCAGCATGGAGGTGGCTCGGGCGGTGGTCGATGCGGTGCCTTCGCCGCCGGCGTTCAGTGCGGTGATCTTGTATTCGTATTCGTGGCCGTGGGTGAGTAGACCGGCGGTCATGGTGCAGCATTCGGTGACGGGGTATTCGAGTTTGGTGAAGTCGGCTTCGCCGGCGGTCACGTCTCGTTGGTAGACGTGGAACCATAGGTTTTCGGTGGGGGCGGTCCAGGTCAGGCGGATGCTGCCGTCGGTTTGGGCGGTAGCGGTGAGGGCGGTTGGTGCGCCCGGCGGGGCATAGGAAGCGGTGGCACGTACCGGGGGAGAGGGCGGCGAGGTACCGCCGCCGTGTGTCGCCTCAACGGCGAATTCGTACTCGTGCTGATGTTCAAGGCCCGGCATTGCGAGGATTGTCTGCCCAGATTGGGCAGTACCGACTATCGCCAGTTCAGGTTCGCCGGCGGTGACGTCGCGACGGTAGACGTCATACCGCCAAGCGTTCGGCACCGCCGTCCAGGAGACGGTGATACCGCCAGCGTTGTTCGGGGTCGCGGCTACCCCGGTCGGCGCGGAAGGTGGTGCGATGGTGATCTGGGTGCTGACGATTGCTGTTGGTGGTCCTTCCCCGGCGTTGTTCAGCGCGGTGACCCGAAACTCGTAGGTCCGGCCGGTCCGGAGGAAGCCGACCTTCGCAGCAGTCTCAGTTGGTTGAGCTACACGTACGAAGTGGGTCTGCCCGGCGGTGACATCGCGCTGGTATACGCGGTACGTCAGGCCGGAGCCGGCAGGTGCGGACCACTGTAGGTCGGCACCGCCGACCGAATCCGCCGTTACGGTCACGCCAGTCGGAGCAGCCGGGAGTTTGGTTGGGTCGGGTTGCGGCCTCGGCCAGTCCAGTTCGACGAAGCGCGGCCGGTACAGCCGGGCATCGGCCAGGTTGTCCTCAGCCTTGAAGCTGTTGACGTCGTATGACATGAGCAACTTGCCGGACCGCGCCAGTTCGGGGTGTAGCCGTGCGGTGTATACGAACGCGGACGTTCCGGGTCCCTGCTCGGGTGCGGTGAACAGGTCGATCGGGCCGCTGAACGGTCCAGTTGGTGAGGGCGCGGTGTATGCGACGAACTGCGGATTGAAGCTTACGTTGTTTTCCTGAGTGGTCAGCACGTAATGGTCTCCCACCTGCTGAACCGCGTAGGACGTGCCGACGCCGCTCAGTAGTCGGGCTGTGGTGGCCTCGGTCGCAGACCAGGAGTTTCCGTTCCAGAATTCCCATGTGCCGCCGAGACCACCCGACGGCACTCGCGCAACGTGGCCGAACTTCATTCCGCTGCTGTCTGATGAGCTACCGAAGATGTAGGTGTGGGAGGTGCCTTCGAGAACCGCCGAGCCCCAGGCGATCGTCGAATTGAGGGGCAGGTCGACTACCGAGCTGAGAGTCAGGGACGGCAACCCAAAACTGGCCAGTGCCGTGCCGACCAGCGAGAAGTCCCACATACCTGACCCGGTACGGCGGTAGCGGTTATACAGGACCTTGAGCGATCCGGCTTCGACCGTGCCGTCGGCGGCCCAGAAGTATTCGTCCTTCGCTGCCGGTTTGACCAGCGCTTCGGGTGTCGTGGCGGTACCCCCGTGCAGGGTTGTCGTCAGGGTCGTTCCGTCCTGCACCACGATCGTGTTGTTCACCATCGGTGCAGAGGCCGGGCGGCTGCCGTCCGCGTTGACCGAGCCCAGATAGGTGTCCGCGAACAGCCAGACCACGCGACCATCGGGCAGCGGAACTGATGCCGTGCCGTCACCACCGGTCCAGTGACCACCGGCATCACCATACGAGCCGAACATGGTGGCCAGAGCAGCCGGTTCCATCCCTCCCACCGGAGCCGCTGCCTGGACCGGCGTGGTGGGCAGAAGGCTGGGCGCAACCATGCACAGCACAGTTCCAACGACCGTCACGGCCTTTCTGGACCATTTGCGGGAATGAAACAGAGGTGCCGAGGACATCTATCCTCCAAGATTGGCACGGCTTGAGACGCTCGGCGACCGCCGAGCGATGGTGCACTTGCCAATGTCCGGTGAGCACGACGTCAGAAACGGCCGCCTACATCCTGACCGTGGCGATAATGCCTTCGCCATCGTTTCTGCTGGCGATGACTGACGGGAGGTATTCGCGATCCTAAGCGGACGGCGTCACCGAGCAGACGTTCGAGTAGATACCTTTGTCGTACATTTTTGCCGCCTGGAGGCGGTACTCATAGGTGACGCCGTTGTAGAGCCAGGGATTCTCCAGTGGTCGATCGGCCAGCGTGAGCTGATAGACCTGCGCCTCCCACTGCCCGCCGGCGACGCGTCGTTGGTACCAGTAGCCCGTAGCGCCAGGGGTCTCATCCCAGTCGAGTGTCGCCTTGCCATCGCCGGGAGTGCACCGTAGGGCGAATCCGATCGTCGGGCCGACCGGCACACCGGTAAGGGTCAGCGAAAAAGGTGGTCCGAGTGCGAAGCCGGTGGACAGGACGTCGGCTACGGCAGCGGCGATCCGTAGTTCTCCGCGAGCGTTGGGATGCGTTCCGTCGTAACTGTCGTGAACGGTCGCGAGGTAGTCGGGCTGATAGTCCGCAGGTGGCGCTGCGTACGCAATGGGCGAGGTCACCGTCGAACTGCTGGCGGCCAGGGTTGCCAGGCGTTGGTTGTATTCGGAGACTCGGCCGGCAAGGACCACATCGTCGAGTGCTGCCTTTGTGGGTGGTATCGCGACGAGGAGTATCCGTACGTCTGGTTTGGCCGCTCGGGCGTTGCTTATCAGGGTTGCCATGTCATTGGCAACTGCCGTGGGGCTACGCGTCGAGAACCAGAAGAGGTCGTTGATCCCCAATGCGGCGATGAGGTAGTCGGGTTGATAGACCAGTACGTCGCCGTTGATCAGGTCTGCTGCCCCGGTCGGGTAACCGGCGTGGCTGCCGAGAAACCTGCCCCACTTGGCGTTGTGGTCCTGGTCGAAGGCCGGGTCCGCATAGGCGTCGCTCTCGACCAGGTTGCCGCCGGTCGAGTGGACGTTGTCGTACAGCTTCTTGTTGGGGCCGACCATGTCGACGTCGACGGAGTTGGCGGTCAGATGTTTCCAGAGCCGGTGTCGCCATGTGTAGTCGCCGGCGCTTCCTTGGGTGATCGAATCGCCCGTCACCATGATCTTCGTGGCAGGATTGGGCGTTGATTGGGCTGTCGCGGTGCCGGGAATCGCAAGAACCCCGGCCGCGAGGAGCGTGGCGACGGTAGTTAGTGCTGGTAGACGCACTTCATCTCCTGAGTTGAGATACCCGGCCCTGGCGGAGGTGTCGACGGTGAGTACGCCGTGGGCGACCGGCGGCGCGAAACGGGTGCTACAAGTGCTGCCGACAGGTTGAGGTTCGAACAGGACGTCCGCTGAAGCCTTTGTTGCGCCTGGCTTAGCCGGGCGGGTGCGAGGTCAGAAATTCTTACGTGGGATATGCGGGTAAGGGCCTTGGTCGCCACTTGGTAAGGCAAGCTCTGCGGGCTTCGACTCCGCGTTTTCGGGGCAATCTCCTACTGGTAGATCGCGATGTGGTCATATTGAAATCCAACACTGTGGTGGCTGTCAATATCCTGTGATCATGTCGTCACGGTCGGGCTACGGGCCTGGAAGTTGGGGTAAGGAGTAGCGTCTCGGGGGTGGTTGCGGTGGCTGGGGTGGTCGAGGCGTACCCGGATCTGGCCCGGCGGATCATGGACCGGCCGGCGCGGTTGGGGCGTACCCGGCTCATCGCCGTCGACGGGCCGAGCGGCGCCGGCAAGACGCACTTCGCCGAACGGCTGGCCGACACTCTCCAGGCCCTGGTCCCGGACCGGGACCGGCCGCCGATCGTGCACACCGACGACCTGCTGGCCGGCTGGGCGGATCAGTTCACCTTCTGGCCCCGGCTGGAGGAGCAGGTGCTCGCCCCGATCCGCGCCGGTCACCCCGGCCACTACCGTTGCTACGACTGGGACCGGGGATGCTTCACGTCGAACTGGACGACGGTCCCGGCCGCGCCGGTGGTGATCCTGGAGGGGGTCAGTGTCGCCCGGTCTGCCGTACGGGCTGAACTGACCCTGTCGGTCTTCGTGACCGCACCCGACCAGTTGCGGTTGGACCGGGCGCTGGCCCGCGACGGCGTGGCGATCCGGCCCTACCTGGAGGAATGGCGACGGGGAGAGCTGATCCACTTCGCTGCCGACGCCACCGTCGAGCACGTCGACCTGATGATCGACGGCGCGTCCGATCTGCCCCACGACCCAGGGGTCCACTACGTACGGCTGAGCCCCCGCCGCGCCGAGAGCCCATAGACGTAACGGGTCGACTGCGGCACGATCTGCGGAAAGGGTCGAGCCACGGCGAGCGGGGGACGCACCATGACGACGGGTGACGAAGGCATGACCACCGCTCCGGCTCGGCGTCGGGTCGTACTCAGCGGAATCAGCTCCCGGGCCTGGGAACATCCGGCGGATCGTGGTGCCCTGACCGCCCTGCGGGAACTGCGTGGCTTCGACGATGTGATCAAGACCTTCTTCGGGATGTGGAACGAGCGGGCCTTCCGGTTGTCCTACCTGGCCTCGGCGATCCGCGTCGACCATCGCCAGTATCCGAGGGTCTATCAGCGCTTCGCCGAGGCGGCCGGCGCCCTCGACCTACCCGAGCTGCCCGAGTTGTACGTCACCCAGTCACCCTGGCTCACCGGCGAGGCGATCGGGCTCGACCGGCCGTTCGTCGTGATCAGCTCGGCCTGCGTGCAGCAGCTCGACGACGACGAACTGCGTTGTCTGCTGGGCCACGAGTTGGGACACGTGGGCAGCGGGCACGCCGTCTACAAGACCATCCTGGCGATCCTCACGCAGTGGGCGGCCAACCTGAGCTGGCTGCCGGTCGGCGCGCTCGCGCTGCGGGCCATCATCGCGGCGATGCTGGAGTGGTGGCGCAAGGCCGAACTCTCCGCCGACCGGGCCGGGCTGCTGGCCGGGCAGGACCCGGCAGCCGCGCTGCGACTGCTGATGAAGCTGGCCGGCGGCGGCGACCTTTCGCAGATCGACACGGCCGCGTTCCTGGAGCAGGCGGTGGAGTACGACGGCGGTGGCGACCTGCGGGACAGCGTTCACAAGATCCGCATGACCGCCTGGAGTACCCATCCGGTGCCGGTGGCCCGGGCTGCGGCCCTGCGGCAGTGGATCGACTCCGGCGCCTACGGTCGGGTGCTGGCCGGCGACTACCCCCGCCGGGTGGATGACGGCGACACCTCGGTCACCGAGGAGATCAAGGCCGCCGCCGACTCCTACCGCGAGGCGTTCGGGCGTACCCAGGATCCGCTGGTCGGCCTGCTGCGTCGACTGGGGGACGGGGCCAGCGAGGTCGGTGAGTGGGTCGGCAACGGTGCCGGCCGGGCGCGCTCCTGGATGGGTGCCGCCGGGGAGGCCGCCGCGCGGGCCGCTGGTCGGGCCACCCGCCGTACCGGCCGGCAATCAGACCCGGACGCCACCACCGCCAGCAACGGCGGCGGCAACAACGGCAACGGCAGCGGCAACAGCGGCAGCGACAGCAACGGCACTGACGGTACGGGCTCTGCGGGCGGCGAGTAAGGCCGGCATACCATTTCGGTCATGACCACACCCTCCTTCACCGAGTCTGAACTGCGCGCCGCGGTCGAGCGTGAACTGCCGGGCGTACGCGCTGACCTCGAACGTCTGGTCCGTATCCCGGGCATCGCGTTCGACGGCTTCGACCACTCACACGTCGAGCGGTCCGCCGAGGCCGTCGCCGAACTGCTGCGTGGTTGCTCCCTGGACGTGCGGATCGTGCGATCCAATGGCCAGCCGGCGGTGATCGGTCGGCGGCCCGCACCGCCCGGGGCCCCGACCATCCTGCTCTACGCCCACCACGACGTGCAGCCGGTCGGCGACCTGTCGCTGTGGGACAGCGACCCGTTCGAGCCGGTCGAGCGGAACGGACGCCTCTACGGTCGGGGTGCGGCCGACGACAAGGCCGGCATCATGGCGCACATCGCGGCGCTGCGGGCCTTCGGGGAGAACCTGCCGGTGGGCGTGGTGCTGTTCATCGAGGGCGAGGAGGAGTTCGGCTCGGACTCCCTCGAACGGCTCCTGAAGGAGCACCGGGACGAGATCGCCTCCGACGTGATCGTGATCGCGGACTCCGGTAACTGGGACATCGGCGTACCGGCGCTGACCACCTCGTTGCGCGGCATCGTCAACTGCTTCGTCGAGGTCCGTACGCTGTCGCACGCCGTGCACAGCGGGATGTTCGGCGGCGTGGCGCCCGATGCGTTGACCGCGTTGGCCCGCCTGCTGGCCACCCTGCACGACGACGCCGGGGACGTGGCGGTCGAGGGCCTGGTCGGCCGGACCGGGGCCACGGTCGACTACCAGGAGGAGCGGCTGCGGACCGAGGCCGGTCTCGTCGACGGGGTTTCCTTCATCGGCACCGGGCGGCTCACCGACCGGATGTGGACCAAGCCGGCGCTGTCGGTCCTCGGTATCGACGCGCCGCCCACCGGGGAGGCCCCGAACGCCCTGGTGCCGGTGGCGAAGGCCAAGCTGAGCATCCGGCTGGCACCGGGCGACGACCCGAAGAAGGCGTACGCCGCCCTGGGCGAACACCTGGAGAGGAACGCTCCGTGGGGGGCGCGGGTCACGCTCTCCTTCGAACACGACGGCAACCCGTGTGTGATCGACGCGTCCGGACCGATGTACGACGCCGCCCGCTCCGCGTTCCGTACGGCATGGGACGGCGTCGACCCGGTGGACATGGGCGTCGGTGGCTCCATCCCGTTCATCGCGACGTTCCAGGAGATGTTCCCGCGGGCGGCGATCCTGGTGACCGGGGTGGAGGACCCGTACGCGCAGGCGCACGGCCCGAACGAGAGCCTGCACCTCGGCGAGTTCGCCCGGGTCTGCCTCGCCGAGACGCTGCTGTTGGCGAAGGTGGCCGAGGCGGCGGCAGCTGCCCGCTGACCCACCGCATCAGTGTGGACATTTCACCGGGCCGACCCGGGGTGGGGTCGACCCGGTGAAATGTCCCGTGATCGAGGATGAAATGCAGGTAAAGGGCTGTCTGCGACGGTTGGCCCACGATAAGCTTTCGAACATGGGTACGAACGAAGCCATCGCGCGGCTGGATGCCGCGGTCTGTGCTCTGGGGGACCTTGACGTCTCCGTATGGTCCGATGACGTGTTGAAGGACCAGCTCGGCGAGCTCTCCGCCGTTCTCTGCGCACTGGATGCCGTGCTTTCCAAGGTGGCCGACGGGGTGCGTGCCCGGGGCCTGCGGATCGAGGAGCCCATCTCCGCCTAGGCCCAACTAGCCGGTGGTACCCGTCCCCTCCGTTGCGTCGGCAGGATTCTCGCTGCGAGTTACGGTGGTAAGGGCGAGGAACACGCCCCATGCGGCGACCAGTACCGCGACCAGTGAGTTCCACCAGTTCGGTGCCAGCCAGGGGAAAGAGCCCACGATGAATGCGGCTGCCGCAACGATGCCGACAGCTCGCCCAATCAGTCCGGCGCGGGTCGACCAGCTGAGCGCGACCGCAGCAACGGCGAAACCCAGGAACGCCAGGTGCAGCGCGCCGAACGTCGAGCTGACGACCAGGGCCAGGACCTCGGCTGACAGTTGGATCTCAAACACCGGGTAGACCAGCCGCCCCACCTCGAGCAGTAGGACGACGAGAGAGACGAGGGCAACCGTGAGAGCGGTCACTCCCACGTTGATCCGCACCGATGGTCCGGCCCGGCGCGCGCCGAAGAGGCCGCGGGCACCGGCTCCCCAGCAGATGACCGCGAAGAACAGCAGTTCGTCGCTCCACAGCAGTAACGAGTGACCGCGTTCGACCCACGCCGTCATTGCGACCGCCTCGGAAGGCACGCTGGGGAGCAGTGACAACAGCAGAAGGGCGAAGGCGGTCAGGAGCGCCCCGACGGTCATCAGCCAGCGGTGCACCCGTAAGCCAGTCGCTTGGCGCGATGTCGTGTCTCGTACTGTCGGACCGCATATCGTACCCGTCATCCGTTTACTGTGACCTGCACCCTCTGCCGCCCGCAAACGATCGGTTTCGAGTGGTGCCGACGTCGCGCATCCTGGAGCTTCAGCCATGATTCCCGAACGGCGGCTGCCGTACCGGGCCGGGGGTCACCGACCTTCTGACGTTCGACCTTCCCTGCCCGCCTCTTTTGTCCGGGGTGGCTGCCAGGATGAGGAGGTGCGCTTTCTCGACCTGGCGGCCACCTCCGCCGCAGTGGCAGCGACCCCGGGCCGGCGGGCCAAGGTGGACCTGCTGGCCGTGGCCCTACGTGGCCTGGATCCGGACGAGATCCCGGCCGGTTCGGGCTACCTCGCCGGTGAGCTGCGCCAACGGCAGACCGGGGTGGGCTACGCCAGCCTGCGTGACCTGCCACCACCTGCGGAGCAGCCGACGCTGACCGTCGGCGGCGTCGACGCGGCCATCGCCGGGATCGCCGCTGTCCACGGTGCCGGTTCGCAGGCCCGCCGTCGGGAGCTACTCGGTGCGTTGTTCGCCGCCGCCACCGTCGACGAGCAGCGGATGCTGGTCGGCCTGTTCAGCGGTGAGCTGCGTCAGGGCGCGCAGGCCGGCCTGCTGGCCGACGCCGTCGCCCGGGCCGCCGACGTACCGGCCGAGGCGGTCCGTCGGGCGCTGCTGCTGGCCGGTGACCTGAAGGTGGTCGCCGTGGCCGCCCTGACCGGTGGGGCGGCGGCGTTGAGCGAGTTCACCCTGCGGGTCGGTCGACCGCTGGCCCCGATGTTGGCCCAGAGCGCGTCGTCGGTCGACGATGCGTTGACCGCGACCGGCACGCCAGCCGTCGTGGACGTCAAACTCGACGGCATCCGTATCCAGGTGCACCGCTCCGGTACGGACATCGCGGTCTTCAGCCGTAGCCTCGACGAGATCACCGCACGGGTGCCCGAGGTGGTGGCAGCCGTCCGCGCGCTGCCCGCCCGTGAGATGGTGCTGGATGGCGAGGCGATCGCCCTCGACGCGACGGGTCGGCCCCGACCGTTCCAGGAGACCGCCAGCCGCGCCGCCACCCGGGGAGGTCGCCAGCGGGTCAGCGCCGAACTCTCCGGCACGACCTCCGCCGAACTTGGCCGCCCGGCCCGGCCGGCCCGCCCGGCCCCGGCCGTACGTGCCGCCGCCGGCACCACCGGGGAGACCGTGCTGACGCCGTACTTCTTCGACCTGCTGCACCTGGACGGCACGGACCTGCTCGACGCGCCCGGACGCGAGCGGTGGTCGGTCCTGGCCGACGCGGTCGGTGCGCCGCTGCTGGTCGGGCGGGTGGCCGTCGACACCGGAGAGGAGGCAGCCGCAGCCTTCGCCGCCGCCCTCGACGCCGGGCAGGAGGGGGTGGTGGTGAAAGCGCCGGACGCCCCGTACGCCGCCGGTCGCCGGGGTGCCGCCTGGGTGAAGGTGAAGCCCCGGCACACCCTCGACCTGGTGGTTCTTGCCGTCGAGTGGGGCAGCGGTCGGCGTTCCGGCTGGCTGTCGAACCTGCACCTCGGTGCCCGTGATCCGCGTACCGGTGGCTTCGTGATGCTCGGCAAGACGTTCAAGGGGCTCACCGACGAGTTGCTGCGTTGGCAGACCGAGCGGTTCCTCGCCCTGGCCGTCGACCGGGGGGAGTGGGTGGTCCGGGTACGACCGGAGCAGGTCGTGGAGATCGCCTTTGACGGGGTACAGACCAGTTCCCGCTATCCGGGGGGTGTTGCGCTGCGGTTCGCCCGGGTGGTGCGTTACCGCGACGACAAGACCGCAGCCGAGGCGGACACCATCGAGGCCGTACGCGCGATCCACACGGGTCGGCTCGGTGGCTGAGCGGGGACTGTCGGCTGGGCGGCCAGCCAGGCGGAGGTTCCGCGTCGCTGGCCGCCAACCGGCTGGTCAGATGGTCGCCAGCGACCGTACGTAGTTGACCTGGTTGTTGATCTGGTGCACCTGGCCCTGGTGGGTGACCGGGATCCGGGCCACGTACTGCCGGCCACCGTTGGCCACCGTCACCTGCACCGTGCCCCGGTAGATGGTCTCCTTCGCCAGGAGGAACAGCAGGCTGAACACGGTGAGGATGCAGAACCCGACGATGGCGCAGACGATCGCCCAGGTCGGGATCTTCTGTTCGGTCTGCCACTGGTCCACGACGTGCCAGGTCGAGCCGGCCAGCGGAATGTCACCGGCGGGCGTACGGACCACCGGCGGTGCCACCACGATCTCACCGATCTGCGCCACCGCCGGACCCGGCTGACCGGGCGGGAACGGTCCGGGCGGCCCGCCGGCTGGGTACGGCCCGGGAGCACCGCTGATCGGGTACGCGCCGGGCGCACCACTGACCGGGGGGTATGCCCCGGGCGCCCCGCTGACGGGGTACGCCACGGGCGGGCCACTGGCCGGGTAGGCCCCGGGCCCGCCGGGCGGAAGCTGTCCGGGTGCCGGTGGCTGCCAGGGCTGTTCAGGCAACATAGGTGGTGGCGCGGGGGCCAGTGGTGCCGGTACCGGTGCCGGAATCGCCTGGGTGGGTGGTTCGGGCAAGGCCTGAGCCGGCAGTGCGGGCATTGCCTGCGTGGGTGGTGCCGGCAGTGGTGGCGGTGCCGGCAGCGGGGGTGGTGCTGCCGGGTAGGCCTCCGGACCGGTGGACACCGGGTAGGCCTCCGGACCGGTGGACACCGGGAAAGCGGGTGGGCTGGTAGGTGCCGGGAAAGCCGGTGGACTTACGGGGGCCGGGGACTGCCCCGGCGGTTCGGATTGGGGCATCGGTAGCGTTGGATCTACACTCACCGGGTTACCTCCCTGCGCTCGATCACGACGCACCTTACCCAATGGGCGCTATCAAACGGTGTGCGGCGTGGTGAGCGGTGTCTGGCAGGTCAACCGTTCTGTGCTGAGGTGGGGGAATGGCCAGCCGGGCCGACCGGTACCGGATCGTCGCCGACCCGGTCCTCGTGCTTGGCGGCGTCACTGGGCTCGCCGTGCGCCTCCCGTCGGGCCAGCCAGCCGAAACCGATCAGGGTCATCAGGGCGAACAGCCACCACTGGACCACGTAGCCGCCGTTCTGCCAGTTGTTCTCGTGCCGGACCGGAATAGCCGAGAAGGCCGGGTCGGCGGCCGGAGTCTGTTCGTCGAGCAGCAGGAATGCGCCGTAGCTGGGGTAGGGAAGTTCGGCGGCGAGTCGGGACACCGAGATACGGCGTGTCTCGATCTGACCGTCGCGCCGCTGGGGGGTGTCGGGGCGACTCTCCGACATGCGTACCCGTCCCACCACGGTCACCTCGCCGGTGGGCACCGCCGGGATCGCCGGGCGGGCGTTGGCGCCCTCGGGGGCGGGGGGAATCCAACCCCGGTCCACCAGGACCGCCGAGCCGTCGGCCAGGATCAGCGGGGTGAGCACCTCGAAGCCGACCTGGTTGTTCACCGTACGGCCGCGAACGAGGATGATGTTGTTGCTGTCGTACCGCCCGGTGGCCGTGACCCGGGTCCACGCGGTCTCCTCCGGCGGTGCCTGGCCGGCGGTGCCGGCCGCGTCCCCCGGTCCGGGCAGCGCCTCCGTCAGCGGCACCGGTGCGATCTCGGTGGCTGCGTCGATGCGCTTGTTGATCGCGTCGCGCTCCCGATACCGGTCTAGCTGCCAGTTGCCCAGTAGGACCATCACCATGGCCGCGACCAGGGTCAGGGCGAAGATGCCCAGCCAGCGTGGCGTGAGCAGAAAGCGGTACACAGCACGAGGCTACCCCTATGACCGCAGCCACTACGCTGGTGCCCGTATCGGCGGCTGCCGGCCGGCCTCCGGACGGAGGTATCGTCATGAATGGCCCCACTGTCCGTTCAAGACCGAATCGCCCGTCCCGGGCCCCGTCCCCCAGGAGCCGACCATGACCACCGTTGCGCGGGTGGCGGTCAGCGCCCCCTGCTCCGGACATGGCAAGACGGCGGTCGCCGTCGGTCTGCTGGCCGCCTACGCGGCCCGGGGCCTGACGACGGCCGGCTTCAAGATCGGGCCGGACCACGCCGACGCCGCCTACCTGGGCCTGGCCTCGGGTCGGCCGGGTCGGAACATCGACCCTCGGTTGGTCGGCACCCGGCGGATCGCCCCGCTGTTCGCCCACGGTGCAGCCGGCGCCGACCTGGCTGTCGTCGAAGGCACCATGGGGCTGTTCGACAGTATCGGTGAGCATCCCGAGACCGACTCGACCGCTGCGGTCTGTGTGGGGCTGCGGGCACCGGTGGTGCTGGTCGTCGACGCGGCGGCGATGGGACATTCCGTGGCTGCCCTGGTGCACGGGTTCCGGGCCTACGACGAACTGGTCCAGCTCGGCGGGGTCATCCTCAACCGGGTCGCCTCCGATCACCACGAGCGGCTGCTCCGCGAGGCGCTCGACGACATCGGAGTGCCGGTCTTCGGTGCTCTGCGCCGGCAGGTCCTGTCCCGGGCCCTGCCAGGCCGGGAGCATGGCGTCGTACCGGTGGCGCACCGCAGTCTGGAGGCGTACCGGGGTGTCCGTCGGCTGGGCGAGGCGATCGCGGGCGCGGTCGACCTCGACCGGATCCTGGCGTTGGCCCGGTCAGCGCCGCAACTGCCGGTCGACCGGTGGTCCGCGTCAGCCGCTGCTGCCGAAGGTCTCTACTCGGTTGCTGCCGAAGGTCTCTACTCGGTGCGCAGTGGTAGCAGCGAGGACCGGTCGGCAGGGGTGGCCGGGGCCGGCGGCGGACCACCCGACCCGCCCGCGCCGGATCCCGCTGCCCGGGTGCCGCGCCCGGTGGTCGCGCTGGCCGGTGGGCCGGGAACGGCCTATTCCTATCCGGAGACCGCCGAACTGCTGGTCGCCGCCGGTGCGGAGGTTCGGGTCCTCGACCCGCTGCGGGACGAGGCACTGCCCGCCGGCACCGCCGCGCTGGTCGTCGGAGGAGGACTGCCCGAGTCGTACGCCGAGGAGCTGTCCGCGAACCAGCGGCTGTGCGCGGCGGTCGCCGACTTCGCCCGGGCCGGGCATCCGGTGCTGGCCGAGGGGACGGGCGCGCTGTGGTTGGCCCGGGAGTTCGACGGCCGCCCGATGTGCGGCGTGCTCGACGCCACCGGGGTGGGTACGGGCCACGTCGTGATCGGCTATCGCGAGGCGACGGCACAGGCCCCCTCCGTGGTGGCGCAACCCGGTGACCGGCTGTTCGGCTACAAACAGCACGCCGCGGTACTGCTGCCCCGTGCCGGGCAGACTCCCGCCTGGCGGTGGCCCGGTGGCCCGCCGGAAGGGTTCGTGTGGGGCGGGGTGCATGCCTCCCAGTTGATCCTGCACTGGGCCGGGGTGCCCGGGATCGCCCGCCGGCTCGTGGCCGCCGCGTTCCGGCACGTCGATCGGCCGGACGTCCTCCCGACCGGGCCGGGGTCGGGCGCGGCGCTCCCACCGTTGCCGGCCGCCTCGGCCGCCCCGGTTTCGCCGGCTGCCCCGGTATCAGCGCTCCCGCTCGACTCGCCGGGTCGGGTGATGGCGTGAGCGGTTCGGTGACGAGACGATGGCGATCAGCGAGCAGGGTGCGGTGATCTGGTGAGCGGACATGTGGCGGTGCGACGGTTCCCGACGCTGACCGTATCGACCCCGAGGGCGGACGTGCGTCAGCTTGCCGTCGGTGACGCGCCCGTGGTGTCGGAGATCTTCGCGGACAAACTGACCCGGCGTTGGCTGTCGCTGCCGGAGGAGTCGGGCCAGATCGATGCCCTCGCCTGGTGCACCGAGATGGCCCAGGAGCGGCGGGACAACGGCATCGGCGACCACTACGGCGTGATCCGGCGCGAGGACGAGCAGTTGATCGGCTGCCTGTGGACCAAACGTACCGACTGGGCCGGCCGGGTCACCGAGGTCGCGTGCGCGATCGCGCCCGGGGCGCGGGGTTTCGGGATCGCCGCCGAGGCGGTCGACGCGCTGGCCATCGCGCTGATCCTGGAACACGGCTTCCAGCGGGTGGAGCTGAGGACCGCGCCCGGGAACACCGCTTCTCGGCGGGTGGCGGAGAAGGCCGGATTCACGTACGAGGGGCTGCTCCGGAACGCCGGCTACGCGTACGGCGGTCGGGTCGACCTGGAAGTCTGGTCGATCGTGGTGGCGGACCTGCGCTGAGCTGCCCTGACTGAGGCCGTTGCCCCAGCCAGGGCAGTACGCCACGTCCTGCGCCCGCCTACCCGGTTATCGCGTCCGACGGTGGGGTGAACTGGCGGACCGGTTGGTCCTTGAGCGCTGCCTTCAGGGCGCTGGCGGCGGTGTCGATCGGCTTGTTGGACTGCCCGTCACCTACCGCGTTGAACGGGTTGTCCGGATCGGCGATGAAGCTGGCCGCCGCCAACTCCGGGGTGTATCCGACGAACCACGCCGACCGGGTGCTGTCCGTGGTACCGGTCTTGCCGGCGACCGGACGGCCGACGGTACCGCGTACCGAGTCGGCGGTCGACCAGCCGCCGCAGCCGCCCCGGGCCGGAGTGTCCCCGGTCGGGCAGCGGGCCGCATCGGTGGCGGCCCGGGCCGCATCCGCCGAGACCTCCTGACGGCAGCGGGGCTTCGCCGCCTCCCGTTCCAGGCCGGAAGCCGTCTTGTACATCGCGGGTGAACCGTCCGGGTTGGTGATCGACAGCACCGGGATCGTGTCGCAGTACTGACCGTCGGCCGCGATGGCGGCGTACGCGTTGGCCATCTCCAACGGCGTCGCGTCGGATACGCCCAGGGTGAAGGCACCCCACTTCCTGGCGTTGTCGGGGGACGCCTGTCGGCGGTCCACCTCGGTGCGCCACCGCAGGCCGAGCCGTTCGGCCAGGCGGACCACCCGGTCCGCACCCACCTTCTGCTCCAGCTGTACGAAGTAGGTGTTGACCGACTTGCCGAACCCGGACCACATCGCGTGGCGGCCAGTCATCGCGCCGCTGGCGTTCGACGGACACCAGAAGCCGCCACAGTCGGTGGGGCCGCCACTGCCGTCCGGGTAGATGGTGGTGAACCGGTGCGGGGAGTCGAAGGCGGTCGACAGCGGCATGCCGGCGTCGAGCGCGGCCAGCATGGTGAACATCTTGAACGTCGATCCGGCCTGGTAGCCGGGCACCGTACCGCCACCGAGCAGGGGGGCCACCGTGTTGGGATAGTTACCCTTGATCTTGCCGCGTAGGGCGGGGTTGGAGTTCGGATAGTTCTCGCTCAGGTCCAGCGAGTAGTTCCGGTTGACCGCCATCGCCTTGACCCGGCCGGTTCCCGGCTCGACCAGGACGAGTCCGTGGGCGAACGGGCTGCCGATCGCCTCGCGGGACTGCACCTGCTCGTCGGCGATCTTCTGGATCTTCGGGTCGATGGTGGTGACGATCCGGTAACCGCCCCGGGTCAGGCGGTCCTCCCGTTCCAGTCGGTTCTCCCCGAACGCCGGCTGGGTGCTCCACCAGTTTTTCAGGTAGTCGCAGAAGAACCCCCAGCTGTTCAGCTCCTTCGGCAGGGAGACACAGTCGTTGGGCGGACTGCTCAGCTTGAGCCTGATGGGTTCGGCCTGGGCTGCCGCAGCCGCGTCCGGCGAGAGGTAACCCATGTCGCGCATCCGGCTGATGACGTAGTTGCGCCGTTCCGTGGCGGCCTTCTGGTCGGAGCTGGCCGGGTCGTACTCCGAGGGGGACTTGACCAGGCCGGCGAGGGTGGCCGCCTCGACCGGGGTCAGGTCCTTGGGCGTCTTGGAGAAGAAGATCTCCGACGCCGAGTAGATGCCGTACGCGCGGTGCCCGAAGTAGGCGGCGTTGAGGTAGCGCTCCAGGATCTGCGGCTTGGTCAGCTGCTTCTCCAGGTCGATCGCCATCCGCATCTCCCGGACCTTGCGCAGGGCGGTCTGCTCGGTGGCCTGGAGGGCCTCCGCCGGGGTCTTCGCGCTGTCCCGGGAGGCCATCCGGACGTACTGCATGGTCAGCGTGGAGGCACCCTGGGACACCCCGCCGGCCTGCCGGTTGGCGACGAAGGCCCGGGCGACGCCCTTCGCGTCGACGCCGTTGTGTTTGTAGAACCGGGAATCCTCCGATGCCACGATCGCCTGTTGGATGTTCGGCGACATCTCCGACAGCGGGGTGTACTTCCGATGTTCCTCGTAGAACGTCGTCAGCAGGGTCTTGCCGTCCGAGGCGTAGACGTACGTCGTCTGCGCGGGCGACGAGCCCTGGATGGCGGTGGCCTTGTCCTTGACGGCGTCGGCACCTGCCTTGGCGCCGAGACCGCCGATGGCTACCAGCGGGTAGGCCGCCACGGCGACCACGACCCCGGAGATCAGCCCGGCACGTAGTAGCGGAGTGAGTCGACTGATGGAGGAGAAGGGTGCGTTTTTCACCCCATCAAGCTATGACAAACACCCTTTTGGTCTGATAAAAATCCGCGAAAGTTGCTCACAAAATCTGGACGTGCGGACCCCGGGCGTGGAGCCTGCTCCGGGGACAGAGCAGGATCGCCAGCATGTACGCGCAGGGATACCCACCAGGGACGACAGCAACCGGCGGCGAGGCACCCGACCGCCCCGCCGCAGTCGCCGAACCGTCACCGGACCTCGGCCATCACGGTGATGCCGAGGTCGTGCCCGGGCTGGTGGACCTGGCGGTGAACGTGCGCCGTGATCCGATGCCGGACTGGCTCCGCGCTCCGATCACCGCCGCCCTCGACGAACTGGCCAGCTACCCGGACCCGTCGGCGGCCCGGGCCGCCGTCGCCGCCCGGCACCGTCGCCCGGCCGACGAGGTCCTGCTCACCGCCGGTGCCGCCGAGGGATTCGTCCTGCTGGCCCAGGCCCTACGTGACGTACGTCGGGCGGTGGTCGTACACCCGCAGTTCACCGAGCCGGAGGCCGCGCTGCTGGCCGCCGGTCACCGCGTCGAGCGGGTGGTGCTGCCCGCCGAGACCGGGTTCCGGCTCGACCCGGAGCTGGTACCGGCCGACGCCGACCTGGTCTTCGTGGGCAACCCGACAAACCCGACCTCGGTGCTGCACCCGGCTGAGACGGTCGCCGCCCTCGCCCGCCCCGGCCGGGTGCTCGTCGTGGACGAGGCGTTCGCCGACACCACCATCGCGCCCGGGGTGACCGGTGAGCCCGAGTCGCTGGCTGCCCGTCGGGACGTACCGGGACTGGTGGTGGTCCGCAGCCTCACCAAGACCTGGGGACTGGCCGGACTGCGGATCGGCTACCTGCTCGGGCCGGCCGGACTGCTGACCCGGCTGGCCGCCGTACAGCCACTGTGGGCGGTGTCCACGCCCGCGCTGGCCGCCGCGCGGGCCTGTGCCACCCCGCAGGCGGTGGCGGCGGAACGGCAGATCGCCGCCCGGCTGGCCGAGGACCGCGCGTACCTCGTCGACCGGCTGACCGGGCTGCCCGGGGTGTCCATCGTGGGGAAACCAGCCAGTGCGTTCGTGCTGGTACGCCTCACCGGCGCGGCCGACGTGCGGCTGACGTTGCGGGAGCACGGCTATGCCGTACGGCGGGGCGACACCTTCCCCGGCCTGGGCACCGACTGGCTGCGCGTGGCGGTACGGGACACTGCCACCACCGACGCGTTCGTCGACCTGCTGGCCAAGATCCTGGAGGCGTGATGCTGGAGACCACCCTGGCGGCGATCCGCCCACTCGACCAGGCGGCGATGACCGCCGCCCGGGAACTGCACACCCGGCTGACCAAGCCGGCCGGATCGCTGGGTGCTCTCGAGGAACTGTCCGTACGACTGGCCGGGCTGGCCGGTGCCTGCCCACCGCCACTGCCCGATCCCGCCTCGGTGGCGGTCTTCGCCGGTGACCACGGGGTGCACGCCCAGGGGGTGACGCCCTGGCCGCAGGAGGTGACCGCGCAGATGGTCGGCAACTTCCTGGCCGGCGGGGCGGTGGTCAACGCGTTCGCCCGGCAGCTCGGCGCGTCGGTCACCGTGGTCGACGTCGGAGTGGCCACCGTACTGCCCGAGCCCAACCCGTCGCGCCTGGTCGCGGCGAAGGTCCGGGCGGGCAGCCGGGACATGACGCAGCAGCCAGCCCTGACCCGCGAGGAGGCCCGGGCCGCGATCGAGGTGGGTATCCGGGTCGCCGACGACCTGCTCGACGCCGGGGCGGGCATCCTGCTCACCGGGGACATGGGCATCGCCAACACCACGCCGGCCGCCGCGCTGATCGCCGCCTGCACCGGCGCGGACCCGGCTGCGGTCACCGGTCGGGGGACCGGGGTGGACGACGCCACGTACGAGCGGAAGGTGGCCGTGGTGCGGACCGCCCTGGACCGGCACCGGCCGGACCCGGCGGACCCGCTCGGTGTGCTGGCTGCGGTCGGCGGCCTGGAGCATGCCGCGCTGGCCGGCTTCATTCTCGGCGCCGCGGCCCGCCGGTGTCCGGTGATCCTGGACGGCGTCATCGGCGTCTCGGCGGCGCTGGTCGCGGCGGCGTTCGCCCCCGAGGCCGTCGGGGCGATGGTCGCCGGGCATCGTTCGGTCGAACCGGGGGCGACGGTGGGGCTAACCAGGCTGGGCCTGGAGCCGCTGATCGACCTGGGGCTGCGGCTCGGGGAGGGCACCGGCGCACTGTTGGCGTTCCCGGTCGTCGCCTCGGCGGTACGGGTGCTGCACGACGTGGCCACCTTCGACTCGGCCGGAGTGTCCGAGAAGTGAAGACCCGAGAAGCAAGGGGAGTGACCGGGAAGTGAGCGGCGGCAACCTCTATCCGCTGGGACTGCGACTGGCCGGTCGCCGGGTGCTGGTGGTCGGTGGGGGAGCGGTGGCGACCCGGCGGGTGCCGGCCCTGCTGGACGCCGGTGCCCGGGTGGTGCTGGTCTCCCCGGAACTCACCCCGGCGTTGCGGGCGTACGTGGACGCCGGTCGGTTGGACTGGACGTCGCGTCGGTTCGAACCATCCGACCTGGACGACGTCTGGCTGGTGCAGGTGGCGGTCGACGATCCGGCCGCCGCCGAGGCGGTCAGCGCTGCGGCGGCCGAGCGTCGGGTGTTCTGCGTACGCGCCGACGACCGGACTGCGGCGACCGCGTGGACCCCGGCGGTGACCCGGCACGGGCCGGTGACCGTGGCGGTGTCCGGCGGTGGCGACCCGCGTCGGTCGATGGCCGTCCGCGACGCCATCCGCAGCTTCCTCGGTGCCGGACCGGGCCCCCTGGCATCGGGCTCTGCCCGGCAAGGGGCCCCTCGTGGCACCGGAGCGGGGCGGGTGGCCCTCGTCGGTGCCGGGCCGGGCGACCCGGAGCTGATCACGGTCAAGGGATGGCGACTGCTCACCGAGGCGGATGTGGTGGTCGCCGACCGGCTGGTGCCGGGGCTGCTCCTGGACGAGTTGCGCCCCGACGTCGAACTGGTTGACGCGTCGAAGATCCCGTACGGCCCGGCCCGTACCCAGGAGGAGATCAACCGGATCCTGGTGGACCGCGCCCGGGCCGGTTCGTTCGTCGTCCGGCTCAAGGGCGGGGACCCGTACGTCTTCGGTCGTGGCGGCGAGGAGGTGCTGGCCTGTACGGCGGCTGGCGTACCGGTGACCGTGGTGCCCGGCGTGACCAGTTCGGTTGCCGCGCCAGGGGTCGCCGGGATACCGGTCACCCATCGGGGGGTCGCACACGAGTTCACCGTGGTCTCCGGTCATCTACCCCCGGACGACCCCGCGTCGCTGGTGGACTGGTCGGCGTTGGCCCGGCTGCGCGGCACGCTGGTCGTACTGATGGGGCTGAAGAACCTGGCCAGGATCACCGCGACGCTACAGGTCTCCGGGCGGCCGGCGGGCACGCCGGCGGCTGTCGTGCAGGAGGGTACGACCGGCCAGCAGCGGGTGCTGCGGTCCACGCTCGGCGAGATCGCCGCAGTGGTGGCCGGGGCCGGCATTCGACCGCCGGCGGTGGTGGTGTTCGGTGACGTGGTGACCGTACTGGAACACCAACCGGCAGAGTGACGGGCCGGGCCGGCTCGTCGGGGCACCGCGGACAGCGGTGATCGAGCGCGGGAGCAGGTCGACGGCTTGAAGTATCTTTACATTTAAATTTGCCTGAGCGAAACTTGTCGCCAATCTGGGCGCGCCGGCTGGTCCGCTCACCATCCGCCACGCGGAGGTTCCTGATGGCCCGAAGTTTCGTACGACGACGGCACGCGTTACTGGTCGCAGCGGCGGTGGCGGTGCTGACCGCCGTGGCCTCCGTCGCCGGAGCATCGTCCCGCCCCGCCGAAGCGGCCGGGGCCGGCGCTGTCGGGGCTACCGGGGCCGGCGCTGTCGGTGCTTCGGGGGTCGGGGCTACTGCGGTCGGGGCCGACGGCGGTTCCGGTGCTGACCGGGTGGCCGCCGACGGCTGCCCGCTGGGCGACACCCCGAAACGTCAACTACGTGGGGCCTGGATCGCCTCGGTTGCCAACATCAACTGGCCGTCCCGGACCGGGCTGACCGTGTCGGCGCAGCAGGCCGAACTGCGTAGCCTGCTCGACCGGGCCCAGGCGTTGCGGCTCAACGCCGTGTTCCTCCAGATCCGCCCGGCCGCCGACGCGTTCTGGCCATCGACGCTGGAACCCTGGTCGCAGTACCTGACCGGCACCCAGGGTGGCAACCCCGGCTACGACCCGCTGGCGTTCGCGGTGACCGAGGCGCATGCCCGCAACCTGGAACTGCACGGCTGGTTCAACCCGTACCGGGTGAGCACACAGGCCGACGTGACGAAACTGGCCGCCACGCATCCGGCCCGGGTCAACCCGACCTGGGTCGAGCGCTACGACGGCAAGCTGTTCTACAACCCCGGGGTGCCGGCCGCCCGGCAGCACACCGTCAACGCGATCATGGACGCGGTCACCCGGTACGACATCGACGGCGTGCACTTCGACGACTACTTCTACCCGTACCCGGTCAGCGGGCAGACCTTCGACGACGCGGCCGAGTTCGCCGCGTACGGTGGCGGGCGCTCGCTGGCCGACTGGCGACGGTCCAACGTGGACACGATGGTGCAGGAGGTGGCCACCCGGATCCGGCAGGCCAAACCGCACGTCCGCTTCGGCATCTCGCCGTTCGGGATCTGGCGTAACCAGTCCACCGATCCGCTCGGCTCGGCCACCTCGGGTCTCCAGTCCTACGACGCGATCTACGCCGACAGCCGTAAGTGGGTCAAGCAGGGTTGGGTGGACTACATCGCGCCGCAGCTCTACTGGAACACCGGCTTCGCGGCGGCGGCGTACGAGGTGCTGGTGCCCTGGTGGTCCGAGGTGGTGGCCGGTACGAACGTGCAGCTCTACGTCGGGCAGGCGGCCTACCGGATCACGTCCTGGGGCGATCCGGAGGAGATGCCCCGCCACCTGGTGCTCAACCGCGACCACCAGGTGTCCGGCGACATCTACTACTCGATCGCGGACCTACTGGCCAACCCGCTCGGGTTCGCCGACCGGCTCAGCGCCGAGTTCTACCGGCATCCGGCCCTGGTTCCGGTGAACACGCGACTGGGCGGTACGGCCCCCGGCGTACCGGGGAGTCTGACCGCCACCCGGACCAGCAGCGGCGTCGAACTGACCTGGACCGCGCCCAGTGCCGGTACGACACCGGCGTACTACGCGATCTACCGGGCCGACGGTGCCGGTTGTGGCATCGAGGCGGGCCGGAACCTGATCGCACTGCCCCGGGCCGGCAGCGGTACGCGACGCTTCGTGGACACCTCGCCCCCGCCGGTCGGCGAGGCGACCTACCTGGTGACCGCCGTGTCCCGACTGCACCACGAGAGCACCCCGGCCTCCGTCACGACGACCACCTGACCGCCTCCGTCCGGTGACCACCTGACCACCTGACCGCCTCCGTCCGGTGACCACCTGACCACCCGACCGCCTCCGTCCGGTGATCATGAAGTTGTTGCCCGCGACACGCCGTGTCCGCGGGCAACAACTTCATGATCAACCAGGTTGGGTCAGGACTTGACCATGTTGTCGAGCAGCAGGGCGCAGCGGATCAGCCCGAGATGGCTGTACGCCTGCGGGTGGTTGCCCAGACCGCGCTCGGCCAGCGGGTCGTACTGCTCGGGCAGTAGCCCGGTCGGCCCGGCGGTGTCGACCATCTGCCAGAACAGTTCCTCAGCATCGGCCCGTCGGCCGGTGCGCAGGTACGCCTCGATCAGCCAGGCGGTGCAGATGTGGAATCCGCCCTCCCGGCCGGGCAGGCCGTCGTCCCAGTGGTAGCGGTAGACGACCGGACCGCTGCGCAGATCCGCCTCGATCTTCAGCACGGTGGAGAGGAAGCGCGGGTCGTCGTCCGGCAGCAGCCCGGACAGGCCGATCCAGAGCGAGGAGGCGTCCATCTCCTCGTCGCCGTACGCCACGCTGTAGGCCTGGGCACCCTCGTGCCAGCCGTACTCGAGGACGTTGTGGCCGATCCGGTCCCGCAGTTCGACCCAGTCCGGCCGGTCCTGGCCACCGTGCCGACGGACCACGTGCAGGGCCCGGTCCACGGTCATCCAGCACATCACCTTGGAGTAGACGTGGTGCCGGGGTGGCAGGCGGGCCTCCCACAGTCCGTGGTCGGGTTCGTGCCAGCGGCGGCTCACCGCCTCGACCATCGATTCGAGCACCCGCCACTCGGTGTCACGCACCGAGCCGCGCAGGTCGGCCACACCGGCCAGCAGGTCGGCGATCGGCCCGAAGACGTCGAGTTGGAGCTGGTGGTTGGCCAGGTTGCCGACCCGTACCGGCCGGGAGCCGGCGTAGCCGGGCAGGGTGTCGATGACCGCCTCGGCACCGAGTTCGTAGCCGTCCACCGTGTAGAGCGGGTGCAGCCGCTCCGGGTGCCCGCCGGTGCGCTCGACGCAACCGTCGACCCAGCGCAGGAACGCCTCCGCCTCGGTGATCGACCCCAGGTCCACCAGGGCCCGGGCGGTCATCGCCGCGTCGCGTAGCCAGCAGTAGCGGTAGTCCCAGTTGCGTACCCCGCCGAGTTCCTCGGGCAGCGACGTGGTCGCGGCGGCGAGGATCGAACCGGTGGCCTCGTGGCAGAGTCCGCGCAGCGTCAGGGCGCTGCGGCTGACCATCTCCCGGGCGGTGGTGGGCAGTCGCAGGCCCTCGACCCAGGTCTGCCACGGCCGCTCGGCGGCGAGTTGGCGCTCGTGCACCGGCACCCGGTGGTGCTCCAGGCTGTGCGAGCCGAAGCGCAGTTCCAGGGTGACCGAGCCACCGGCGGCGGTGAGGTCGACCAGGGCCCGGCCGGTCTCGTATCCACCGTCGGCCACCACGTCCCACTCGATGCCGGGGGAGTAGAGCGCCACCGGCTCGTTGGAGCCGAGCACCAGCAGGCCGTCGGCCAACGGCTGGAGCTGTACGGCGACCTGGCCGAACTCGGGGCGGGGGGCGAACTCCAACTGCACCCGGCCGGAGCCGCTGAGTACCCGGATCAGCGTCGAGTCACCGCTGATCACCGCGCTACCGGCCGGTACGTCGTCGGCGGACGGGCGGTCCAGCCAGTCGGTGACGGTCAGCCCGGACCAGCGGGTCTCCACGGTCATCGTGCCGGCCCGGTAGCGCTGACCCAACGGCAGGCCACCGCGTTCCGGAGCCACGGTGAAGTGCCCGGCGGGACTGCCGCCGACCAGATCGGCGAAGATCGCCGACGAGTCCGGTTTGGGGTGGCAGAGCCAGGTCAGCTTCGCCTCGGGCGTGACCAGGGCAACCGTACGGCCGTTGGCCAGCATCGAGTGGCGCTCGATCGGCACCGCCCGCTCGCCGAAGAGCCAGTGCCGACGGGTCTCCAGCAGCAGGCCGAGGACCCGGGCGGCCTCGATCGGCTCGGCGACCCGGTAGTCCGCCCTGGTCTCGCCCGGGCCGATCTTGATGCCGATGTCCGGGCCGTGCAGGTTGCCGAAGGCGTTCTCGTCGGTGATGTCGTCGCCGATGAACAGCACCGCGCTGGCCGACATCTGGGTACGGAGCTGGTCGACCGCGGTCCCCTTGTGGGTGGCGATCACCGACAGTTCGATGACCTCCTTGCCCTGGGTGACCGTCACGTCCGGCCAGGTCGCCGGGCCGTTGAGCACCGCCTCGGTGACCGCTGCCCGGGATTCGGGCGTCGCTGCCCGGGTGTGTACGGCGATGCTGGCCGGCTTGCTCTCCAGCCGTACGCCGGCCTGGCCGCCGACGATCTCCCGCAGCTCGTTGCGGAGGCGGGTCCGGACTGCCAGCAGCTCCGGCGAGAGGCGTTCCACGAAACCGATGTCGAACTCCGACCCGTGGCTGCCGACGAGGTGGACCTCGCTGGGCAGGCGGGAGAGGGTGGCGAGATCGCGCAGGGCGCGACCGGAGACGACGGCCACGGTGGTCTGCGGCAGGGAGGCGAGGGCGCGGATCGCGGCGACCGACTCGGGCAGGGGTACCGCCTTGCTCGGGTCCTCCACGATCGGGGCCAGCGTGCCGTCGTAGTCGCAGGCGACCAGGAGCAGCGGGACCCGGGCGATGCGACCGATGGCCGCCCGGAGCGCGGGGTCGATGAGGTCAGCGGCCGGCGGCGCGCCATCGAGGACGGCCGTCTTCACGCCGCCTCCTTTTCGGGGACGCCGAGCTCGTTCAGGAAGGACCGGGCCCAGTGCCCGACGTCGTGGGCGCGGAGATGACGCTGCATGATCCGCATCCGACGCTTTGCTTCCGACTTGTCGACGTGCACGGCACGCAGCAGGGCGTCCTTCACGCCGTCCGGGTCGTGCGGGTTACAGAGAAAAGCTTGGCGCAGCTCCGTGGCAGCGCCTGCAAACTCACTGAGCACGAGCGCGCCACCTGTGTCCGCGCGCGATGCGACGTACTCCTTGGCCACCAGATTCATTCCGTCTCGCAGTGGGGTCACCATCATCACGTCAGCCGCGCAGTAGAGCGCGGCTAGTTCACTGCGACTGTACGACTGGTGGAGATAATGGACGGCCGGCACGCCGACTCGGCCGAATTCGCCATTGATCCGGCCAACTTCGCGTTCCACCTTGACCCGAAGTGCCTGGTAGTGCTCGACGCGCTCCCGGCTGGGTGTGGCGACCTGCACCATAACAGCCTCGGGAACTGTCAACTTTTTGTCAGACAAGAGCTCATGAAACGCCTTCAAACGGAGCTCGATGCCCTTGGTGTAGTCCAGCCGGTCGACGCCGAGGATGACCGTCTCGGGGTTGCCCAGCTCAGCCCGGATCTGCTTGGCCCGGGCCTGCACCGCCGGGTCGGTCGCCATCCGTTCCATCTCGGCCACGTCGATCGAGATCGGGAAGGCACCCGCCTTGACCTGCCGACCGTCGACCTGGATCATCTGGCCCTCGTACCGCAGTCCGAGCAGGTGGCGGGCCAGCCGGACGAAGTTCTGCGCGGCCAGTCGCTGCTGGAAGCCGACCAGGTCGGCACCGAGCAGGCCACGGAGCACCTCGGCCCGCAACGGCATCTGCATGAACAACTCGATCGGCGGGAACGGAATGTGCAGGAAGAAGCCGATCCGCAGATCGGGGCGCAGTTCCCGCAGCATCGCGGGGACCAGTTGAAGCTGGTAGTCCTGCACCCACACCGTCGCGCCCTCGGCGGCCACCTCGGCGGCTGCCTCGGCGAATCGGGCATTGACCAGCCGGTACGCCTCGCGCCAGCGGCGCTTGTAAACCGGAGTCTCGACCGCGTCGTGATAGAGCGGCCAGATCGTGGCGTTGGACTGCCCCTCGTAGTACCGTTCCAACTCCTCCGCGCTGAGCGGAACCGGGTGCAACCCGATGCCGTCCAGCCCGAACGGCTCCGGTGCCGCGCCGACCCCACCGGCCCACCCCACCCACGTGCCCTGATGCGCCACGAGCACGGGATGCAGTGCGGTGACCAGACCGCCGGGGCTTCGGCGCCATTGCCGTCCCTCGGGCGTGGTCACCTCGTCAACCGGCAGGCGGTTGGCCACGACCACGAACGAGCTACGTACCGTCACGATCCGCACACCTCCGGGTGGTTACGGGTTCACCGCATGAGCGTACTGAGCGTAGCGGTGCGCCGTGGCACTCTCACTTCCCAGTCGAGAGGGCCGGAGAAACCAGTAAGTGATCTCGATAACACGGATCTTCCGGTGATCGGAACAGCTTCCCGACCTTTGGATCGGATCAGACCGATCCGTCCGGGGGCTCGCGGCCGGGGTGATGTGGGCGGAGCGGGCCGAACCTGTCAGGATTGAGGGTGGCGTGCGCGGCATCAACCGCTGTCCGTGACTTGTGTGGCTTGCAGCAAGCCCACTGACTCTCGTAAAGACTCTGGAGGTAGGCCGCACCGTGGCCCAGTACATCTACGTCCTGGAAAAGGCGCGCAAGGCGCACGGCGACAAGGTCGTGCTGGACAACGTGACGCTGAGCTTTCTGCCGGGCGCCAAGATCGGCGTGGTCGGTCCGAACGGCGCGGGTAAGTCCAGCCTGCTGAAGATCATGGCGGGGCTCGACCGGCCGAGCAACGGCGAGGCCCGGCTGATGCCCGGCTACACCGTGGGCCTGCTGGCCCAGGAGCCGCCGCTGAACGAAAGCAAGACCGTCCTCGGCAACATCGAGGAAGCGGTCGCGGAGACCAAGGCCAAGCTGGAGCGGTTCAACAAGATCGCCGAGCAGATGGCCACGGACTACTCCGACGAGCTGATGGAGGAGATGGGCAAGCTCCAGGAGGAGTTGGACTACGCCGACGCCTGGGACATCGACTCCAAGCTCGAACTGGCGATGGACGCCCTGCGCTGCCCGCCGCCGGACGCCGACGTCACCCAGCTCTCCGGTGGTGAGCGCCGCCGGGTTGCGTTGTGCAAGCTGCTGCTGGAGGCCCCCGACCTGCTGCTGCTCGACGAGCCCACCAACCACCTGGACGCGGAGAGCGTGCAGTGGCTGGAGCAGCACCTGGCCAAGTACGCCGGCACGGTCATGGCGATCACCCACGACCGGTACTTCCTGGACAACGTGGCCGGCTGGATCCTGGAGCTGGACCGGGGCCGGGCCGTCGGCTACGAGGGCAACTACTCCACCTACCTGGAGAAGAAGGCCGCCCGACTGGCCGTCGAGGGTCGCCGGGACGCCAAGATGAAGAAGCGGCTCACCGAGGAACTGGAGTGGGTACGGTCCAACGCCAAGGCCCGGCAGACCAAGTCCAAGGCCCGGTTGGACCGGTACGAGGAGATGGCCAGCGAGGCGGAGAAGACCCGCAAGCTGGACTTCGAGGAGATCCAGATCCCGCCGGGCCCGCGTCTGGGCAACACCGTCATCGAGGTGAACAGCCTGACCAAGGGCTTCGGCGACCGGGTGCTGATCGACAACCTGAGCTTCTCGCTGCCCCGCAACGGCATCGTGGGCATCATCGGCCCCAACGGTGTCGGTAAGACCACCCTGTTCAAGACCATCGTCGGGCTGGAGCAGCCGACCGACGGCGGCGTCAGGATCGGCGAGACCGTGCAGCTGTCGTACGTCGACCAGAACCGGGCCGGGCTGGACGGGAACAAGACGGTCTGGGAGGTCGTCTCCGACGGACTCGACCACCTCATGGTCGGCAAGGTCGAGATGCCGTCCCGGGCGTACGTCGCCGCCTTCGGCTTCAAGGGCCCCGACCAGCAGAAGCCAACCAAGGTGCTTTCCGGTGGCGAGCGTAACCGCCTCAACCTGGCGCTCACGTTGAAGATCGGTGGCAACGTGATCCTGCTCGACGAGCCGACCAACGACCTGGACGTCGAGACGCTCTCGTCGCTGGAGAACGCGCTGCTGGAGTTCCCCGGCTGCGCCGTGGTCATCTCCCACGACCGGATGTTCCTCGACCGGGTCGCCACCCACATCCTGGCCTGGGAGGGCGACGACGAGAACCCGGCAAAGTGGTTCTGGTTCGAGGGCAACTTCGAGGCGTACGAGAAGAACAAGGTCGACCGGCTCGGTGCTGACGCCGCCCGCCCGCACCGGGTCACCTACCGGAAGCTCACCCGTGACTGAGGCCAAGCGGTACGTCTACCACTGCACGCTACGGTGGTCCGACCTCGATGCGTACGGCCACATCAACAACGCCCGCTTCCTCACCCTCTACGAGGAGGCCCGGGTGGCGCTGATGTTCGCCAATGGCCGGGCCTGGGGCGTCAGCTCGTTCGCCGACGGCGTGGTCATCCGTCGGCACGAGATCGACTACCTGCGCCCGGTGGACTACGCGCTCAGCCGGGTCACGGCGGACGAGGCACCCACCGTCCGGATTGAGATGTGGATCCCGGAGATCCGGGTGTCCAGCTTCACCGTCGCCTACGAGCTCTTCGACGGCGACGTGTTGGCCAGCCGGGCCCGGTCGGTGCTCGTACCGTTCGACCTGAAGCAGCAGCGGCCCCGGCGGATCACCGACGAGGAACGGGCCTTCCTGCTGCCGTACACCGAGCCGGAGCTGGCCCCGGTGTCCGGGCCGGCGGGGGACAACGGCCGATCGTGACGGAAAGCTGAGGACGGCGGATGGTGACCGACCAGCGGGAGACCGGTGCTCCGGCCGGGCACGGACTGACCGGGGTGGCGGACGCGGGTGCCTTCCTGTCCCGGCTGACCCGCCTCGATCGGACGGCGCTGGTCCGACTGCGTTCCGGACACCCGGCTGACCCGCCCGGCACCGTTCGGCGGACCGCGCTCTGGGCCCGCCTACCGTGGGCGGTGCTGGTCAGCCGGACGGTGTTCGGAACGGGACCGGGCGACGCGACCGTCTCCGCCTCCGGGCTGTTGGACGAGTTGGCCCGCGGCGGGGCGGGACTGCCGCCCCGCCGCGACGCCGACTGGCGGTGGCCGGTGCCGATGTCCGCCGGTCGGGTAATGGAGACGGTGTCCGGTGCCGATCTGCGCCGGATCGCCTCGGCGGCGGCGGGCACGTTGCGCACCGCGGTGGTGCAGGGGGTGGCTGGCCGGGCGGTGGGCCAGCGGGCCGTACGGGACGCGTTGCTGGACCACGTCGCGCTGGTGGTGACGCCGTCGGCGGCGGACGGGGTGTCGGCCCTGCCTCGGATCGAGGTGTCCCAGCGGCTGGTGCAGGCCGTCGTCCGGATGGGTTTCCTGGGGCCCGAAGGGGCAGCCGAAGGTGATCGGGTGCAGGTACGGCAGGCCGGTCGATGGATCGGCCTGTCGGCACCATATGGAGTCGCATGGTTGCAGAAGGTAAGTGATCTTGCGGTGAAGGTGGTGCAAGTTCCACCGAACGGATGATCCCCGCTAGTACGTCTGGTTTGGTGCTGCCGTTGGGGGGATGCCTCAAGCCGGCTATCCGGGTACCGTCGTCCCTCGGATCCAACGCATTGTAGGCGCATGGATCCGCTGGGGAGCGAGGTGCGCGATCGATGCCGTGGTGGTCATGGCGCCCCGGTCACACCGGTGGCGGTGAACCGGAAACTCGAAGCAGATCTTCTTCTGCTGTTACTACTGAAGACAGCGTACGGGTCGGAACGCCCGCGCCGCGCGAGCCGGAGCACGACTGCCTGGCTACTGCGCGGTCCACGATGAAGGAGATGGCGGGCGAGGTCGCCCCGGTCACCCTCAACCGGGTCGGAAATGCCCTCGACCTGCTCGACGTGCGGTACCTGGCCGACGGGGACGGCAACCTACTGGCGATGTGGGAACGGCACGCCGTGCTGTTCACCCTCGAGGGCCCGGAGGACGAGATCCTCGTCGTGCGCGCCCGTCCGCATGCCACCGTTCCCCCGGACTGGGCCGATCGGGCCTACCGGGTGGTCAACGAGTGGAACCACACCCGTCGGTTCTGTAAGGCGTACGTGGGCGACCCGACCGAACGCGGTCAACTGCCCATCTACGCAGAGTTGCAGGTGCCGCTGAACGCGGGGGCGCACGACGCGCTGCTGGTCGAGATCCTCGACTGTGGCGCTGCCGTGGCCACCACGTTCGTCGACTGGCTGCACGACGAGGGAGCCCTGCTCTAACCGGTTCCGCAGTCACGTCCACGCGGGGCGTAACCGGACACCCGGGTCCAGTCACCCAATGCTCGGAGGCGATTCCGGTCCCGTATGCTGCGCCAGCGCGGCGAGGGACCGGAGGGCGCAATGCGGCGGTGGCCGGGTGTGGCAGTGTCGGGCATCCTGATCGCGGCGTTGCTGACCGGCTGCGGAGGACCGGCCGGTACGGACAGCGACCTGACCGACGACTGGGGTGGACTTCCACCGGCGCAGCAGTTCGTCCCGCAGACCGGGGTCTGCCATCCCCTGGCCGACCGGGTCGGCTACCTGACCAGTTACGCGCCGATGGACTGCGGGAAGACCCACAAGGCCGAGACCCTGTACGTCGGACAGTTTCCCGCCGAGCACGCCAATCGTCCGACCCCGCCGGCCGTCGACTCGGCCGCGTTGCGGGCGGTGTTCCCCGACTGTGACGCCCGGGCACAGGAGTTCGTGGGGGCCGACTGGCGTGGCGCGCGATTGACGGTGCAGGTCGTGCCACCGTCGCCGGCCGGCTGGGCCGGCGGCAGCCGCTGGTACCGCTGCGACATCTTCGTCCTCAGTGCGATCGACACCGCGAGGGAGTATCCCGCCGACCACAACGGCAGCCTGCGTGGCGCCCTCCGCCAGCCGTCACCGCTGTCGTACGGCTGCTTGGATGCTGACCGGTGGGGGAGTCTGTGGCCGCGAGCCTGTGACCAGACACACCATTTCGAGTACGTCGGGACCTGGACCGCCCCGCTCACCTCCCTTGCCGTACTCGACGACGATCCTGGGCGGGCCCATCGAAGCTGCCGGTCGGTCATCGCCCGGTACGTGGGGGTGCCGGACGACGGAATGATGAGGTACCGGACCGGAACGGCGTACCGGACTCCGTCCGAGGAGGCATGGGCCCGTGGCGACCGGGGCGTTCGGTGCTTCCTGTACTTCGGTGATCGGGTGCTGACCCGGTCCCTGAAGGGCGGCGGGGCCGCCGCCCTTCCGATCCGCTGATCGATGAGCATGCGTCCAGGTAGCGGGCGGGTCGGTCGATCAGGAGGCGGCCTCGTCGGCCGGGTCCACGTTGACCATGAAGTGCGCGGCCCGCTCCAGGTACTCCCAGAGCGTGTGGGCGTATTCCTCGGGTAGGTCGAGGCTGTCCACGGCCCGGCGCATCCGGCGCAGCCACGCGTCGCGCTCGACCGTACCGACCCGGAACGGGGCATGCCGCAACCGCAGTCGCGGATGACCGCGCTCGGCCGAGTAGGTGTTCGGGCCGCCCCAGTACTGCATCAGGAAGAGCCGCATCCGGTCGTTGGCCGGTCCGAGGTCGGCTTCCGGGTACATCGGGCGGAGCACCGGGTCGTCGGCCACGCCGGCGTAGAACTCGTCGACGAGCTTACGGAAGGTCGGCTCGCCACCGATCGCTTCGAAGAAGGTCGTTGCCGGCTGCGGCTGCGCCGGCTCACTCGCGGGGTTCACCGTTCCATCCTGCCAGCTTGTCCGCAGCGCGGTTGACGCGTGGGTGTCGCGGTGGGTGCGGCCTGCCTCACACCGAGCCGACGGCGGGTACGGCCTGCCTCACGCCGACCCGGCGGTGGGGATGGCGGGCCTCACGCCGACCCGACGCCGGCCTGGGAGGCGGGCGGGCGGGCCTGGGGGCCGGACGACTGGTCCTGGCCGGTCGGGACGGTGGCGGGGCCGGCGGGCTCGCCGACGGTCGGCTCGCTTCCGTTGTCCGGGGCACCACCCCGGGCGGCGGCGATCGCGGCTTCGAAGCGGTCGGAGGTGGGCCAGTTCAGGGCGGCGACCAGCATCAGGCAGGCGCCCGCCAGGCTCCACAGCCCGACGGTGAGCGGGATGGGGAACCGGTTGGCCAGCAGCCCGGTCAGGAGCACGGCCACGCCCTGCATCACCTGGACGCCGGTGCCCATCACCCCGAATGCCCGGGCCCGGAATCCCTGTGGCAGGGCCTGGACGAACAGCCCGTTCGCCACCGGCATGAGACCGGCGACGGCGAAGCCGGTGATCGCCGTCAGCAGAGCCACCACCGGCGGTGACGGGTCCAGTAGGGCCGGTACGAGCGCCAGCGGTGCCATTACGGCGAACAGTCGGATCAGGGATCGGCGACGGTCCGGTCGGACGGCCCGGCCGATCACCACGCCACCGAGGATGAAACCGATCGGACTGGCCGCCATGATCATGCCCTGGGCGAGGTGGGCGTTCCCACCGTCGGCTCGTTCGTTGGCCCAGGCGGCAGCCAGCCCCTCGGGCACGATGGCGAAGAGCATCGAGGCGAAGACCATGATCGCGATGGCCCGCAGCACCGGCGTACCGAAGACGATCCGGAAGCCCTCCGCGGTCTCCCGCAGCAGATGGCTGCGGTGGGCGGTGGTCATGGCGGATGGCCGTTGCCGGACGCCGAACCGGATGAGCACCGCGGACAACGCGAAGGTGAGCGTGTTGAGGAAGAGCGCCAGGTGCGGGTTGATGATGGAGATCGCCGCGCCGGCCAGGTAGCCGGTGAACTGCGCGGCCTGGCCGGTGCTGGTGATGAGCCCCAGACCGACGACCAGCCGGTCGCCGGTGAGGATGAACGGTATCAGCGCTGACCTGGCCGCCTGGCTCGGTGGATTGGCCAGTGCGGAGGCGAAGAGCACGACGGGGATCAGCTGGGTCGGAACCAGGCCGGGAATGGCCACCAGCGAGATCAGCGACATGCGGGTGAGGTCGCAGACGACCATGACCGTCCGGTACGAATACCGCTCGGCGAGCGTGGTGAGCAGCGGGCCGCCGATCAGCCAGGGCAGGTAGCTCATCGCGAACGCGGCAGCGGAGAGCGCGACGGACTTGGACTGCTGGTACACCAGGATGCTGACGGCGGCCTTGGTGAGGTAGTCGCCGAACCACGTCAACGCGCCCGAAGCGTAGATCGCCCGGAACTCGGACGGGGCGAACACTTCACGGAAGGTAGCTGGCCCTTCGTGGGCGTTTCGCTCGTCGGACACCAGGCGCCTCCATCGTTCTCGGCCGCTGACCACTCCTGATGGGGCTGCCGGGAAACGTTGTCAGATGTGCGGATCAGCGAGGTCTTCGTCACGCTCCGGGATAGCTGTCCGGAATTCTGCCCGATAGTCTGACAACCTGGCTAGTGCGAACGGCTAGTACGTCGCATCTATGACTGAACGAACGGACGATACCTGACCCTCCGCGTGGCGCGCGACCCCTGCATCGATGGACAGGTTCCCTGGTCACAGGTCAGCTGCGCGGGCCTGCGTCGGTTTCGTGCCTTTCTCCTGGCCGGGATTCGGGTTTCTTGTTCCTTCCGCGCCGCCCGGGTCCGGCGGCGCGGATTCCTCAGGTTGCGCCCCCCTGTCCGGTCCCGCCGTCGCCCTCGGGCGGCGCTGCCGGCCGGGGGAACATCCGGGCTGCGGCTATCCGGGCGGTGATCCCGGAATTCTCCAGCGCCTCGGCCAGCCGGCGGCGGAGTTCCCGGCCCACGGAGAACTGTCCGTCCGCGGTGGTCTTGGCGACGGTACGGATCACGGCACCGTCCACGGTGACGGTTTCGACGCCGAGCACCTCGGGCGGCTCCACGATCGACGGGGCGAGTTCCGGATCCACCGCGACCGACTCCGCGGCGGTACGCAGAACCGCGGTCGCCTCCTCGGTACCGGTGAACCCGATCGGCATGTCGACGACGACCATCGCCCAACCCTGGCTCTTGTTACCGACCCGGATGATCTCGCCGTTGCGGATGTACCAGAGGACGCCACGGACGTCGCGGACGGTGGTGATCCGTAGGCCCACCGCCTCGACGGTCCCGGTCGCCTCCCCCAGGTCGACCGTGTCGCCAACCCCGTACTGGTCCTCCAACAGCATGAACAGGCCGGCCAGTAGGTCCTTGACCAGGGTCTGCGCGCCGAAGCCGATCGCCAGACCGGCGATACCCGCGCTGGCCAGCAGGGGAGCCAGGTCGAAGCTCAGCTCACTGAGGATCAGCAGTACGGCGATCGAGAAGACCACGGCCGTGACCAGACTGCGGAGCACGGAGCCGATCGCCTCGGCCCGTTGACGGCGGCGCTCCGGGAAGATGGCGGTTGCGTCGATGGCGGCGGTGGGGATCCGTTCCCGTAGCGGCTTGAGAACGGTCGGCACCGCTCCCTCGCTGGTGCTGCGGACCAGTCGGTTGATGGTGCGGTGCAGCAGGTAGCGGAGCAGCACCGCGATCAGGAAGATCACCACGATGCGCAGCGGCTTGACCAGGACGTAGTAGCTGCTCTCGGCGAACCAGGCGGAATCCGTCAGTTTCCACATCTGTTCGCAGAACAGGTCATCGCGACAACTCTGGCTGGGGGCGGGAGTCTCCTCGGCCGGCAGGGCGAGGAAGGGATCGATGGTCAGGCTTGCGGGGTTCACGGGTGTTTAGTACCGCACCGGCGGCATGCTCCGTCGTCCGACCCGCCGTTGGGTGGCGAAGGGCGCAACGCGCCACATGGTCAACATGCGCGGAACCGGTCATCTTGGCACAGGGCGAAAAAGCTTCAAGCGGGACCCCCGATTAGTACGTGCAATCGAGGCACCTATCGGGGACTATTGGCGCACGGACGCCGGTGATCCGTCGGCGTCGGCTGCGGTCGCCATCCCGGCGGGCCACGGTCCGTACGGCTCAGGTGACAGGAGCGAGCGAAGCACGACCGAGAGGGTGAGCGCGATGCCTGACATACGACCCATGGTGGGCTCCGGAGCGTTGGTGCTCAATGCCACATATGAGCCGCTGTGTGTCGTGTCAGTGCGTAGAGCCGCGATCCTCGTGCTTTCGGCGAAAGCTGTCTGTGTCGCCGACGGTGAGGGGGTGCTGCACAGCGCCCGTAACTCCCTGCCAGTGCCCTCCGTGGTGCGGTTGACCCGCTTCGTACGCGTGCCCTATCGGACCCACGTCGGGCTCTCCCGCCGGGCGATCTTCGCGCGGGACGGGTGGCGGTGTGCCTACTGCCGGGGCCCGGCCGAGACCATCGACCATGTCTTCCCGCGTAGCCGGGGTGGCCGGCATGCCTGGGAGAACGTCGTGGCGGCCTGCGCCAGGTGCAACCACACCAAGGGGGACAAGACCCCGGCGGAGCTGGGTTGGCGACTGCACACCCCACCCGCCGCGCCGAAGGGGATCGCCTGGCGGGTGCTGGGTCACCGGACCCCGGATCCGCGCTGGGCCGACTGGCTCGACCTACAGGAGGTCGAGACCGCAGCCTGAGCGTTCATGCCCGGTGGGTGTTCGGGCATGAACGCCACTGGTGGGGCGGTGGGGCTCGTGCCCGGTGGGTGTTCGGGCATGAACGCCACTGGTGGGGCGGTGGGGCTCGTGCCCGGTGGGTGTTCGGGCATGAACGCCACTGGTGGAGCGGTGGGGCTCGTGCCCGGTGGGTGTTCGGGCATGAACGCCACTGGTGGAGCGGTGGAGCTCATGCCCGGTGGGTGTGGCCGGCCTTCCCGTGTGGCCGAGTGGTCACGCCTGGCGGGAGCCAACCAGCGACGCGAAGACGATCAGGTTGTCGGCGTACCCGAGGCTGCCCCCCACCCACCGGCCGCCGCAGGTGATCAGGCGCAGGCCGGGCCGGCTGAAGTCGCCGTACACCTCGTCCGCCGGGATCTGTGCCTTGTCGTAGGTCTTGGTCGTGTTGACCTCGAAGATCGCCACCGAGTTGTCCTGTCGGGTGACCTCGACCCGGTCACCGGCCCGTAGCCGGTTCAGGTTGTGGAACACCGCCGGCCCGGTACGGGTGTCGACGTGCCCGACGATCACCGACGGCCCGTACTGGCCCGGGGTGGGGCCGTCCCGGTACCACCCGGCCTCGTCGGCCTGCTCGGCGCTGGGAGCCGCGATCGTGCCGTCCGGGGCCAGGCCGAGACTGTGTACCGGTGCGTCGAGGCGGATCGCCTGGCTGGCGACGCTGACCGGCTCGCTGGCCGCCAGCACGGGAAACTTGCGTGGCGGTGGCCGTAGGCCCTCGGTCAATCCGCTCGGCAGGACGGTGACACCGGTGATCCGCTCGGCGACGAGGCCACTGATGATGAGCACCATCAGGACGATGATCACCGGTATGGGGCTCAGCAGCATCCGCCACCGCCCCGATCTCCGGTGCCGTCGCCGACCGGGCCGCCGGGCCAGGCCTCGTCCTTCCCGGCCCCGTCCGAGTCCCCGGTGCGGGCCGTGGCGTTCCGCGCGTACCGTCCGGGTCTGCGGCGGCACGGCCGGCGACGTGCC
>NZ_JBHTMP010000014.1:0-138954 GCF_042679305.1 Micromonospora sonneratiae | reverse complement strand
GTCCCGGCCGCCGGGTCCGTCCAGCGGGCGCAGCGCCGCGTAGTCCGCCGCGTCGGCCAGGCGGGGTATCGCGTCACCGTCGAAGAGCCGGGCCGGCGCGGCATCGGCCGGGCGCATCCGCCAGAGCCGGTGCTGCAACTCGCTCCAGGTGCCCCAGTCACTGGCCGAGGGGATACGGGCGATCTGGTTGCCCTCCACCATCCCGGACTCGGCGTTGACCACCGCGTGGTGCCGGGGCAGCGTCTGGGCCGCGTCGTTGCGCTCGGCGAGGATCCGTAGCGCCTTGGGCAGTGCGATCCGCAGGGTGAACTGGGCGACCAGCGCCGGCCGACCCCACAGCGCCTCGATCCCGCGTACGTCCTGCGACGCCAGCACCAGGTGGATGCCCTGCGACCGGCCCCGGCGGGCCAGGTCCTCCAGCAGGTCGGCCGCCTCCCGGGCGACCGCGTCCCGGCCGGCCAGCAGCATCTGGAACTCGTCGACCACGGCCACGATCCGCGGCCATCGGCCCTCGGGGTCCACCGACCGCAGCTCGGAGAGCTTGGTGACCTCGTGTCGCTTGGCGGCGTCCGCCCGGCGACGCAGCTCCTCGGCGAGGAACCGGAGCAGGGCCAGCCCGAACTCCCGGTCGGTGTTCACGTTGATGCCGACCAGGCGCATGTGCGGCAGCCAGCTCGGGTCACGGCGGCCCTGTGCGAACCGGGCGAAGGAGACCCCTTCCTTGAAGTCGAGCAGATAGAACTCCAGCTCGTTGGGGGAGTAGCGGGAGGCCAGCGCACCGATCCAGGCGAAGATCAGGTTGGTCTTGCCGGTTCCCGACGGCCCGCCGATCAGGGCGTGTGGCGGGTAGTCGCCCAGGGTGAGCAGCACCGGACGGCCGAGTGGCCCGTCGCCGATCGGCGCGGTCAGGCCGGCCGCGGAGTCCTCCCGCCACAGTTGGTCGTCCGGTGGCAGCAGGTCGGTGAACGGGGCCGGCGGCGGCCCGGCGGCCACCTCCGCGGCCACCTGCCGGCAGGTCTCGGTCACCAGGTGGGCCGGCGGCGGCCGGTCCAGCCGCACCGACAGGCCGGCACCCCCGCTGAGCTGGGTGTCGCCGGGATCGACCACGATCCGCTCCACGGTCGGCTCGTCCGGCAGGTCGATGCCGCGTACGACGAGGTGCACCCCACAGGCCGCGCCGGTACGGATCACCCGGTCGAGCTGCCCCCGCTCGTGGCGGGACAGCTCGTCGCCGCCGAGCAGCACCGCCACCCGCCACGGCTCGGGACGACGGCCGGTCGCGGCGGCCAACTCCCGCAGCGAGCCGTGTTCGCCGGCAAGGACCGTCTCGTTGATCCGTCGAATGTGGTCGGTGAGATCGTCGAGCAGGTGGGCCAGGCCACCCGGCCCGACGAAGGTCAGCAGCCCGGCGGTGGACAGGGGGGCGAACCCGGCAAGCCCTCCGCCCAGGTGCTCCGGGTCGTAGCCGATCAGCCGTACCGCGCCCGGGGCGGCCTGCCCCAGGGCACGCAGCAGCAGGGTGGAGACGACCGCGTCGCAGCCGGCGCGATTGTCGCCGGAGACGTGGATGTGGCCGTGGTCGAGCAGCGGTACCAGGGCCGGCACCGGTTCGGCGTCGGGCAGGCGGATCGACCCGATCCGCAGCCACCCGGGCGGCTCACCACGTACGACCGGGCTGGGTCGCCAGTCCGCCCAGGCGGCACCCCCGGCACCGGGAGCCGCGCGCTCGGCCGCTTCGGCGGCCTGCTTGGCGAGAGCGGCGATCTGGGCGGCGTGCTGATCGCCGATCTCGGCGACCCGACGGTCCCGTTCCGCCCCCACCCTCGGGGGCAACCGGCGAGCCGCCTCGCGGGTGCGGATCAGCCGGTCCTGTGCGGTTTCCAGGTCGGCGCGGGCAGCGGCCAGCCGCGCCCGGGTCGCACCCAGCGCATGGGAGAGCATGCCGCGCGCCCGGACGACGAGCTGCATTCGTACGTCAGCCACGGCTCTCCTGGGTCGCTGCGGTGAGCGCTTCCTCGTCGCGGCCGAGTCGGCGTAGCAGCAGGCCGGTCAGCACGCCGGCGGCGACCGCCGGATCGGCCGGATGCGGCTGGGCGACCTCCTCCGGGGGGTCCTTCGGTGGAGGCATCCGGCACACCCGGGTGAGCACCGTGTCGAGCACCGCCGGCGGCAGCCCGGGGAGCAGGTCACGTACCCCGCCGTTGACCTCGTCGCGTAGCTTCGGCAGATCCTTCGCCCGGGGCGGATGCCCCAGCAGTTCGGCGGCCAGGTCCCGCAGCATCGGTGGGGCCACCGCCGCCAGGTTGAGGCCGACGTTGGCGTCCACGTCCCGCAGTTCGGCATGCAGCCGTCCACGGTCACCGGACCGTACCTCTGCGGCCACCCGGCGCAGCAACTCCCCGGCGTCGGTGACCCGTTGGCTCGGCTCGGCCACCGGGGTCTCCCGACCGCCGGTCAGCTCGGCCACCCGGACCGCCCACCAGCGGCGTACCGTCCGGGAACCGCGACCATCGGGCACCCCACCGACCTCACCGGCCGGCGGACCGGCCGGGCCCGGGCGTCGCTCGGCCGGTGGCGCGGCCGGGCCGTCCTGGCCGAGACCGATCGCGACCAGGTAGCTGGCCAACTGGTCCTGGGCCACGCGGAGAGCGTGGCCAGCGGTCTCCGCATGCTCGATGGCGGCGGACAGTTCCGGTACGCCCATCGGGTCGGCGGACTCCTGGCGCACCCAGCGCAGCCGTTCCGAGGCCTGCCCGAGCCGCTCGAGGATCTGCACTATCAGGGCCACCGGTAGCTCGTCGGAGGTGGCCCTGATCTGTGCGCCCAGTTCCTCGATGATCGACATGGCGGATCAGAGTGTCGAGACGTAGATCTGTGCCTGCTCGACCGCGGCCAGCGTCGCAGCGAGGCATTCTTCCAGTTCCTGGGTCGCCTGGGACAGTGAGGCCTGAGCGGCGTTGACCGTCTCGTGCCCACTGCCCTCCAGGGCGCCGGCCAGCGTCTGCTGTGCCTCGGTCAGCTTCTCGCTGGCCGCCTGGACCGCAGTCTGACCGTCACCGATCTGTTGGAGGGCGGCGTCGATGGCGGCCTTCAGCTCGGCGACGCTTGCCACAACGACCTCCTGGGGGCGGGGAGGGCTATCCTCAGAGCCTATCCCGATCGGGCCGATCATCCGGTAGTGGGTCGAAGCTGTCCATGTGTCCGGTCCGGCTCGGTGGCCACCCGCACGATAGAGGGCGAGGTCGAGCGGGACCGCTCTGGGGCCGCCGGTCGTACAGTCGGATCTCCGACATCCGCCGTTGGGCGGTTGGTCCGTGACTGTGGCAGCGACCGGTGGTATCGCGGGTGTGTGTAGGAGACCGACGCGCTGCCACTTACCGGTCGTTGCCGCCGCTGATCGTCCGGCGCTGCCACTTACCGGTTGTTGCCGCCGCTGATCGTCCGGCGCCGCCACTGACCGATCGGTGCTGTCGCCGCCGGTAGGGCCGGGTGAGTCGTCGCCGGTGGGGCCGGGTGACCGGCCGGTGCTACCGGCGGCACGGGTCAGCCGAGCAGCCAGCGAGGACCCCGTACCTGTGCCCGTAACCCGGCGACCCGGTCCCGTAACACCCGATCCGCGGTGACCACCACGCACGACCGGCCGTCCGCCACCGTACGGACGAGATCGACGATGGCGTCGTCGCCGGATCCGGTCGCGGCGACCACCCGTACCTCGGCGGTACCCGGAACCTGCCGGGCCGCCCCCTCCACGACGAGGACCACCTCGACCGGCGGTGGCAGGCCGGGCAGGCCGGTGTGGGTGACCGGGGCCAGGGCGTCCCGGAGCCGGACGGTGGCTGCGGCCCGGTCCCGCCACCAGCCGTCAGGGCGGGAACCCACGACGTTGGCCGCGTCCACGACCAGCAGTGGCTCGGTGTCCATACGCCCCAGACTGCCATCCCGGCACGTTTGCCAGCGCAGCCGCCGGGTAGCCCACGCCGACTGTGGCGTGCGGGTAAGGGGGACAGCTCATGGCACAGGGACCCGGTGAGTTCGGCACCGACCCCTGGGACGAGTTTCTGGCCAGGTACTTCGGCCGGATCGAGGGTCGCCGCCCGGCGCAGCGGGTGGACATCACCCGGTTGATGACCGCGGACGCCCGTGAACTGCTGGCGGACGCCGCTCGCCGGGCCGCCCAGGCGCGCAGCAACGACCTGGACACCGACCACCTGCTGTGGGCGGCACTGCAACGGGAGCCGCTGCGTGACCTGATCCGTCGGGCCGGCGCCGACCCGGAGTCGCTGCTGGGCGCGTTGGGCGGGCCGCCCGCCGGCCAACCCGCGCCGCCCGGTGACTTCCCGGCGAACCTGTCCCTCACCCCGGCGGCCAAGCGGGCGCTGCTCGACGCGCACAAGCTGTCCCGGGCGATGGGCGCGTCGTACATCGCCCCGGAACACATCCTGATGGCCCTGCCACTCAATCCGGAGTCCCCCGCCGGCCGGATGTTGGCCTCCAGCCGGGTGCAGCCACAGTCGCTCCAGGCCGCCGGAGCGGAGCGGGGGATGCCCGCCGCCCGGCCGGACCGGGGGACACCCACCCTCGACCAGTACGGCCAGGACCTGACCGACCTGGCCATGGCCGACCAGATCGACCCGGTGATCGGCCGCAGCGACGAGATCGAGCAGGCGGTGGAGATCCTGTCCCGGCGTACCAAGAACAATCCGGTGCTGATCGGCGAGGCCGGCGTCGGCAAGACGGCGATCGTGGAGGGGCTGGCGGAGCGCATCATCGACGGGGACGTCCCGGAGACGTTGCTCGGTAAGCGGGTGATCCAGCTCGACCTGGCCGGCCTGGTGGCGGGCACCCGCTACCGGGGCGACTTCGAGGAACGGGTGAAGAAGGTCATCGACGAGATCCGGGCGCACGGTGACGAGTTGATCGTCTTCCTCGACGAGATGCACACGCTGGTCGGCGCGGGCGGTGGCGGTGAGGGCGGCATGGACGCCAGCAACATGCTCAAGCCGGCGCTGGCCCGGGGCGACCTACGGGTGATCGGTGCCACCACGCTCAACGAGTACCGGCGGTACATCGAGAAGGACGCCGCGTTGGCCCGGCGGTTCCAACCGGTCCTGGTGCCGGAGCCGTCGGTCGACGACACGGTGACCATCCTGCGCGGGCTACGGGACCGTTACGAGGCCCACCACCAGGTGCGCTTCGTCGACGAGGCACTGGTGGCCGCCGCCGAGTTGGCCGACCGGTACATCACCGACCGGTTCCTGCCCGACAAGGCGATCGACCTCATCGACCAGGCCGGCGCCCGGGTCCGGCTGCGCATCCGTACCCCCGCTGGCGACGTGCGCGACCTGGAGCGGGAGCTCGAGGAGGTACGCCGGGACAAGGACCAGGCGGTCGCCGACGAACAGTACGAGCGGGCCACCGAACTGCGTGACCGGTTGCAGCAGATCCAGGAACGGATCGAGGCGGCGCGCGGCAACGGTGAGCAGCACGAGGTGCCCCAGGTACGCCCGCAGGAGATCGCCGAGGTGGTCTCCCGGGCCACCGGCATTCCGGTCAGCCAGTTGACCGAGGAGGAGCGGGACCGGCTGCTGCGGTTGGAGGGACACCTGCACGAGCGGGTGATCGGACAGGACGATGCGGTCGCCGCCATCGCCGAGGCGGTCCGGCGGTCGCGTACCGGACTGGCCGATCCGGACCGGCCGATGGGCAGCTTCCTGTTCCTCGGCCCGACCGGGGTGGGCAAGACCGAGTTGGCCCGGGCGTTGGCCGAGGCGCTGTTCGGTGAGCCCGACCGGATGGTCCGGCTGGACATGAGCGAGTTCCAGGAACGGCACACGGTGAGCCGACTGGTCGGTGCCCCGCCCGGTTACGTGGGGTACGAGGAAGCGGGGCAGTTGACCGAGGCGGTGCGCCGCCGTCCGTACGCCGTGGTGCTGCTCGACGAGATCGAGAAGGCGCATGCCGACGTGTTCAACATCCTGTTGCAGGTGCTGGACGAGGGCCGGCTCACCGACAGCCAGGGCCGCACGGTCAACTTCCGCAACACTGTTCTGATCATGACGAGCAACCTGGGCTCAGAACTGATCACCGGTACCCAGCGCAGTGTCGGGTTCGGCGGAAACGGTGACAACGAACATGAGAGTTCCGAACTGCGCGAGCGGCTGATGCGCCGGCTGCAGGAGCAGTTCCGGCCCGAGTTCCTCAACCGCATCGACGAGATCATCATCTTCCGTCGGCTGGAGGCCCAGCAACTGCGCCAGATCACCGAACTGCTGCTGGAGGAGACCCGCCGGCGACTGCACGCCCAGGACATCATCGTGGAATTCACCACCGCTGGGGTGGACTGGATCGCCGAGCACGGGCACCAGCCGGAATTCGGGGCCCGACCCCTGCGCCGGACCATCCAACGCGAGGTCGACAACCGGCTCTCCCGGATGCTGCTCGAGGGATCTCTCGTGCCGGGGCAACGGGTCACCATCGGGGCCCATGAGGGCTCGCTGACATTCGAGGTGTCGCAGGGCGAGCGCAGCGCGGCGGCTGCGGCGGCCAGCTGAGGAGAGGAGTCCGACATGACAGAACCCGAGGAAGAACACGAGAAGACGCTGAAGACCGACGCCGTGCTCCATACCCCGAGAACGGCCAACCCGGGCCGGGTCAAGAAGGAGCAGCCGAAGGCCACCGTCGATGTGGACTGGAACGAGGGGGAACCTGTGGAACCGCGGATCACCCCTCGGGAGGAGCGCTGATGGCGCGGGAGAGCCGTATCGAGCCGGAGGTCGAGCAGCTCTGGGAGGACTTCCACAGCTGTGTCAACGTCACCTCCGACCAACTGCGTACCTGGCTGATGGTCCAGGGGTCCGGCGAGGAGGCGTTCGAGCCGGAGCCGCATCTCGGGTTACCGGAGCCCGGCCGGCACATCCTGTCGATCCTCGGCAAGCGCAAGGTCGACCTCACCGCGGAGGACATCCAGGTGATGCGGGAGACCGTCGTGGAGATCCAGGATCTGCTCGACGGGCCGCCCGAGGAGGGGCTACGTGACGAGCAGTGGCGGCATTCGCTGATGAACCTGGGCCACGACCCACTGAACCAGCGCTGAACGGTTGTGGGAGGGAGAACTGCCCAGACCCAGAAAGTCGGTCGACGGCGATCATCGCCGTCGACCTTTTCCGTGCTCGCCCGGTGCTATTCCGTACCGACGCTCTGGATCTCCAGCCCTGCGGCGGCAGCCGCCGCCTGCCGTTCGGCGCGTACCAGTTCCTCCCGGGCGACCAGGGCGGCGTATTCGGCGATGTCGGCCGGCGTGGGCACTGCGGGCAGCCGCCCGAGGAAGTCCTCCACGTCCCTGGATACGGAGGTGTGCGCGGCGGCGATCCGGCGGGCGGTGTCCCGATCGTCCGCAGGCTGGTACAGGTCGCTCATGTCCGGTGCGTACCCGGTGTCGGCGGCTTCGCACTTGCTGGCAGCCACCAGAACCCCGTCCCCCTTTCGCAGCCGGCGGTTGTGGCGCCCGAATGGTGCGCGACCGGTGCGGGTGGCGACTTCTGCTTCACGTCACGCTCAGTGGTGTGACCGTGGGTGCGGTCTGCTGTCGTACGCCGAATTCGGGATTGTGTCGCAACCAGGCCAGGTAGCGGGGGTTCTGCTCGAGGGTGTCGAGGTAGGCGGACACCGCGTGGGCCAGTACCCGGTCGGCGGTGGACGAGGCCGGGGCGTCCGGGTGCCAGCCGAGGAGCAGCCGCCAACGTAGCGGTACGCCGGCCAGTGGCCGGGTCACCAGGCCGGGCGTGGAACGGAAGGTGGCCTGGCACAGTGCCACCGCTGCCCCGGTGTCCACCAGATCGATGCATCCCCGCACGTCGGTTTCGTACATCTTGCGGGGGGTGAAGCCGGCGCGGGCGCAGGCGGCGGCGAAACAGTCACCGAAGCAACCGTCCCCGGGTGCGGCCACCCACTGTTCGCGCTTCAGTTCGGCCAGGTGGATCTCGTTGCCGGCGGTGAGTGGATGCCGCTCCGGCAGGAGGACGAAGACCGGCTCCATGGCGATCGACCGCCAGGCCATGTTGGGGTCGGCGGACGGTGTTGAGTCGCCGCACACCCCGGCCAGGATGTAGTCAATTCGGCCGCTGAGCACGAGTTGGGCCAACTCGTCCACGGACCACGAGGCGTACGTGCTGATCTGCGCGTGTGGCTGTTCGGTGGTCAGTCGATGTACGAGCCGGCCGAGGATCGGACTGTTGACCCCGCCGAACCGGTAGCGGCTCATCGTCGTGCCGGCCCCGGCCAACCGGACCGCCTCGTCCTGAAGGCCCTTCATGGCCGGCAGCAGCACCCGGGCCCGGGCCAGTACCAGTTCGCCCAGGGCGGTGGGACGTGCGCCGCGCCGGTCCCGTTCGAAGAGCACACCGCCGAGGGTGCGCTCGATGCGTTGCAGTTGTGCGGTGAGCGCCGGTTGGGCCAGCCCCAGCGTCGAGGCAGCCTTGGTCACACTGCCGGTCTCCGCTATCGCACAGACCACCTTCAGGTGCCGTAGCTCCAGGTTCATAACGTGACGGTAGGACCAGGACAGGATTCACCGGAAGACCTTTGGTCATGAAAGATCCTCCGAAAGAAAACTGAAAAACAACCGAAAGGACATCGACGTGCATTAACTGCGTGTTGGTCCAGGAGTCGTCGGTTCTCGATGTGTAGGAGGCTCCTGTCAGCTGCTATGTGGTAGCTGATCGCATGTCAGGAGTTGTTGCCGTGGGCGGTGGGCGAGCATCCGGCGACCCGTCGGTCCGTGTCGGCGGTTGCCGGCATGTCCCTTCAGATGTTGCCGGATGTCATTTCGATCGTTGCCCCGCGCCCGATGCGGTAAACCGTGACACGACATGACCACCTTCGAACCGGGAGCCGTTCCACCACTCGTACGTCCGATGGCCACCGGGCGTGCCCGTCAGCGTGCGGTGTCCCACCCGGGCTGTTGTTCCGTCGGGGCGGTGAGGTGGGTCCAGCCGGGCGGCTCGTGGGGTTCGGCCCGGAGCAGGCCGTAGTGATATGAAGAACCGCATGACGAGCCACGCCGCGCCAACCGGTCCGAGCGCCGTCGACGAGGTCGTCGACCTCTGTCGGGACCTGCTGCGCATCGACACCAGCAACACCGGGGACAACGCCACCAGCGCCGGCGAGCGGGTCGCCGCAGAGTACGTCGCCGAGAAGCTTGCCGAGGTCGGTGTCGAGTCCCGGATCCACGAGTCCGCCCCCGGGCGGGCCAACCTGATCGCCAGGATTCCCGGCATCGATCCCGGACGGGACGCTCTGCTGGTGCACGGGCACCTCGACGTGGTGCCCGCCGACGCCGCCGAGTGGTCGGTGCACCCGTTCTCCGGTGAGGTCCAGGACGGCTACCTGTGGGGCCGGGGCGCGATCGACATGAAGGACTTCGACGCGATGGTGCTGGCCGTCGTACGGGACTGGCAGCGTACCGGGGTACGCCCGCCCCGCGACATCGTGCTGGCCTTCACCGCCGACGAGGAGGCCGGTAGCGACTATGGGGCGCACTTCCTGGTCGAACAGCACCGGGAACTGTTCGACGGGTGCACCGAGGCGGTCGGTGAGGTGGGCGGTTTCTCGTACTCCGTCAACGAGAACGTGCGGCTCTATCTCATCGAGACCGCGGAGAAGGGGATCGACTGGCTGCGGCTGCACGCCCGTGGGCGCCCCGGTCACGGCTCGATGGTCCACGACGACAACGCCGTGACCGCGCTTGCCGAGGCGGTGGCCCGGGTCGGGCGTCACCGCTTCCCGGTCGTGGTCACGCCCACCGTACGTGCCTTCCTGACCGAGGTGTCCGAACTGCTCGGGATCGAACTCGATCCGGACGACCCGGAGGTGGCGATCGCCAAGCTCGGCCCGATCGCGAACATCATCGGCGCGACCATTCGCAACACCGCCAACCCGACGCGACTCGACGCCGGCTACAAGGACAACGTGATTCCTGGTCGGGCAACCGCCACTATCGACTGTCGCAGCCTGCCCGGCCAGTCGGAACTCCTGTTGGAACAGTTGCGTGAGGTGATCGGCCCGGACCTGGACGTGGAGTACATCCACCGGCAGCCCGCGCTGGAGACGACCTTCGACGGTGCGCTGGTCGAGGCGATGTCGGCGGCGCTGCGGGCCGAGGATCCGGGTGCCCGGCCGGTGCCGTACATGCTCTCCGGCGGGACCGACGCCAAGGCGTTCAACCGGTTGGGGATCCGCTGTTTCGGCTTCGCGCCGCTGCGGCTGCCCCCGGATCTCAACTTTTCCGCGTTGTTCCATGGCGTTGATGAGCGGGTACCGGTGGAGGGGCTACAGTTCGGCGTGCGGGTGCTCGACCGGTTCCTGCGCAAAAGTTGATTCATCCGGTTACGCGGCATTCGGCCAGCCCGGCCCGCGAGACTCGCAACGAAGGGACTTCCACCAAATGACCGACCAGCATGCCGAGCTGGACGCTGCCCTGGAGAGGGTCTTCGAGACCGCTCGGCGGCACCTCGCCGCAGTCAAGGCCGCCCAGGGCCGCATCGACGACGACGAGGTCTGGCAGGCGTACGTCGAACTCAACAACGCGTCGTTCGAATACGACGAGCGCCTGCTGGACGCCTTCGGTGAGGTGACCCCGTGGGACGTCGAATCGATCGACCCGGACGAGGCCGACGCCCGGCTGGCGGCGGGCCTGGCCGGGGTGGACGGCGTCGAACCAACCGATCCGCACCCGCGCGTGCTGTCGGTACGCCAGCGGCGCGACTACCGGGTGCCGAGTGTGGCGGCCCTCATCCGCGTGGCCGAGGCAGCCCGACGTACCAGCGTCCCGGGCGAGGACGAGTTCGAGCCGATCGAAGGGGTCGGCGAGGCGGTGCTGGAGTTGTTGCAGGTCGGCGACGGTTCGCTCGGTGCGCTGGACATTCCGGAGCTGGAGCCGCTCGACGGTGTCGTGATGGTCAGCGAGGTAGGTGCGCCGTTGGACCTGGAGGCCTTCGACGACGACGACAGCGCCGGGCCGTTCCAGCCGAACGCCGACGACCGGCTCATCGGTCGGCTCGACGAGCACCCGTTCCTGACCGCCGACGACGAAACCGACGAGGTGGAGGCCCGCTAGGCCGTCGGGTGGCCCCCGGGCGGTGGTCCGGCGGCCCCGGTTCGGGTGGGGAACTAGTAGGAAAGGCCCGGTTGCGCCTTGTTGGCCAGTCGGCGGCGTAGCACCACCTGGCGCGTGCCGTCCCGGAACAACCGCACCCGGGCCAGTTCCCATCCGGAGAACTCCGCCTGGATCGCCAACTGCGCCGCTGCGGTCATCCGATCGACATTCGGTGGTAACCGCAGCGGCGCGTATTCGTAGTCCATGCGTTCATCCTGCCCACCTCGATGGAGCGGCACCAGTCCCTCCACCAGGTAAAAATGGGCGGATTCTCACCCGTCCCGCTCGGGATAGCCGATGGGCCCCGACGACACGTCGTCGAGGGCCCGGGCGATCTCTGCGGGCAGGGTCATCTGCTCGACCTGTAGGGCGCCCAGGAGCTGCCCGACGGTACGGGCGCCGATGATCGGGGCGGTGACGCCGGGTCGGTCCCGGACCCAGGCGAGCGCGACCTCCAGGGGGGACACGCCCAGCCCGCCGGCCGCCGTAGCGACCGCCTCGACGATGCTGGAGCAACGTGGCTCCAGGTAGCCGGCTACAAAGCGCTCGAAATGTGGCGAAGCGGCCCGGGAGTCGGCTGGGCGGCCGTGCCGGTACTTGCCGGTGAGCACCCCGCGGCCCAGCGGTGACCAGGGCAGCACGCCCAGCCCAAGATCCGCGCAGGCCGGCAGCACCTCCCGCTCGATCCCACGTTCGAGCAGGGAATACTCCATCTGGGCGGCGACCACCGGGGCCCGGCCGGGAAAGGCCGCCTGCCAGGTTGCCGCCCGGGCGGTCTGCCAACCGGAGAAGTTGGAGACCCCGACGTATCGGACCCGTCCGCTGCTCACCGCGTAGTCCAGCGCGGCCAGCGTCTCCTCCAGCGGCGTGTCCGGGTCGTAGCCGTGGACCTGCCACAGGTCGATGTGATCCGTACCGAGTCGGCGTAGCGACCCGTCGAGGGTGCGTAACAGGTGGCCACGGGAGCCGTCGCGGCGTCGCGACGAGCCCGGCCGCAGTCCGGCCTTGGTCGCGATCAACAGGTCGTCGCGGGGCGCGAGGGTGCCGAGCAGGGACCCGAGAACCGACTCGGCGTCGCCGTCGCTGTAGACGTCGGCGGTATCGAGTAGATTGCCCCCTGCGTCCAGGAAACTTCTGAGTTGGGCGGCCGCATCGTCGGCATCGGTGTCCCGGCCCCAGGTCATGGTGCCGAGCGCGAGCCGCGAAACCGCCAGCCCGCTTCGGCCGAGCGGTCGTTGCTGCATGGGTTGAACCTTATTCAGAAGGTGGCGTTCCCGATATCCGCGCTCCCGCTGATCCGGGTAGGTCCGCCCGGTCGGGCAGGACTGAGCCGTACCGGGCGGGGCACCCACCGCTTGTCGACCAGCCCTCGGCATTGCGTAACCTGATTCGATCGACCTGCGGATGGGGGAGCGAACCAGTGCGACTCGGACTCAGCCTCGGCTACCAGACGGCGTGGAGCACACCAGCTGACCATCTGGCCCTCGCGCAGGAGGCGGACCGGCTCGGCTACTCGGTGGTGTGGGCCGCCGAGGCGTACGGCTCGGACTCGCCGAGCATGCTGGCCTGGTTGGCCGGGCAGACCCAACGGATCGACGTGGGTAGCGCCGTGATGCAGATTCCGGCCCGTACGCCCGCTGCCACGGCGATGACCGCCGCCACCATCGACGCGCTCTCCGGCGGCCGGTTCCGGCTGGGCCTCGGGGTCTCCGGACCGCAGGTCTCCGAGGGCTGGCACGGCGTACGCTTCGCCAAGCCGCTCGGCCGCACCCGGGAGTACGTGGACATCGTCCGGTTGGCCATCGGCCGCAAGCAGGTGGAGTACCACGGCAAGCACTACACGCTGCCGCTGCCCGACGGGCCGGGCAAGGCGTTGCGCCTCGGCTTCCACCCGCCCCGGGAGCAGGTCCCGATCTATCTCGCCGCGGTCGGCCCGAAGAACCTGGAACTCGCCGGTGAGATCGCCGACGGCTGGTTGGCCATCTTCTACGCGCCGGAGTTCGCCGCCGAGCAGTTGGCCGCGGTCGCTGCCGGCCGGGCCCGGGCCGGCAAGGAGTTGGCCGGCTTCGACGTGGTGCCGAGCGTGCCGGTGGTGGTCGGCGACGACGTCGCCCAGTGCGCCGAGTTGGTGCGCTGGTACGCGGCGCTCTACGTGGGCGGCATGGGCAGCCGGGAGCAGAACTTCTACAACCAGTTGGCCACCCGGATGGGGTACGGCGAGGCCGCGCGCGAGGTGCAGGACCTCTACCTGGCCAAGCGGCAGCGGGACGCCGCGGCGGCGGTGCCGATGGAGTTCATCGACCGTACCTCGCTGCTGGGGCCGAAGGAGCGCATCGCCGAGCGGATGCGGGAGTACGCCGCAGCCGGCGTCACCACCCTGTCGCTGACCCTGTTCGCCGCCGACCGGGACAGCGGCATCCAGACGTTGCGGGCCTGCGCCGAGGCGCTCGACCTGGCCGGGGTCGGCGAGTGATCATGGCGCTCCCGTCGGGGCGTGGAGCCGTCGACGATCCGGCGCCGGTCCGGGAAGCGCTGCCGCCCGGCTGCCGCCCGACCGTAGGCTGCTGATCGTGGCGACCCTTCTGCTCCTGCGACACGGCCGTACCACCGCCAACGCTGACGGCGGTCTGGCCGGCAGGCAGCCGGTCGAGCTCGATGAGACCGGCCGGGTGCAGGCGGTGGCGGTCGGGGCCCGGTTGGGCGTACTGCCGCTGGCGGCGGTGGTGACGAGCCCACTGATCCGGTGCCGGCAGACCCTGGAACTGGCGCTGCCCGGCGTGACACCGACCGTCGAAGAAGGACTCAACGAGTGCGGGTACGGTGCCTGGGAGGGCCAGCCGCTGAAGAAACTGGCCAAGGACCCACTGTGGCCGGTGGTTCAGCAGCACCCGAGCGCAGCGGTCTTCCCCGAGGGGGAGGCGATGGCCGCGATGGCCGCCCGGGCGGTGGCTGCGGTCCGGCGCTGGGATGCGCAGCTGACCGCCGAGCACGGTCCGGAGGCGATCTGGCTGGCCTGCACCCACGGCGATGTCATCAAGGCGATCGTGGCCGACGCGCTCGGCGTACATCTGGATCTCTTCCAGCGGATCGTGGCCGACCCGGGCTCGGTGACCGCGATCCGGTACACCCCCACCCGGCCGTTCGTGCTGCGCCTCAACGACGTCGGGGGCGACCTGGCGAACCTGGTGGTGCCTCGGCGGTCCCGGCGGCGTTCGCGTACGGCTGAATCGGACGCGGCCGTGGGTGGAGGCGCGGGCAGCGGAGCTGCGGGACCGGAAAGATGAGGGCTGAGCTGGTCCGCACGGGTGGCCCGGGACGGCTGCCGGAGACGATTCGGGCCGGTGCGCTGCGCGGTGGCGGAGCCGGCCGGATAGGGTCGTAGGTATGACCCACCAGGTGCACGCCTTCGAGCCGCCAGAGCGGTTCGTCGCCGGGACTGTGGGCGCGCCGGGAGACCGCACGTTCTTCCTCCAGGCGCGCGGCGGTGGCCGGCTGGTCAGCGTCGCGCTGGAGAAGGTCCAGGTGTCGTTGCTGGCCGAGAAACTCGAGGAACTGCTCAGCGAGGCGCACCGCCGGTTCGGGGTGGAGTTGCCCGAGCCGGTGGCGGCAGCGGCGGACAACGACCCGCTGGACACCCCGGTCGACGAGGAGTTCCGGGTCGGCACGTTGGGCCTGGCGTTCGACGTCGATACGGCCACCGTGGTCATCGAGGCGATCGCAGTCGGCGAACGAGAGGCCGAGCTTCCCCTTGGCGCCGGCGAGGCCGAAGCTGTCGACGATGACGAGGAGCCCGACGACGACCTCGATCGGTTGCGGGTGCGGCTGACCCCGCAGGCGACCCGGGAGTTCATCGAGCGGGCCCGCCGCGTGGTGGCCGCCGGGCGTCCCCCGTGCCCACTCTGCGGCCAGCCGCTGGATCCCGCGGGTCACCTCTGCCCGCGCCACAACGGCTACCACCGGTGACGTCGTCCGATCTGCGGCCCATGCTCCATGAAAACGATGCCCTGCGGCTGTTGCGTGACGGTGAGTTCGAGTTGGAGGGTCGGCTGGCCGACGCCTCCAACACCACGCTGCGGGGCTTCCTCACCCTCGACGGAGTGACAGCCCGCTGCGTCTACAAACCGGTACGTGGTGAACGTCCGCTGTGGGACTTCCCAGACGGCACCCTCGCCGGCCGGGAGGTTGCCGCCTACCTCGTGTCACGGGCCACCGGATGGGACGTCGTACCGCCGACGGTGCTGCGGGACGGACCCTTCGGCCCGGGTGCCTGCCAGCTGTGGATCGACGAACCGGCGCAGGCCCAGCCGTTGGTCGGCTTCGTCCCGGACGAGAGCCTCCCGTCGAACTGGTTCCCGGTCGCCGCGGCCCGCGACGATGACGGACAGGCGTACGCCCTCGCGCACGCCGACGATCCCCGGCTGGCCCGGATGGCGGTACTCGACGCGGTGATCAACAACGCCGACCGCAAGGGTGGGCACGTGATCATCGGGTCGGACGACCGGGTCTACGGCGTGGACCACGGGGTCTGCTTCCACATCGACGACAAGCTGCGCACCGTGCTGTGGGGGTGGCTGGGTCGAGAGCTGCCGGTGGACGCGGTAGACGTCCTGCGCCGGCTGGCGGGTGAACTCGACGGCCCGCTGGGGGAGGCGTTGGCCGGACATCTCACCCCGGCCGAGGTCGCTGCCGTGGCGGCGCGGGCGGCCCGGCTGCTGGCGACCGGGCAGTTTCCGGAGCTACCCGAGGACTGGCCGGCGATGCCGTGGCCGCCGATCTGACCGGTGGTCTTGATCACCTCATCCCCCGACTTGGGACCGGAGCACCCTGACTAGGCTGGCGGGTATGGAATCTTGGGTGGGGCACGAGGTGCCGAGGCTGCCGGGAACCGGTCAGCCACTCGCGTTGTTCGACTCGGCGCGGTGCGCCGTCCACCCCACCAACCCTGGCGGGGTGGCGACGATGTACGTCTGCGGGATCACCCCGTACGACGCCACCCATCTGGGCCACGCCGCCACGATGATCACGTTCGACCTCGTGCAGCGGATGTGGCGCGATGCGGGACATTCGGTGACGTACGTCCAGAACGTCACCGACATCGACGACCCGCTGTTGGAGCGGGCGGAGCGCGACGGCGAGGACTGGGTCGTGCTCGCGATGCGCGAGACCGCGCTCTTCCGGGAGGACATGGAAGCCCTGCGGATCATCCCCCCGGCGCACTATGTCGGTGCGGTCGAGTCGATCCCGGACATCGCCGAGCGGGTGCAGGCGTTGCTCGACGACGGGGCTGCGTACCGCCTCGACGACGGCACCGGCGACATCTACTTCGACATCGCCGCAGCACCCCGATTCGGGTACGAGTCCAACCTGTCGCGTGATCAGATGCTGGAGTTCTTCGCCGAGCGGGGCGGTGATCCGGAGCGGCCGGGCAAACGTGACCAGCTTGATCCGTTGCTGTGGCGGGGAGCACGGGAAGGCGAGCCGCAGTGGCCCGGTGGCGCGCTGGGCCCGGGCCGGCCCGGCTGGCACATCGAATGCGCGGCCATCGCCCTCCGGCTGCTCGGCGACAGCATCGACGTCCAGGGCGGCGGCAACGACCTGATCTTCCCCCATCACGAGTGCTCGGCGGCCCACGCCGAGCGGCTGACCGGTGTGCAGCCCTTCGCCCGGCACTACGTGCACGCCGGAATGATCGGCCTCGACGGCAGCAAGATGTCCAAGTCCCAGGGCAACCTGGTCTTCGTGTCCCGCCTCCGGGGCGACCGGGTCGACCCGATGGCGGTCCGGCTGGCGTTGCTGGCCGGGCACTACCGGACGGACCGGCAGTGGACCGAAGACCTGCTCAAGAACGCGATGCAGCGGCTCGGCCGGTGGCGCGAGGCGGCTGCGGCAGCCGCCGGCCCGTCCGGGGCCGACCTGCTGGCCGGCGTCCGGGGGCGCCTGTCCGACGATCTCGACACACCCGGCGCGCTGGCCCTGGTGGACAACTGGGCCAATGGTGCGCTCGCCGGTGCCGGTGATGATCCCACCGCTCCCGCACTGATGGCCTCGACCGTCGACGCCCTGCTCGGGGTACGCCTCTAGTCGGTCGCGTACGGCCACCGGCGGTCGGCCACAGACCGCTCCAGGATCGGGCCCGGGTCGGGTGGTTGCCCGTCCGGGCCAGAATCCCACCGAGGGCCCGTCGCAGGGCGGTCTCCGGTCGAGGGGTGGCGGTAGTGGCGTTCGAAGTTGTCGTGGTCGTCGTGATGCTCGTTCTGGTGGTACTGACCCTCGTCGGCTTCTACTTCCTCCCGCCGCGTGGCTTCCGCTCCAGGCGTGGCCGGCACACCGCCGGTCGTGCCAGGCGCGGCCGGTACACCGACGGCGGTTCCGGGAACGTCGGGTACGGCGACCCGGGAAACTACGGAGACTCCGGTGGGTACGGCGACTCCGGTGGCTACGGTGACTCCGGCGGGGGCGGTGGCGACGCCGGGGGATTCTGACGTCCCCCGGGCACGTGGATCGTCATCGCGTACCCGCCCCACGCCCAAGCTTGTTTCTTCGGCCGCTCAGAAGAGGGTCAGGGGCTCGGCCGGTATCGGCTCGGGCAGTACCTCGAGTTCGGGGATCCGTGCCCGTACCTCGTCGTGGAAGCGGCGGGCGAGCACGGGCGCTTCAGCGTTGTCCGGGGTGTGGACGAACACGGTCGGCGAGCGGCCCTCCCGCAGCCATTCGGCGACAACGTCGATCCACCGCTGCCAGCCCTCGATCGTCTGCGCGGAGGCGTCGCGGCCGAGGTACCGGACGATCGGTCGGTCGGTCAGTGCGCGGTCCCGTAGCGGCATCCGGGGCTTCTTGGCCCAGGCATCCCGTTCCGCGTCGCTGGTCGGTGGGCTTTGAAAGAATGCGGTGGTGTCGAATGGAATCCATTCGGTGGCCTCGGCGGCAAGTGCTGCCTCAAGGAGTCGGGTCGAGCGGGGGTCGCTGAAGAACGCCGGGTGACGTACTTCCACGGCGTATCGATGGGATCCGGGGAGCCGGCGTAGAAAGTGGGAGAGTGCGGTCACGTCAGTGGGGCCGAACGATCCCGGCAGCTGGATCCAGAGGGCATGGGTCCGCGGACCGAGTGGCTCGATCGCGTCCAGGAAGACGCGAAGGGCGTCGTCGACGTCGGTGAAACGGCGCTCATGCGTGATGAGCTTCGGGAGCTTGAGTACGAACCGGAAGTCGGGGTCGGTCTGCCGTGCCCAGGACGCCACGGTTTCCCTGGTCGGGGTCGCATAGAACGTGGTGTTTCCCTCGACCGCATTGCACCAGCCGGCGTAGTGCCGTAGGCGCTCGTGGGACGGAAGCGGATGCACCAGAAGTCGCCCCTGCCACGACTTGTGGGTCCACATTGCACATCCCACGTGAAGACGCATGACGCCGCTTCCTCCCACCGGTAGAACCAGTGCGGGCGTCCGACCCGGTTTACCCGTCAGGTCGACGACCGCACATCCGCGCGGCGGTGCTCTCGATCTCGCCGCCACACCGGACCACGGTATATGGGCGAGGAGACCCCCGTGGACGGGACGGGGCGGGGCGCTCCTCGCCCGGCACTTCCAGCCGATCGGGCGCGACGGCGGCGGGTCCGGCACCCCCCGTCAGGGGCCCTGAGCCGGGTTCGGCGGAAGTGGATTGTTTCGCAGACTCTTCTTGACGCTCTCCGGAGGCACCACGGTGTTGAACAGGGTGGTGTTCTCATGCTCGAAGAGTTCGGTGAGCCTGGCAAGGACCTGCGCCGTTTCGTCCAGCGCGCGACGCTGCATGTCGGGGCCGCCTTCCCCGATCATCTTCAGGAGGGCGATCTCCCACTGCGCGACCATGCCGGCCAGGAGGAATTCCTGGGAGCGGTACAGGCGCCAGTTGCTGTCCCAGGAGTAGAAGTTCCTCAGCCCGGCCGCTATGGCGACGGTGACGCTGACAACCGCCAGGAAGATGTAGTTGGCCTGCTGGTCGCGCATGATCGGGACAGCGAACAGCAGGGGCAGGGTGATGCTGAGAATGATCTCGATTGCTCCGATGACCTTGAACCAGGTCGCGTGCAGGCTCGCCAGGCGCCGGTATCGGCGTCGGTGCAGGGTAAGGAACTTCTCGATCAGGTCAGAACACTCGGGAAACGTCTCCGAGATTTCCTTGGACCATTGGTACGAGCGTTGCAGGGCCTTTCGGGATACCCCCAGCATTCAGTCAGCCTCTCAGGGGATCGGGATCCTCGAAACGAACCATGTTCGCGCACGCCGTCAGGTGTCGACAGTGGGCTGTCCGGACAACGACACCCGGGGTGTGCGGCAGCGTCGAATGGTCGTCCGCCGAAGGCGGGCGCCATCGTTCAGGGAGTTCCGTGCCGCAGCAGGCACAGGTGAAGTTGGCTTCCTTGACCACGTTGAGTTCCTGGCAATCGGGGCAACGGCGGGACATGAGTTGACGGTGAAGCCCTTCGGGCGGTGACGAAGACCGGCCTGGTCCAGAGCTGCTGCGACGGCTGGCCACGACTCGACGTCGGGGCAGTAGCCGGTGGATTGGTTGGTGACCTCGCTGACGGTCCAACTACCAGCTTGGAGCACGAAGGTAATCTCCCCAGCGCTGAGCACTTCACCGCCCCCGACGCAGGCAACGTGCTCACTGTGTCTCGGAGCTAGACGAGTACTTCCGAAGTCAGAGGTCGATGTTCGGGCATGGGGAGGGCGTCCAGGATCGTGTTGTGTTGTTGTTTCCGTCGCCGATGCGGGGGCGAGGAGGTCTGCTGGCTGTCGAGTTGGGCGCACAGGCGGGGCAAGCCGTTGCGCCATCGGTGGTCAGGATTCGCACGAGGTGGCCGACCGCTACGGGGTCGTACCGGGGTGGGCTGCTGGCATCGGCGTGCGTCGTCTCGGGAGGTTCCGTGTCCAGGGCGATGTCCATCCGCGAGAGCGCCCGCCAGGTGCCGGGGTAGACCGGGGTGAAAGGCGGGAGCGTAGACGAGGCAACTCGACAGCCTCTACGGCGGCCTCCCCTGACCGCCGGGAACCGGCCAGATTTCGGAACTCGTCTAGGCGAAGCGTGCCATCAACGTCAATCACGAACGTGAACGGCTCCGCGAATTCTCGGGTGTCAACTGTTCCGACCCAGTGCCTGAACTCGTCGGGCGAGCGGATCAGATGTCCCTCGTCACCAAGCAGTGCCACCTCGCGTACCTCGGCCGGCCCCACATAGCGGCACCGCCACTGCGCCTTGGCCACCCGTTGACCCTAGCCTTCCGGAGCGCCCGTCAGGCACCCCGCCTGTTCCCTGCACCGGCCCGGCCCGGTAGTCGAGGTTGGGAGTCCGGTGGAGTTGCTGGGGTACTGGCGTACGCGAAGTGCGTCGGTGGAGACCGTGGTTCTTCCGGCCCGTGCCGGAGGCCGATGCCGCTGAGGATGCCGGGTCAGCCCAGGACGAGTCCGGGGTCCGGGTCGGCGTCCGGCGTGGGGGCGGGGATCCGGTACTCCTCCGTCAGGGTGGTCATCGGGCCCGGCCAGGTCGCCTGGGCGACCTCGATCGGCTTGCGCCGGTCGTCGTAGGCGACGTGCAGCAGGTGGAGTACTGGTGTGTCCGGGCGGATCCGCAGGATCTCGGCTTCCTGTCGGCTCGGCTGACGGGCACTGATCTGGTCGGTGGCCGTCAGGTAACGCCGCCCGATGACCTCCTCGGCCTCCTGGTAAAGGGGGCGGCCGAAGGCCTCGGCCCGCTCCAGGGAGGTGCCCGCCGCGTCAGCCACCCGGAACCAGGACGCGCCCACCTCGACCGGCACGTCCTCGGTGCGTACGAGGTGTCGTCGCACTATGAGCTCGGTTCCGTCGGCGACCCCGAACGCGTCGGCGACCTCGGGCGGCGCGGGTGCCCGCCCGACCTCGACCAACTGTTGCCGGTACCGGGCGGCAAGATCGGCGTGGTAGCCACGATGGCCGCCGTAGCGCCCCCGGGAGAGTCGGTTGAGACGTCGCCGGGTGCCGCGTACGAAGGTGCCCGATCCCGGCTTGGTGATCAGGATGCCCTCGACCCGGAGTTGGTCGACGGCGCGTTGCACGGTCTGCTTGGCGACCCCGAACATCTCGGCTATGCCCGGGATCGACGGTAGCCGTTCGCCGGGTGCCCAGTCGCCTCGGCGGACCCGCTCGCGTAGTTGCTCGGCGATCTGGCGATGGGGGAACTCCGCCGCGCCCGGGTTGATCTGCATCCCGTCCTCCGTCTCCGTCGGCAGATCGCCGTTGTGCCCTACCGACCAGTGTTGCGGCCCTGCGCCCAGCAGAGCCCGCTGGCAGCTAGGTTCCTAGGATGCCGTACGAAGTGTGAAGCGGCCGGCGACGACACGCCGAAACCGCCTCACACTTACTCGACCGTCGTCCCGGCCTAACGCTTGCGGGCCACGACCGCCCCGTTGGCTCCGGGCGCGTCGAAGGACAGCACCCGTACGTCGGTGAAACCGACGTCGGTGAGCCATGCGCTGTACTCGGCCCCGGAGTAGTTCTTCCCGCCGTCGGTCTCGACGAGCATGTTCATGCCCATCAGCGCGGCTGCCGGGGGACCCGTACGTTCGTCGTTGAGCAGTAGCTCGGCCACCACGATCGCCCCACCCGAGGGCAGCGCCTCGTGACACTTGGCCAGCAGCGTGCGGTTGGTCGGCTCGTCCCAGTCGTGCAGGATCATGCTCAGCAGGATGACGTCGTGCCCGGTGGGCAACTCGGGATCGGTCAGGAAGTTGCCGGCGCTCGTCCCGATGTTCCCGCTGAGCCCGGCTTCGGCGATTTTCTTGTCGGCCAGCAGGCATACGTGTGGCAGATCGAAGATCGTCGCACGTAGTTCGGGAAGCCGTCGGCAGAGTTCGATCGGGAAGGCACCGGCACCGCCACCGACGTCGAGCAGCTTCCGGTGTCCGCTGAAGTCGTACGCCTCGGACAGGGCCCTCGCCGTGAAGATCGAGGTCGAGTACATGGCGTCCCAGAACAGCGCCAGCATGCCGGGATCGCTGCCGTCGAAGAGCGACTCCTGGGTGTCCGGATCCCAGGTGATCGGACGGTCGGTCCGCAGCGCATCGCGCACCCGGTGCCAGGGCAGGTAGGTCCGCTCGTCGCAGTAGCGCACCTGGCCGCCGAAGTAGTAGGGGCGGCCCTTGACCAGGAACTCCTCGGCCAGCGCGGAGTTGCGGTAACCGTCACCGGCCTTGTCGAGCAGGCCGAGGGACGCGCACGCGGAAAGCAGCAGGTCGGCCGGCCGCTCGGCCAGGCCGAACTCGGGGCCCATTTCCCGTACGGTGACGGTCCGGCCGCCCGCCAGGCGGGTGAACAGGTCGAACTCGACCGCCACTGCCAAGGTCTTGAAGCTCCAGAAGCCACTCACGAGTTGCATCAGGGGAGTTGGGGTGATCATGCAAACATGTGATCATTTAACTGCATCGACGAGGCGGATGTGTCAGCTATATGACATGGCGGCGGCGTGCTGACGGGGTGTCCGGCTCGGCTGCCATGGAAGTCGGTCGGTCGCAGGTCTGATGCCGGGAGCGGGGTCAGACCCGCGACCTCACCACGATCCGGCGGTGGGACCGGCTGAACCGCCCCGGCGTCGCAGGTACTTCTCGAACTCCTGAGCGATCTCGTCACCGGTCAGCGGCTGGATACCCGCATCGCCGACCCGTTCCTCCAACTCCCGGACGTACTCGCCGAGTTCGGCATCCTGCTCGGCGGCGGAGCGTACCCGCTGCTCCCATTCGGCCGACTCCTCGGCCAGGTCGGCCACCGGCACCGGCAGGTCGAGCACCTCCTCGACCCGGTGCAGCAGCGCCAGGGTGGCCTTCGGGCAGGGCGGGTTGTTGGCGTAGTGCGGCACGTGCACCCAGAAGGAGACCGCGTCGACCTCGGCCCGGGTGGCCGCCTCATGGAGTACGCCGACGATCCCGGTCGGGCCGTCGTAGCGGGTCGGGGTCAGCTGGTAGCGCTCGGCGGTGTCCCGTACCGAGGCGCTGCCGCTGATCGGCAGCGGGCGGGTGTAGGGCACGTCGGCCAGCAGCGCCCCGAGGAGGACGATCCGGTTGACCTCCAGGCTGTGGCAGACCTCCAGGATCTGTTCGCAGAAGGTCCGCCAGCGCATGCTCGGCTCGATGCCGCGGATCAGCACGACATCCCGCTCGGTGCCCTCCGGGCTGGCGACCATGAAGTGGGTGGTCGGCCACTCGATGCGGCGGGTCTCGCCCTCGGCCATGGCGATCGTCGGCCGGCTCACCTGGAAGTCGTAGAACTCCTCCGGGTCCAGGGCGGTGATCTCCCGCGCCTGCCAGACCTGCTCCAGGTGTTCGACCGCGGCGGTGGAGGCATCGGCCGCGTCGTTCCAGCCCTCGAAGGCCGCGATGGCCACCGGCGACCGCAGTACGGGCAGCCCGTCGAACTCGGTCACGCCGTCACCTCGCTGCGCACGCCGGCCCGGGTACCACGTACGACGATCTTCGCGTGGTGTCCGGTGGTGGCGTCCCTGTTGTCCTTCACGTCTGTCAGCCTACGTGCCTGATCGGGATGCGGCCCGCTGGCCGCGCCGGTCGGTGGTGCCGGTAGGGTCGGGACGTACGGGCACGGATCGGGCAGGGGCGATTCGGGTCACAGTATGTGGGAGGGTATGCCTGCCGCCTGCTGACCGGAGTGCCCGGGTATTAGCCTGGCTAAATGCAGACTTCGCTGCTTGATGCGCTGGCCAGCCGGGTTCTCGTCGCCGATGGGGCGATGGGGACGATGCTGCAGGCGACCGACCTGAGCCTGGACGACTTCCAAGGTCACGAGGGCTGCAACGAGATCCTCAACGTCACCCGGCCGGACGTGGTCCGGTCGGTGCACGACGCGTACTTCGCCGCCGGTGCCGACTGTGTCGAAACGAACACTTTCGGCGCCAACCTCGGCAACCTGGGGGAGTACGACATCCAGCACCGGATCGTCGAATTGTCCGAAGCTGGTGCCCGGTTGGCCCGCGAGGTGGCCGATCAGTGGTCGACCCCGGACCGGCCCCGGTTCGTCCTGGGCTCGGTGGGTCCCGGCACCAAGCTGCCCACCCTCGGGCACAGCAGCTACGCCACCCTGCGACAGGCGTACCTGGACAACGCGACGGGCCTGCTGACCGGTGGGGTCGACGCGCTGATCGTGGAGACCTGCCAGGACCTGTTGCAGGTGAAGGCGGCGGTGGTCGGCGCGCGGCGGGCGATGGCCGAGGCGGGACGTAGCGTGCCGTTGATCTGCCACGTCACGGTGGAGACCACCGGTACGATGCTGCTGGGCAGTGAGATCGGTGCTGCGTTGACCGCCCTGGAGCCACTCGGTATCGACCTGATCGGCCTCAACTGCGCCACCGGGCCGGCGGAGATGAGTGAGCACCTGCGCTACCTGTCGCAGCACGCCCGGGTCCCGCTGTCGGTGATGCCCAATGCCGGACTGCCCCAGTTGACCGCCAACGGGGCCTACTACCCGCTCACGGCGGAGGAGTTGGCCGAGGCGCTCGACCGGTTCGTCAACGAGTACGGCGTATCCCTGGTCGGTGGTTGCTGTGGGACCACGCCCGAGCACATCCGGGCCGTGTACGAGCGGCTGCACGGCACCGCGCCGGCGCCCCGGCAACCCCGCGTGGACCGGGGCGTCTCGTCGATCTACCACCACGTGCCGTTCGCGCAGGACGCCAGCGTCCTGATGGTGGGTGAGCGGACCAACGCCAACGGCTCCAAGGCGTTCCGGGAGGCGATGCTGTCCGGGGACTGGCAGGCCTGCGTGGAGATCGCCCGGGGTCAGGCCCGGGACGGCTCCCACCTGCTCGACCTGTGCGTCGACTACGTCGGCCGGGACGGTACGCAGGACATGCGGGAGTTGGCCGGCCGATTCGCCACCGCGTCCACCCTGCCGATCATGCTGGACTCCACCGAGCCGGCGGTGATCGAGGCCGGGTTGGAGATGCTGGGTGGCCGCTGTGTGGTCAACTCGGTCAACTTCGAGGACGGCGATGGACCGACCTCCCGCTATGCCCGGGTGATGCCGATCATCAAGGAGCACGGCGCGGCGGTCGTGGCGTTGCTGATCGACGAGGAGGGGCAGGCCCGGACGGCCGAGTGGAAGGTACGCGTCGCCGAGCGACTCATCGAGGACCTGACCGGCCGGTGGGGGCTGGCGCTGTCCGACATCCTGATCGACGCGTTGACCTTCCCGATCGCCACCGGTCAGGAGGAGACCCGTCGGGACGGCATGGAGACGATCGAGGCGATCCGGGAGATCGCCCGCCGCTACCCCGGCGTCAACTTCACCCTCGGTGTCTCAAACGTGTCGTTCGGCCTCAACCCGGCGGCCCGACAGGTGCTCAACTCGGTGTTCCTGCACGAGTGTGTGCAGGCCGGCTTGACCAGTGCCATCGTGCACGCCAGCAAGATCCTGCCGATGTCCAAGATCCCCGACGAGCAGCGCGAGGTGGCGCTGGATCTGGTGTACGACCGGCGTCGGGAGGGGTACGACCCGGTCCAGCGGTTCATCGAGCTGTTCGAGGGAGTCGACGCCGCCTCGGCCCGGGCCAGCCGCGCCGAGGAGCTTGCCGCCCTGCCCCTGGACGAGCGGCTCAAGCGGCGCATCATCGACGGTGAGCGCAACGGCCTGGAGGCCGACCTCGATGAGGCGCTGACCACGAGGACCGCGCTGGTGATCATCAATGAGATCCTGCTCGACGGGATGAAGGTCGTCGGTGAGCTGTTCGGCTCCGGTCAGATGCAGCTGCCGTTCGTCCTGCAGTCGGCCGAGGTGATGAAGACCGCGGTGGCGTACCTCGAACCGCACATGGACAAGACCGAGGACGCCGGTAAGGGGCGGATCGTCCTGGCCACGGTCAAGGGCGACGTGCACGACATCGGCAAGAACCTGGTGGACATCATCCTGTCCAACAACGGCTACGAGGTCGTCAACATCGGGATCAAGCAGCCGATCAACGCGATCCTGGAGGCGGCCGAGCAGCACGGTGCCGACGCCATCGGGATGTCCGGCCTGCTGGTCAAGAGCACGGTCATCATGAAGGAGAACCTCGAGGAGATGACCACCCGGGGCGTGGCCGAGCGGTGGCCGGTGCTGTTGGGTGGTGCCGCGCTGACCCGCGCCTACGTCGAGGACGACCTGCGCTCGATGTTCCCCGGTCAGGTGCACTACGCCCGGGACGCGTTCGAGGGGCTGTCCCTGATGGACCGGGTGATGGCGGCCAAGCGTGGCGGGGTGGCGCTGGTCGATCCGGAGCGGGAGGCGGCGTTGGCGGCGCGTAGGGCCCGCCGGGAGCGGCAGCGCGCAATGGTCACGGAGGCGTTGCCCGATCTCAACGACGCATCGGTACGCTCCGACGTCGCCGCCGACGTCGACGTGCCGACGCCGGCGTTCTTCGGGACCCGGGTGGTGAAGGGCATTCCGTTGGCCGACTACGCGGCGCTGCTCGACGAACGGGCCACCTTCCTCGGGCAGTGGGGTCTACGGGGTGCCCGGGGCGGGTCGGGACCGTCCTACGAGGAACTCGTGGAGACCGAGGGACGGCCCCGGCTGCGGTACTGGTTGGACCGGTTGGCCGCCGACAAGGTGCTGGAGGCGGCCGTCGTCTACGGCTTCTTCCCGGCCTACTCGGAGGGCAACGAGTTGGTCGTGCTCGACGAGAACGGGCATGCCGAGCGGGCCCGGTTCGCGTTCCCCAGGCAGCGGCAGGAACGGCGGTTGTGCCTGGCGGACTTCTTCAAGCCGCGTGGGGAGACGTTGGACGTGGTGGCGCTGCAACTGGTCACCGTGGGGCAGCCGATCAGCGAGTACACGGCGAAGATGTTCGCCCGCGACGAGTACCGCGACTATCTGGAGGTGCACGGCCTCTCCGTGCAGCTCACCGAGGCGCTGGCCGAGTACTGGCACCGCCGGATCCGTACCGAGCTGGTGTTGCCCGGTGGCCGTACGGTGGCCGACGACGATCCGGCCGACCTGGCGGGTCTGCTACGCACCGACTACCGGGGCTGCCGGTACGCCTTCGGGTATCCGGCGTGTCCGGATCTGGAGGACCGGGCGAAGGTCGTCGACCTGCTCGGTGCGGAGCGGATCGGTGTGCAGCTGTCGGAGGAGTTCCAGTTGGTGCCGGAGCAGGCCACCGACGCGATCGTCGTCCACCACCCGGAGGCGAGCTACTTCAACGCCAAGTGACGGTGGAGCGGAGGCACGCCCTGTGCCTCCGCTCCACCCGGGCTCAGGGCAGGCTGACGCCGTCGACCCGGTGCATCCAGCGGTGGGTATCCGGCGAGCGCCCGTACTGGATCGCCATCAGGGCCTCGAGCATCATCGTGGTCACCGGACCCACACCCTCGGTCGGCAACCGGCGTTGGCCGTTCTCGCTGGCGAAGCCGCCGATCGGTACGACCGTGGCGGCGGTGCCGCAGGCGAACGCCTCGGTGATCGGGGAGTCGGGGTCGAGGAGTTCCGCCAGCGCGATCGGGCGCTCGGTCACCTTGACACCGTGGTCACCGGCCAGGGTCAGGAGCGCGGCCCTGGTCGAGCCGTGCAGGATGGTGCCGCCGAGCGGCGGGGTGAGGAGTTCGGGCTGGTCGCCCGCCGGTTGCCGGACGCAGAAGAAGTTCATCGCGCTGAGTTCCTCGACCCAGTTGCCCTCGGCCGCGTCGAGCCACAGCACCTCGTGGCAGCCACGGGCGACGGCTGCGGCCTTGGCCGGCATGCTGCCGGCGTAGTTTCCGGCGCACTTCGCCTCACCGGTGCCACCGCTGGCGGCGCGGGAGTGTCGGCTCTCGCACCACACGTCGATGGCGGCGGCCCCCGAGGCGAAGAAGTGGTCCACGGGTGAAGCGATCACGGCGAAGAGGTACTCCGTGGCGGCGCGTACGCCGAGGCTGGCCTCGGTGGCGATCATGAAGGGACGTAGGTAGAGGCTCTGCCCGAATCCGCCGGGAATCGCCTCGGCGTCGGCGCGTACCAGGAGTTCGCACGCCTCGATGAAGGCGTCGGGTGGCAGTTGTGGCATGGCCAACCGTGCCGCGCTACGGGCGAACCGCTCCGCGTTGCGGTGCGGGGTGAACAGAGCCGCCGTCCCGTCGGGTTGCCGGTACGCCTTGAGGCCCTCGAAGATGGCCTGGCCGTAGTGCAGGGACATGGCGGCCGGATGCAGGCTCAGCGGCGCGTTGCGGGTCAGCGACAGTGGTGTCCAGCCGGTGGCCTGGCTCCAGTTGGCCACCACCATGTGGTCGGTGAACGTGACCCCGAACCCCAACCGTGCCGTTGCGACTGTCACCTCTGGCCTCCATGGGCAGCATCATTGAGAAGAGGTACGGCATGGTCGACGGCCACAGCGAATGGTGGTAGTGGTCGTCGCCGCCGAGGACCATCTCGGGGACGGAGCGATAGTGCGAGTACGGTACTCCTCCGGGCTGGCCTCGCGGAACCCAGATCGCCGCCGCACCATCCGCTGTGGAGTGCGAAGTCTGGCGTTCGGGCACGCTTTGGACGTGCAAGATCCAAAAGGGGCTGACCTACCGGAACGCGGGGAATGCCCGGCCCGGTCACCGTCCCTTGTGACTCACTGCCCGGCCGGTCGTGGCCGCCGGTCCTCCACGTGGACGACCTGGAGTTCGCGACCGTCGCGGTCTCGCTTGCCCCGGCCGTACAGGCCGTGCTGCCACCGGATTGTGCCGGTGTCGGTGGATGGGGTCCGGCCGGGCGGTACCCGAGGTGGCGGATCGTGCGACATGGGCCGGTGGAAGGTGGTGGGCCGGGGTACGGGCGGGAATCATCGGCATGGTCCGGTGTCACCAGGTAGCGAGGAGGGTACCGGTGGTGGTGGGAACTTCGGGGCGTCCGTCGAAGCGGATGCTCACCGTGGGGGGTCTGCTGGTCGTACTGGTCGTGGCGTTGGCCTGCGGGTTGAGTCCCGGTGGGGAACGTCCGGGTGGGGCACCGGACTCGTCGGCCGCCTCCGGCGGGACTGACGACGGCACGATGACGGTCGACGAGTTCGAGCGTGACATCCAGGGAGCGGTCGAGGTCGCCGAACGGTATTGGCAGCAGCGGTTCGAGGAGTCCGGGCGGGACTTCGAGGCGATCCGGCGGGTGCTGACCTATCAGCGGGACGGGGAACTGTCCTGTGCCGGGGAGGCGGTACCGCGTAACAATGCCGTCTACTGCCCGGCCGGGGACTTCATCGCGTACGACGTCAACTGGGCGGTGGCGGCGTTCCGGCAGATCGGCGACGCGTTCCTGTTCTATCTGCTCGGCCACGAGTACGCCCACGGTGTCCAGGTACGGCTGGGTATCCGCTACGAGTTCACGATCCAGCAGGAGTTGCAGGCCGACTGCATGGCCGGGGCGTACATCGGTGACTCGGTGAAGGCTCGGACGCTGGCCCTGGCCGATGGTGACCTCGAGGAGTTGCGTAACGGGCTGGTCTCGGTCGCCGACGACCCAGGGCAGCCCTGGTTCGCCCCGGGCGCCCACGGTACGGCGCAGCAGCGCAACGACTCCTTCTTCGCCGGCTACCAGCGGTCACTGGCCGCCTGTGAGCTGAGATGAATCTGGGGCTGGTGCTGATTGACCTCAGCTGTCTAAGCTATCTAGCAATTTCCATGCATTGACTCTTCGATGGAGCTGGAGGGAGACGACATGGTTCGCTACCTGACCGCAGTCAAGCGGCGCGCGACCCGCGCTACTCGGGGCATCTGGTACTACTACCCGATCTACTGACCGGTACCAGCACTCCGATGTCCACCGTCCTGGTCAGCAGCCCGGGCTCACCCGGATGGCCCGACCTGGCGATGGACATCGGTGTGCCTGGACATACGACGATGCGTAGGGAGCGGTCCGGTGTCGTGGCTGACGCGTCTGGGTCTGGGTAGACGCCCCGATGGAGAATCCGGAGCCGTCGAGGTGCCGGGCCCCAGAGGGCTGCCCTACGTGGGCTCCGCTCTCGACTACGAGGATGACCCGCTCGGCTGGATGATCGGGACCCGGGCCGAGTACGGCGACGTGGTACGGCTGGACCCGGAGAGCATCGTGGTGCACGATCCACGACTCGTGCACCACGTCCTGGTGGAGACGAACGCCGACTTCATCCTCGACAACTCCTTCGTAGGCGGCCGGCGGGGGCGGCAGGAGCTTCTCGCCGGGCTACCGGAGTGGATGTCGGTACGCCGCTACCTCAACCGGGGCGTCGTCCGGCCGGTGCTGCTGGCCCACGTCGGGCGGATCGAGCAGCGGATGAGTCGTACCGTCAGCCTGCTGGCCGGCCGGGAGGTCGACCTCTTCTTCGAGGCACAGCGGCTGCTCGGCACCGCCACCGCCGACTACTGCATCGGCGGCGGGGACGATGACGTGGACGAGGTGGCCAGCGCGGTCGAAGAGGTGTTCTGGGCCTCGCTCGAGGTCACCGACAGCAACGAGTCCCGACTGCCGATCGGGCGTCGACCGGTGGCCCGCCGCGCCCGGGCGCTCAACACCGGCCTGGTGGAGTTGCTGACCGACCTGGTTCGCCGTCGCCGGGCCGCACCCCGCCCGGACACGCCCCGGGACGTGCTCGACCGACTGCTGGACCATCCACTCAACCTGCCGGACCGGGAGATCGTCGGAGTGGTCCGGCTGCTCATCGTCACGTCGCACGGCCCGGCCGGCGCGGCCCTGGCCTGGTGCCTGCTGAGCCTCGCCGAGCAGCCGAACCTGCTGCGGGCGGTACGGGAGGAGATCGCCACCACCCCGGTCCGCCCCGACCGGCTCCCCGGCGAGGACTGGCCGCTGACCTCCGCCGTACTCAAGGAGACGCTGCGGATGCACCCGCCGAACTGGATGATGGGCCGGACCGCGGTCGTTCCCACCCCGTTCGGACCGCACCGGCTGCGGGCCGGTGAGCGGGTGCTCTTCAGTCCCTATCTGATCCATCGGGACCCGCGCCACTGGACCGATCCCGAGGTGTTCCACCCGGAGCGATGGCTGACCGGGGCCCGGCCGCACACCGAGCACGCGTACCTGCCGTTCGGCGCGGGCACCCGGATCTGCCCGGGGGCCCGGCTGGGACCGGTGCAGTTGGCCATCGCCGTGGCGACGATCGTTCGGGACTACACGCTGACCCTGCCCCCGCTGGCTACGGTCCGGCCGGCGACGAGCACCCTGCTCGTACCGGTCAAGGCGATCGGCCACTGGACGCCGCTGGCCGCTGCCGTGCCACCAGCCGGGAGCTGAGGTACGGGCCACATCCGATGGTCGCTGCTGGTGGCACGGCCGTCCGCCGGGGGATGATCGGGGAAACCGGCTCCGGTAACCGGGGTGGCAGGAACCCCACCTCGCCCGACGGTGGGGTGACCGGGGCGGCACTTCTCCAGGAGGACACCCTGTCCAGCTACCCGGCTGCGGTACTTTTCGACATGGACGGCACGCTCGTCGACAGCGAACGGCTCTGGGAGATCGCGCTGCACGAGTTGGCCGAGAACTACGGTGGCAACCTGTCGCCGGCCGCCCGGCTGGCGATGGTCGGCACCAGTATGCCCGTTTCGATGCAGATCCTGCACGACGACCTCGGCCAGCCATGGCGTGACCCGGCAGCCGGCACCGCCTGGTTGGAGCAGCGGGTCGCCGAACTGTTCGTCGACGGGCTGCCCTGGCGTCCCGGGGCGCTGGCCCTGCTCCAGGCGGTACGCGTCGCCGGCATTCCCACCGCCCTGGTCACCTCGACCGCTCGGGTGCTGGTCGACGTCGCCCTCGACACCCTCGGCCGGGACCGGTTCGACGTGGTGGTCTGCGGCGACGAGGTGATCGCGCAGAAGCCCGATCCGTTGCCCTACCTGACGGCGGCCCGGCTGCTGGCGGTGCCGATCGGGCGGTGCGTGGCGATCGAGGATTCGCCGGCCGGTGTGACCAGTGCGCTGGCCGCCGGCGCTGCGGTGCTGGCCGTGCCCGGTGAGGTGCCGTTGGACGTGACGGAGGGCGTACACCTGTTGGAGAGCCTGGCCAACGCGGACCTGGAGTTGCTGACCGGCCTGCTGACGCGTTGACCCTGGCCCGACGGGTTGGCGCGTCGACCCTCGCGAGTCGCTCCCTGATCACGCGAGTCGCGCCCTGATCACGGGGAACATGGAGGTGGGGCGGTGCCCCCTCGCGACACCGCCCCACCTGCACCCCCGATCCGAGCTAGTCGTGGGCGATCGCCCCGAGGACGTTGATCCTCGCGGCGCGGATCGCCGGCAGCACTGCGGCGACCACTCCGATGACGGCTGCCAGCCCCACGTAGAGCCCCATCTGCGACCAGGGGAGAACCACATCGCCGATGCCGTCCTCGCTCAGCGCCTGGACCACCGCCGCGCCGAGGCCGGTACCGACCACGACGCCGAGCAGCGCCCCGAACACCGAGATCACCACGGACTCGACGGTCACCATGCGCATCGTCTGACCACGCCGGAGGCCGATGGCCCGCAGCAGGCCCAGCTCGCGGGTCCGTTCCAGCACCGACAGAGCCAGCGTGTTGATGATGCCGAGTACGGCGATCAGGATGGCCAGCGCCAGCAGCACCTGGATCATCATCAGGAGCTGGTCGAACATGCCGGTCTGCTGCTCGATGAAGGCTGCCCGGTCGGCGACCGACACCTCCGGACTGTCTGCCAGCAGCGCCTCGACCTGCGGGAGCACCCGGTCGACCGAGGTGCCCGGGGTCAGCTGGAGGTACGCCTGCGTCGGCATCGGCACCGCGAAGTTCGCCGCCGCCCCGGCCGGCAGCACGAACCCGCCGAACAGGTCCGTCTCGGCGTAGATGCCGGTCACCGTGTAGGTCTGCGGGTCACCCCGGGACAGCTGCACCGGCACGGTGGAGCCGACCGACAGGTTGTGTTCCTTCGCGGTGCCCGCGTCGACCATGAGCTGGTTCGGTCCCAGTGCGTCGATGCTGCCGGCGGTGGGCGTGGCCTTGAAGATGTCCCGCAGCGCCGGCACGTTGCTGGTCGCGCTCACGTACGTCCGCTGTCCGCCGACCATCGCCACGTCACCGTACAGGCCGGCCACCGCCTTGACCCCCGGTACGGCCGCAGCCCGGTCCAGCACCGCCGGGTCGAAACTCGGCGGCCGGGGCCCGGTCTGGTTACCGGCGATGACCAGTTCCGCCTGGATGGTGTCCTCGGCCAGCGCGGTCAGGCTGCTCTTGGCCGAGGTGATGATGACGCTCACCCCGGTGACCAGGGCGATGCCGACCATCAGGGCGGCGGCGGTGATCGCCGTACGACGCGGATTGCGACCCGAGTTGAGCCGACCCAGCTTGCCCGGCACCGACCAGGCGAACAGGCGGCCGAGCAGCGACACCACCGGCCGGCTGATCATCGGGGTCAGCAGCGCCACACCGATGAAGGAGATCAGCACTCCGCCGAGGATCGTCCAGAGCGTGTTGTCGCCGGCGTTGTCGCTCAGCCCCAGGGCAAGCAGCGTTCCGCCCACGGCGCCCACCACCGCGCCGGCCACGGTGATCCGGGTCAACGGCCGGTCCGGGGTGGCGACCTCCTGCATCGCGGCGATCGGCGGGATACGGGAGGCCCGTAGCGCCGGCAGGACCGCGGCGACCACGGTCACCAGCAGACCGACGACGAACGCGCTCACCACCGCGGTCGGTGGTACACCCAGGCCGGCCAGCGTCAGCCCACCCGCCATCTGCCCGAAGACGAAGGCCAGTAGCGCGCCCACACCGATCCCGGCACCCAGGCCGAGCACCGAGGCCACCAGGCCGATGGCGACGGCCTCCAGCAGCACCGAGCCGATCATCTGACGGCGGCTGGCCCCCATCGCCCGCATCAGGGCCAGTTCCCGGGTGCGTTGGGCGATGATGATCGAGAAGGTGTTGAGGATCAGGAAGATGCCGACGAACAACGCCACCCCGGCGAAGCCGAGCAGGATCTTGTTGAAGAAGCCGAGGCCCTCCTTCAACCCGGAGGCGGCATCCTTCGAGAGCTGTTCACCGGTCTTCACCACGTATCCGTCCCCGAGGGCGGCGGCCACGTCGTCGCGCAGTTTCGCCGGATCGACCCCCTTGGCCGCCCGTACGCTGATCGTGCTGTAGACGCCGGTCTCGCCGAGCATCAACTGCTGTGCGGCGCGTTCGGTGAAGCCGACCTCCTGCACCCCGCCGAGGCTGTCCCGGCCACCGCTGTAGCCGAAGATGCCGACCACGGTGAACTCGCGTTTGGGTTCCAGGGTGAGTACGCCCACCCGGTCGCCGACGGCCAGCTTGGCAGCCTCGGCGACGGTCACGTTGACCACGATCTCGTCGTCGGCGGTCGGTCCCCGGCCCTCGCGCAACTGGACCAGATCGCTCTCACCGGTCCAGTTGCTGCCCAGCTGCGGTGGCCCGAACGAGACCAGCACCTTGCCGTTGCGGCCGATGACCCGGGCCCCGTCGGCGGCGGCCAGTCCGGTCGCCTGCTCGACACCGGGCACCGCGCGGACCCTGTCCAGCGTCGCCGCCGGGAAGGTGGTGGCCACCTGCTCGCCTTCGAGTTCACTGGTCGCGATCTTCGGCTTGGCGCTGACCTCCACGTCGGTCTCGGCGTAGGCGTCGGCGAACACCGAGTCGAACGAGCGCCCGAGGGTGTCGGTCAGCACGAACGCGCCGGAGACGAACATGACGCCCAGCACCACCGCCAGGGCGGACAGCAGCAGTCGTAGTTTGCGGGCCAGCAGGCTCCGCAGGGTCGCCCGCAGCATCAGTTGGCCGCCTCGGTGAGCGAGTCGAGCTTTTTCATCGTGTCCAGCACGGTCTCCGGCGTCGGCTCGATCAGTTCGGAGACGATCTGACCGTCGGCCAGGAAGACCACCCGGTCGGCGTACGACGCGGCGACCGGGTCGTGGGTGACCATGATGATCGTCTGCCCGTGTTCGCGTACGGAGTTGCGCAGGAAGCCGAGGACCTCGGCACCGGAGCGGGAGTCGAGGTTACCGGTCGGCTCGTCGGCGAAGATCACCTCAGGGCGGGAGACGAGGGCCCGGGCACAGGCCACGCGCTGCTGCTGACCGCCGGAGAGCTGGTTGGGGCGGTGCCCCAGCCGGTCGGCCAGACCCACCGTCCGGATCACGATGTCGTACCAGGCCGGGTCGGGTTTGCGGCCGGCGATCGACAACGGCAGCAGGATGTTCTCCTTGGCGGTGAGCGTGGGCAGCAGGTTGAACTGCTGGAAGATGAAGCCGATCTTGTCGCGGCGGAGGTTGGTCAGGCCGCTGTCACCGAGTCCGGTGATCCGGGTGTCGCCGACCCACGCCTCACCCCGGGTCACCGAGTCGAGCCCGGCGAGGCAGTGCATCAGGGTGGACTTGCCCGAGCCGGAAGGTCCCATGATCGCCGTGAACCGGCCGCTCTCGAACTCGGCACTGACGCCGCGCAGCGCGATCACCTGAGCCTCGCCCGACCCGTACACCTTCCACACGTCGTTTGCACGGGCCGCTGCCTGCGGAGCGCGGACTACCGTCGCAGTCACTGGAACGTCCTTTCACCGAAGCCGTGGACCGGCCGGATCCCTCGATCCGGCCGGCGATGTCAATCGTCGGTGTCAGCTGAGCCTGATCCGTCCACCTTCGGAGGGAGCACTACGCGGATTTCCCGCTGCGGGTGAGCCCCGATGCCGGATCAGGGTTGCCCCCGACTGCTAGCGCGCACCGGAACCGTGCCGCATCGTCCCCCCGTGCGGCCGACGGCGGTCACCGTCTGTATTCAAACTAGGCGCAACATTGCCCTGAACCGTCGTACGTCGGAACGGTCTTCGCCTACGACCATCGCAGCGGACGCCATCCCACCTGAGGAGGAGAACCGGTACCCCGCATCCTCCGGGCCCTGTCGGTCAGGTGACAGGAGGAGAACGGGTACGTCGCATCCTCCGGGCCCTGTCGGTCAGGTGACAGGGACCAGCCGGTGCGGCAACGAAGGCTGGCGGGCGTGAGTCATGCCCCTGGCCGTCGGCCCGCCCGGCGACGGACCCCACGCCGGCGTGGGGCGATGGTCCGGCGGCTCAGCTGCCGGGGCGTACCAGGCCGGACTCGTAGGCCAGGACCACGGCCTGTACCCGGTCGCGCAGGCCGAGCTTGGTCAGCACGTGCCCGACGTGCGTCTTGATCGTGGTTTCGCTCACCGAGAGGGCACGGGCGATCTCCGCATTGGACAGCCCCCGGGCGACCTGCACCAGGACCTCCCGTTCCCGTTCGGTCAGCACGTTCAACGCCTTCGGCGGAGTGGCCGACGGGTCCGGCAGCGTGTCGGCGAACCGGTCCAGCAGCCGTTTCAGGATGCGCGGGGCGACCACCGCGTCCCCGGCGGCGACGGTACGGATCGCCGTCACCAGATCCTCGGCCGGCACGTCCTTGGCCAGGAAGCCGCTGGCCCCGGCCCGCAGCGCGCCGACGACGTACTCGTCGAGGTCGAACGTGGTCAGGATGAGCACCCGTACCGGCAGCCGGGCATCGACGATCGCCCGGGTGGCAGCCACCCCGTCCAGCCGGGGCATCCGGATGTCCATCAGGACCACGTCGGGGAGCAGCCGGCGGGCCAGGTCGACGGCGTCGACGCCATCCCCGGCCTCGCCCACGATGTCCAGGTCATCCTCCGCGCCGAGCACCATACGGAACCCGGTACGCAGTAGCGGCTGGTCGTCGACGAGGAGGATACGCACCGGTCGCGTCGGTGTTGCCCTGTCGGTCATGCCGTCCCCTCGTTACCTGCTGCGCCCAGTTGCTCCATCGGAAGTTTCGCGTACACCCGGAAGCCGCCGCCCGGCCGTGGTCCGGTGCGCAGGGTTCCACCGTAGAGGGCGACCCGTTCCCGCATACCGACTAGGCCGTGCCCGACCCGGCTCGGGGCCGGACCCGGACCCCGTCCGGTGTCGAATATCTCAACGATCAGCCAGTACACGCCGAAGCTGAGCCGGACCTCGGCGGTGGCCGCACCGGCGTGCTTGAGCGCGTTGGTCAGTGCCTCCTGCACGATCCGGAAGATGGTCAGCGCCACACCGGGGTCCAGTAGGCCGGGCGACCCGTCCACCCGTAGGGACACCGGCAGCCCGGCCTCGCGAACCTGCTCCACCAGGGCCGCTATGCCGGTCAACCCCGGTTGCGGGGTCAGGTCGGCAGCCGGTTCCGCGTCCGTACGCAGTACGTCGAGCAACCGCCGCATCTCGCGCAACGTCGTACGGCTGGTGTCCTCGATGGTGCCCAACGCCTCGTCGGCCGACACCGGATCACGCTTGAGTACCCGCCGGGCACCGGTGGCCAGCACACCCATCACGCTCACGTGGTGGGCCACCACGTCGTGCAGCTCGCGGGCGATGCGTCGGCGTTCGTCGGCGACCGCCTGCTCGGCCAGGGAGCGCTGGTTCTCCTCCGCGACCCGCGCCCGCTCCTGCAGCACGAGGTTGGCGGCCCGGCGGGCGTGCACCGTGCGACCGACGAAGAACGAGACGAGCGCCGTCAGCAGGTTGTTCACGACCAGGTAGCCGGGGCCGATGTCGAGGGCATTGTCGATGTTCGACGTCAGTACGTTGAGTACGGCGACGGGGGTCCACAGCACCACGGCGGCGAGGACCGCCGACCGCAATGGACGCTGTGCCGCCATCGTGTAGGTCAGCACGGTGAAGGTGAGCGCCTGGGCGAGGGGCACGATCTGGAAGACCGCCGGTGCGACCAGGGTCACCACGGCGGTGGCCACCGCGACCCAGGGCGCAGCCCGGCGTAACACCACCGGGGCTGCGCAGAACACCGTCCAGCCGAGGTGCCCGAGGAACGGGTCCGGCCACAGTTCCCGGGGCAACGGCAGGATCAGCACGATCGGCACCACCGCCAGCAGGGCCGCCAGCAGGGTGTCGGCCAGCAACTGCCGGTTCCGGCCCCAGCCAGCGAAGCGCTCTGTCATATAGGCGACGCTAGCCGTTGTTGCGACCGAAGGATCATCACCGATGGTGAGCCGGGCGTCCTCCTGTCGGAGGAGGTCTAGTCGTCCCCGCGGCGCGGGATCGGCCGGGCCGGGTGGCTGCTCCTGCGGTCCTCGCCGGACGACGGCAGCTCCGGGAACGGCGGGGGCGTGCCCCCGAAGGTGGGGCAGTGGGCCTGGTGGTTGCACCAGTCGCAGAGCCGACTTGGCTTGGGGCGGAAGTCCCGGGCTGCGGTGGCCTGCTCGATGGCCCGCCACAGGGCCACCACGGTGCGCTCGAACCGGGCCAGCTCGTCCGCGTCCGGGCTGTAGTCGCAGATCTCGGCGTCCTTCAGATAGAGCAGCCGGAGCACCCGGGGGACGACGCCCCGGGTCCGCCACAACACCAGGGCATAGAACTTGAGCTGGAACAGGGCACGTGCCTCGAACGCCTCACGGGGGGCGCCGCCGGTCTTGTAGTCGACCACCCGCAGGGCCCCGTCGGGAGAGACGTCCAGCCGGTCCAGATAGCCCCGGATGAGTAGCTGGTCGTCCACGACGGCGGAGATCAGGCTCTCCCGCTCCGCCGGCTCGAGCCGCTGGGGGTCCTCGACGGCGAAGTAGCCGTCGAGCAGCCCACGGGCGGACTCCAGGAACTCGGCGGCGGCTGCCGCATCGGTGAAGAGCTCGGTCAGCTCCGGTTGCTCGGTGGTCAGCCGGTCCCACTGCGGAGCGATCAGTTCGGTCGCCGCCGCCGCGGTGCGCTCGGCGGCGGGCAGGTCGAACAGGTGTTCCAACACCGCGTGCACCAGGGTGCCCCGGGCCTGCTCGGGTGTGGTGCGTTCCGGAAGCCGGTCGATGCTGCGGAACCGGTAGAGCAGCGGGCAGGTCTTGAAGTCCGCTGCCCGCGACGGCGAGAGTGAGGCGCCGACCGGTGCCTGAAGCACATCCTGAGTCTGCCCGTTCGCCTGCGTCGTCACCGTCTCCGCCGTCATGACCGAAAGGCTAAGCCACCGGTACGACGAGACCGCTGCACGGCCGGGCGCCGCAGTCGGCGGGCCGCGTCTGCGGACGTTCCGTAGCATCGACCCGGTGCAAGACAGTCAACGACCGCGCCGACGCCCGGGACTGACCCTCGGCCGGGTCTTCGGCGTACCGGTCCATGTGAACCTCTCCATGGTGCTGCTGGCAGTCCTGGTGACGGTGATGTACGGCGAGTTCGTCCGTCGCCAGCTCGGTCTGTCCCAGTTGACCGGGTACGCGATCGGATTCGGGTTCGTGGTCTGTCTGCTCGGCTCGGTGTTCCTGCACGAACTGGGCCACGCGTTGACCGCCCGGCGGTACGGCATCGGTGTCCGGGGCATCACCCTGGAACTGCTCGGCGGCTACACCGAGATGGACCGGGATGCGCCGAGCCCGCGGGTCGACCTGCTGGTGTCGCTGGCCGGACCGGCGGTTTCCGCCGTGCTCGGCGTCGCAGCCGTGCTCGCCACCCTGGCCCTGCCCGACCGGACACTGTTCAACCAGCTCGCCTTCCAGTTGGCGGTCAGCAATGTGATCGTGGCGGTGTTCAACATCCTGCCGGGTCTGCCGTTGGACGGCGGCCGGGCGTTGCGGGCTGCGGTCTGGGCGCTCACCCGGGACCGGCACCTGGGCACCGAGGTGGCCGGCTGGGTGGGGCGGGCGGTCGCGGTCGGCACCGTCGCGCTGGTCGCGCTGCTGACCTGGGTGGGGGTGCTCGCACCGCTGGGCCTGGCGTTGATGCTGCTGGTCGCCCTCACCCTGTGGCAGGGGGCGGGCCAGTCGATCCGGGTGGCCCGGATCAGCCGGCGCTTCCCGCTCATCGATCTTGCTCGGATGGCCCGGCCGGTGTTCCCGGTACCCACCGGTACCCCGCTGGCCGAAGCGCAGCGCCGCAGCCGGGAAGCCGGGCAACCGGCCGCCGCGCTGGGGGTCGCCGACTCGTCCGGCGCCCTGGTGGCCCTGGTCGACCTGGTTGCCACCAACGCCGTACCGGTCGACCGACGTCCCTGGGTCTCGGTGGACACGGTGGCGCGTGGCCTGGACGGGGTGCCCCGGCTTCCGGTCGGTCTCCGGGGGGAGGAGGTGATCCGGGAGGTGCAGACCCACCCGGGCGCGCAGTACCTGGTGATGTCAGGCGAAGATGTGATCGGCGTTCTGTACGTCGCCGATCTGGCACAGCTCCTGGAACCGAAACGAAAGATGAGAACGTGAAGCGAGGGAACCCCTTGGGCAGCACCATTGGCCGTGGCGTCGTCGAACGGATCGAGGGAGCGGCGTGACCGCCCAGCCCACAACGGTCCCGTCGGCGGCGCGCCGGGGACCGTTCCAGGTAGGTGACCGGGTGCAGTTGACCGACCCCAAGGGGCGGATGCACACCATCACCCTCGAGCCCGGGAAGTCGTTCCACACCCATCGGGGAGCGCTCGAGCACGACGCCCTCATCGGGCTGCCGGACGGCAGCGTGGTGACCTCTACCGGTGGTACGGCCTACCTGGCGCTGCGCCCCCTGCTCTCGGACTACGTGCTCTCCATGCCCCGCGGCGCTCAGGTGATCTACCCCAAGGACTCCGCTCAGATCGTGGCGATGGGCGACATCTTCCCCGGGGCGAAGGTGCTCGAGGCCGGCGTCGGTTCCGGGGCGCTGACCTGCTCGTTGCTGCGGGCCGTCGGTCCCACCGGCGAGGTGCACTCCTTCGAACTGCGGGAGGACTTCGCCGAGATCGCCCGTCGTAACGTGGAGTCCTTCTTCGGCGGACCGCAGCCGACGTGGCAACTACAGGTGGGCGACGTGGCGACCTGCCAGGAGTCCGGTTTCGACCGGATCATCCTTGACCTGCTGGCTCCGTGGGAGGTGCTCGACCTGGTGGAGCGGGCGCTGGTGCCCGGCGGTGTCTTCATCGGCTACGTGGCCACCACCCCGCAACTGTCGGAACTGGTCGAGGCGCTGCGCGAACGCGGCGGATTCACCGAGCCCCGGGCCTGGGAGTCGTTGGTACGGGACTGGCACGCCGACGGCCTGGCGGTCCGTCCGGACCACCGGATGATCGCGCACACCGCGTTCCTGGTCTCCACCCGGAAGCTGGCACCCGGGGTGACCGCCCCACCACGGCGGCGCAAGCCGAGCAAGGGCGCGGAAGCGTACGCGCTGCGCAAACAGGGCCTGCGGGAGGCTGCCACCCGGCAGCAGGACGCCGTGGGCGATGTCGACGAGGCGGTAGGGGAGAAGGTTGGCCGGTGACCACCAGCCACGTGAGGCGGACATGAGTGACTCCGCGTTCGGTGGGGCCGAGCCCTCCGCCGTGTTTCCGGACTGGTCGCCGTACCACGATCTGGAGGCTGCCGCCCGGGCCTACCTACGCGACCCCGACGTGGCCCTGGAGGCGCTCGACGGGGTGTTGCGGGGCGCGTCGGTACTGGGGTTCACCCTCGAACGGTTCGTCAACGAGGTGAACGGGGTCTGGCAGGAGGCGGTCGTCTGCGACGGCCACCGCCTGCTCCTCTGGCACGGTGAGGACGTGCCGGAGGACGACGGTCCGGCCGGGTCGATGACCTCTTCGCTACGGGTGGTTCCGGTCTCGACGGTGACCGAGGTCGGCTGCCGTCAACGGATGTGTCGTACCCCGAGCGGGCGCGTCCGGGTGGACAGCATCGACGTGTACATGCTGCTCAGCTCGATGGACGAGGGTGCGGTCCCGGGGGAGGACGGGTCGATGCAGGCCCGGCACGACGCGTTGCGGTTCGGCAAGACGCTGGACGACGGCGGGCCGGGACAGATCGCCCGGCTCCGGGAGTTCGCCCAGGTGGTCGCGTCGGCGATCGGTCAGCCGGTCCGGTGACCGTCGGCGTCAGGACACGTCGGGGCCGACGACCTCGACGTCGTCCTGGGCGCGTACGACGTGGATGCACTCACCGGGGCATTCCTTCGCCGAGTCGATCACGTCGAGGCGCAGGTGGGCGGGCACATCCACCCGGCTGCCGGGGGACATCAGGAGCTCGCCCGAGCCGTCCTTGACATAGGCTAGCCCGTCGACGTCGAGTTCGAAGACCTCCGGCGCATATTGCACGCAAAGACCGTCCCCGGTGCACAGGTCCTGATCCACCCATACCCGCAGTTCGTCGGTCTCGGTCTGCGTCGTCACGACACGCCCCCATGTTCTCGGCTACCAACACACCGACGGTACCCGAAAGCTGGTACGACCCCTCGGACGGCGTCCCCACGTCGATCAAGCTTCGGTGACGAGGGTGTTGCATGGGACCGAATCGGCGTCATACCGGTTAGTGTTATGGCAGAACGTTCAAGCCCCCGGGGAGGTGGGACGTGGCACGCAGCGACGACGCGGACTCGCGCGCCGCACGGTGGGAGAAGGAGGCCCACGATCTCTCCACCCAGGTCGCGTTCCTTCAGGAGGAACTCGCTCTGGTGCGGCGCAAGCTGACCGAAAGCCCCCGACACGTCCGTCAGCTCGAGGAGCGGCTTGCGGCGACGCAGGCGCAGCTCGCTCGGCTGACCGAGAACAACGAGCGGCTCGTGAGCACTCTCAAGGAGGCCCGAGCCCAGATCGTCACGCTCAAGGAGGAGATCGACCGGCTGGCGCAACCGCCCAGCGGGTACGGCGTCTTCCTGGCCCAGCATGAGGACGGCACGGTGGATGTCTTCACCGGTGGCCGGAAGTTGCGGGTCGCCGTCTCGCCCTCGCTCGAGGTGGCTGAGCTACGTCGAGGTCAGGAAGTCCTGCTCAACGACGCGCTCAACATCGTGGACGCGTTCGGCTACGAGCGGGTCGGCGAGGTCATGATGCTCAAGGAGGTGCTGGAGAACCCCACCGGGGGTCCGGGTGACCGGGCACTGGTGATCTCCCACGCCGACGAGGAGCGGATCGTCCACCTTGCCGAGACGTTGATCGGCACGCCACTGCGCGCCGGTGACTCGCTCATGATCGAACCGCGCTCGGCCTACGCGTACGAGCGCATCCCCAAGAGCGAGGTCGAGGAACTGGTGCTGGAGGAGGTTCCCGACGTCGACTACACCGACATCGGTGGCCTGCACACCCAGATCGAGCAGATCCGGGATGCGGTGGAGTTGCCCTTCCTGCATGCCGACCTGTTCCGTGAGCATCAACTGCGACCGCCCAAGGGCATCCTGCTCTACGGCCCGCCCGGCTGTGGAAAGACCCTGATCGCCAAGGCGGTCGCCAACTCGTTGGCGAAGAAGATCGCCGAGCGGCGGGGGGAGGAGAAGCACACCAGCTTCTTCCTCAACATCAAGGGCCCGGAACTGCTCAACAAGTACGTGGGCGAGACCGAGCGGCACATCCGGTTGGTCTTCCAGCGGGCTCGGGAGAAGGCGGGCGAGGGTACTCCGGTCATCGTCTTCTTCGACGAGATGGACTCGGTCTTCCGTACCCGTGGCTCCGGGGTCTCCTCGGACGTGGAGAACACCATCGTCCCGCAGTTGCTCAGCGAGATAGATGGCGTCGAGGGGCTGGAGAATGTCATCGTCATCGGCGCATCCAACCGGGAAGACATGATCGACCCGGCGATCCTGCGTCCGGGGCGACTGGACGTAAAGATCAAGATTGAGCGTCCGGACGCCGAAGCGGCCAAGGACATCTTCTCCAAGTACATCCTCACCGGTCTGCCGTTGCATCCGGACGACCTGGCGGAGCACGGTGGCGATGCCCAGGCCACCGTCGCTGCCATGATCGAAGCCGTGGTGCTGCGGATGTACTCCGAGACCGAGGAGAACCGGTTCCTGGAGGTCACCTATGCCAACGGTGACAAGGAGGTCCTCTACTTCAAGGACTTCAACTCGGGTGCCATGATCCAGAACATCGTCGACCGGGGCAAGAAGTCCGCTATCAAGGAGTTCCTGTCCTCCGGCCGTAAGGGGCTGCGTCTCCAGCATCTGCTCGACGCATGCGTCGACGAGTTCCGGGAGAACGAGGACCTGCCCAACACCACGAATCCCGACGACTGGGCTCGGATCTCCGGCAAGAAGGGCGAGCGGATCGTCTACATCCGTACGCTCGTCTCGGGAGGCAAGGGCACCGAGGCAGGCCGCTCCATCGAGACTGCCAGCAACACCGGTCAATACCTGTAGCTGTCCGACGAGGGTCCGTGACGGAATTCCGTCACGGACCCTCGTCGTTCGGGCATCCCGATGGTGTGCTGCCGGCGGCGGGGCGTGCATCCACCGGTGTCCAGGCGCTGGGTCACGAAGCAGTTTTGTCCGCCACCCCGTCCCCGCCCGTGGTCCGGTGGGCAGTCGCCGGCACCGCGGTATCAGCCGGCACGGCCGATCATGCGGACGCGCCACCGGTCCCGGAGGCCGATCGCGGACTACGCTGAAGGCCACGGCCGGCGAAGTGGGGCGAGAGCATGAGCGAGCGTATCGGGCCAACCCGGTCACGCATCTGTAGCGAGCAGAGCGGGGCAGTGGCATGAGCGTACGACGGATCATGGGCACCGAGGTGGAGTACGGCATCTCGGTGCCCAGCCAGACCGGAGCCAATCCGATGGTGACCTCCTCACAGGTGGTCAACGCCTACGGAGCACGCCCCGAACTGACCCGGGGTGGCCGCGCACGGTGGGACTACGAGGAGGAGTCACCACTGCGGGACGCCCGGGGGTTCACCTACTCGGGCGCGGCCTACGATCCGGCGGAGGCCCTCGCTGACGAGGACCTGGGGCTGGCCAACGTCATCCTGACCAACGGTGCACGGCTCTACGTCGACCACGCGCACCCCGAATACTCCACACCCGAGGTGACCAACCCGCTGGACCTGGTGCGCTGGGACAAGGCTGGAGAACGGGTGATGGCGGAGGCGTCGCGGCGGGCAGCGACCATTCCCGGCACCCACCCGATCCACCTCTACAAGAACAACACCGACAACAAGGGCGCCAGCTACGGCGCACACGAGAACTACCTGATGCGTCGGCAGACCCCGTTCGCCGACATCGTCTCGTACCTGACGCCGTTCTTCGTGACCCGGCAGGTCGTCTGCGGCGCCGGCCGGGTCGGCATCGGTCAGGACGGGTCGCAACCGGGCTTCCAGATCTCCCAGCGGGCCGACTTCTTCGAAGTCGAGGTGGGGCTCGAGACGACGCTCAAGCGACCCATCATCAACACCAGGGACGAGCCGCATGCGGACGCCGACAAGTACCGGCGGCTGCACGTCATCATCGGTGACGCCAATCTGTCGGAGATCTCCACCTACCTCAAGGTCGGCACCACCGCACTGGTCCTGACCATGATCGAGGAGAAGGCGCTCACCCCGGACCTCGGCATCGCCGATCCGGTCGCCGAACTGCGGGCGGTCAGCCACGATCCCTCGTTGACGCATTTGATCCGGCTGCGGGACGGGCGTCGTCTGACCGCCCTCGACCTACAGTGGGCCTACCTCGAGCGGGCCCGCTCGTTCGTCGAGGACCGGTACGGCAGCGATGCTGACGAGATGACCCTCGATGTGCTCGACCGCTGGGAGAACGTGCTGGACCGGCTGGGCCGCGATGCCATGCTGTGCGCCGGTGAGCTGGACTGGGTGGCCAAGCTGCGGCTGCTGGAGGGCTACCGGGAGCGGGAGGGTCTCGGGTGGGCGTCGCACAAGTTGCAACTGGTCGACCTGCAGTACTCGGACGTGCGCCCGGAGAAGGGGCTCTACCACCGGTTGGTGGCCCGGGGCTCGATGGCCACCCTGCTGCCCGAGGAGGAGACCCGTACGGCGATGGTCGAGCCCCCGGAGGACACCAGGGCCTACTTCCGTGGCCGCTGTCTGGCCCAGTACGCCTCCGAGGTCGTGGCCGCCAGTTGGGACTCGGTCATCTTCGACGTCGGTCGGGAATCCCTGGTACGTGTGCCGATGATGGAGCCGGAACGGGGCACCCGCAAGCACGTCGGGGCGCTCTTCGACCGGTGTGCGAGCGCAAAGGACCTGCTGGAGACACTTACCGGGGGGTGAGGGCGGCACCGGGAGGCGGCCGGGTGCACCTGGGCCGACCGGTGTGGGATCCTGGGTCGCTTCCCGTAGCCTGACCCCCTTCGGGGATCCTCTGGTCATCTCCCGGGCCACGCGTCGCCAGGCGTGCGGCGATGTCCGTACCGCTGGTCAGGGCGTAGACCGCTCGGCCCGACGGTTCGGCTTCCGCGGACTCGTTCCGGGTTGCGCGGTGGCCGAACTCTACAGTGACCGGTTGCCGGCCACCGGCCCGTCCAGGGTGTCCACACTCGGTCTACGTCTACTCGTTCCCGTCCAGCACCGGCTGGCCGGGTTCGGAGTGCATGCGGATCGGCCCGTCAGCCGAGCGGGCCGGCGGGCCAACTCGGCACAGCTTCCGCTTCGGGCGAACTTGGGCTGCCGGCACCCGGATGTGGAGTGCCGACCGCCCAATTCGTCGGCCGTACGGGGTAAGTTTTCTGCAAGCGATCGTGGAGGAGGCACCCTGATGGCTACCCGTGACACCGGCGGTCAGTCCCAGTCCGGCAAGGCGCGCCGGGACGAGGAGGTCGAGGACGTTACCACCGAGGCCAACCCCGAGGTCGCCGAGCGGCACGCCGAGATCACCGAGGATGTGGACGACCTCCTCGACGAGATCGACTCGGTACTCGAGGAGAACGCCGAGGAGTTCGTCCGGGGGTACGTGCAAAAGGGCGGGCAGTGATCATCCGCAGCTAGTATCGGCGTACTCTTCCGGTGGTCCGGCAGCACCATCGACCGTGACCCGGCGGGGGAGTGGACACGAGGACCACGATCATCGTCCGGCCTGAAGCCGGGGGATAATCTGCTTCAACCGCAACGGTGGCCTTGCCGGCTCTGCGCGACCAACGTGTGGAGCCTTCGGTCGAGGCGATCACGTACCTGAGAGGAACCACGTGGCAGCGGGTTTTGATCCATCCGGCCGTCTACCAGATGTGTTCACCAACGCGGGGACGTCCTCCTTCACGCAGTTCCTGAGCGTGGCAGCCCCCGATCTGTTGCCCGGTCGTCGGCCGCTGCCGCCAGGCATGGCCGCCGATCTCGCCCCGCACGCCACCACCATCGTGGCGATCAGCAGCCTGGGCGGTGTGGTGATGGCCGGCGACCGCCGGGCCACCATGGGAAACCTGATCGCCAGTCGGGACATCGAGAAGGTGCACCCCGCTGACGCGTACTCGCTGGTCGGGATCGCCGGTACGGCCGGTATCGGCATCGAGATGATGCGGCTGTTCCAGGTCGAGCTCGAACACTACGAGAAGATCGAGGGAGCGATGCTCTCCCTCGACGGCAAGGCCAACCGCCTGGCGGCGATGATCCGTGGCAACCTCGGAGCCGCGATGCAGGGACTGGCCGTGATCCCGCTCTTCGCCGGCTTCGACCTGTCCGTCACCGACCCGGCCCGGGCCGGTCGGATCTTCAGCTTCGACGTCACCGGCGGCCCCTTCGAGGAGCGCGGCTACGACGCGATCGGGTCCGGCTCGTTGTTCGCCAAGGCGGCGCTGAAGAAGCGGTTCCGCCCCGGGCTGAGCACCGACGAGGCAGTACGGATCGCAGTCGAGGCGTTGTACGACGCCGCCGATGACGACACCGCCACCGGTGGGCCGGATCTGGCCCGTCGCATCTTCCCGGTGGTGATGACGGCGACGGCCGAGGGAACGCGCCGACTCACCGACGCTGAGGCCGGATCGATCGCCGAAGCCGTGGTCGCAGCCCGGATGGAGAACCCGGGCGGCTGATCCCGTCCCCACCGTACCCGTACGCCGTACCCACAGCTCAAAGGAGAACCGCCGCCGTGGCCATGCAGTTCTACGCCTCGCCCGAGCAGATCATGCGCGACCGTTCCGAGCTGGCCCGCAAGGGCATCGCCCGAGGACGCAGCACGGTGGTACTCAGCTACGAGGGTGGGGTGCTCTTCGTCGCGGAGAACCTCTCCAGCGCCCTGCACAAGGTCAGTGAGATCTATGACCGGATCGGTTTCGCAGCCGTTGGCCGGTACAACGAGTTCGAGAACCTGCGCCGGGCCGGCGTGCGGATGGCCGACCTGAACGGGTTCAGCTACGACCGGCGTGACGTGACCGGTCGGGCGCTCGCCAACGGGTACGCGCAGACGCTGGGCGCGATCTTCACCGAGCAGTCGAAGCCGTTCGAGGTGGAGATCTGCGTCGCGGAGGTCGGCGCCGAGCCGGACGACGACGAGCTCTACCGGCTCACCTACGACGGATCGGTCAACGACGAACCGGGTTGCATGGCGATGGGCGGACAGGCGGAGGCGATCTCCGGTGTGTTGCGCACCAACCACCGGTCCGACATGTCGCTGAGCGAGGCGGTGCAACTGGCCGTACGGGCCCTGGGTACCGTCGGTGGTGAAGCCGGTGCCGCCCGTACGATCGCAGCCAACCAGCTGGAGGTTGCGCTTCTGGACCGACGCAAGGTTGGTCGTACCTTCCGGCGGATAACCGGGTCCGCGCTCACCGCGTTGCTCGACGGTGGCGCGGCTGCGAAGAACGCCGAGGCGGAGGTGGCAGCCGAGAGCCGCCCCGAAGAGCCGAAGGCCCCGGCGAGTGGCCCCGACAAGCCCACCACCTCGGCCGCCTCCGCGGACCTGGAGGGTCAGGAGAAGCAAACCGAGCAGCCCGAATCCTGAGCGCCGACGTCAACAGCGGAAGGGCCCGCCCCAGTCGTGGGGCGGGCCCTTCCGCGTTGCACTGGTTGCGCCGATGGCGGATCAGCTCCGCTTCAGCAACGGCCGGGACAGCTTCCAGTAGGCACCGGCCAGCAGGTTGAACAGTCCCATGCCGGGCGGAGCAGCCTCGTTGAGGGCGACCCTGGCGGTCATCAGCTTGGCGACGACCCCGTCGGGTACCCGCCGCTCCGACTGCAACTGTCGCCGCCGGGCGCGTAGCCACCCCCGGTTCGACCACAGCCAGCCCCAGCCGCGTACCTTCTGCCGACCCCAACCGCCGGCCACCGAGGCGGCGAGCATCGCCACCTCCGTGGTCAGCAGCATCGGCGCAAGGACCGCCAGCGTACGGCCCTCGTAGGCAGTGAGCAGCGTGATCAGCCGGTTACGCTCGACCAGGTACAGCTTCAAGGTGTTACGGGAGAACTCGTAGTAGTGGCGGACCACGGCGTCGGGGACGTACTCGATCCGGAAGCCCTGCTGCCACAACCGGAGGCTCAGCTCCGTGTCCTCGTGGTAGGCGAAGTACTCGGCTGCGAAGCCGTCCAGCCGTCGCCACACCTCGGCTCGCATGGCGAAGCAGCATCCGCTCACCGACGGTACGGTCGTCCGCTGCATGTGCTGGCTGGCCGGTTCACCGTTGCCGCCGGCCCAGGACAGCCCGGTGAAGTGCAGTGGGTTGCCGGAGGTGTTGATCGTGTCGGGCCGGTCGGCCAAGCGGATCGAGGCCATCGCCGCGCCGACACCGTCCTCGGCGGCGACCGCGACGATCTTGGCCAGGGCGTCCGGCTCGACGATCGCGTCGGAGTTGACGAAGACCAGGAAGTCGCCGGTCGCCTCGGCCGCGCCGACCCGGCAGCCGCCCGAGTAGCCGGTGTTCTCCTCCGGCCGCAGGACGCGTACCCCGGCGAGGCCCTTGACCACCTCCACGCCGTCACCGGTACAGCCGTTGTCGACGACGACGAGGTCTACCTCTACGTCGTTGCTGGCCAGGACGGCGCGGGCGGCGTCAGCGAGCCATGGCTCGGCACCGTAGGCGAGCATCACCGCGGTTACGAGTGGTGGGGTCAACGGTAGTCTCCGGGGGCGAGGGAAGACGCCACGGTTTCGAGGGGCGGCACTGGACTGATCGTTTGCGTCGAACGGCGGAGCAGTACGGCCATGCTGGCGGCCACCACGATCGAGCCCACCGTGTAGGCGACCTCGACCCGTAGGGCGGTCGACATCGGGACCAGGGTGACGGCGGCCAGGGCGATCGTGCCGACCACCCAGGCCAGCGCCTGTGCCCGGTGTCCGTTCCGGGCCAGGATCGCCTGACCGAGAACCATCGCCCACAGGTAGGCCAGCGTGCCGATGGAGAGCCAGGCGAAGTCGACCCGGGTCAGTACCTCGGGAGCGTCGAACAGGATTCGTACCAGCCAGGGGCCGAGCAGGGTGGCGACCACGGAACCGACCGCACCCAGCGCGGTGACGATCCCCAGGGCGCGGCGTAGCAGGGACTGGAAGGCCGCCTGATTCCCAGCGGTGGCGGCGGCTGCCAGACCGGGTAGCAGGGATGCCTGCAACGAGGCGAAGACGAAGAGCGGGATACGGACCAGTACCAGCGCGGACAGCAGCGCACCGGCGGTAGCGACGTCGTCAGGGTTGAGGAGCTTGGCGTTGATCACGCCGATGTTCACCACGACCTGAGCGAGCAGGCTGGACACGATGAGCAGGCCGAGCCCGCGCAGCAGGGAGCGCCACGGGGCCGGTGGGCCACCACCGATAGCGCGTAGCACCGGCGGTGCGGTGCACACGACCGAGACCAGCGGAGCCACCACCAGCACCAGCCCGTACCAGAACGGGGAGCGGATCCCGGCCAGCCCCAGGGCCGCGACCAGACCGATCCGCAGCCCTCCGTCGATGCCCAGTTGGGTGCCGTACCAGGGAAACAGTTGCAGTCCGGAGAGGAGGCCCCGGGTGGTGTGCGCGACGGCCAGCGCCGCCAGCGCCCCGGCCAGTACCCAGACCAGTGAGGCGTCCCCGGCGAACAGGCGTTCGGTGAGCAGGTCACCCAGGCCGAGAAGGATCAATCCGAACAACCCCAGCATGGCGGCGGCGATCGCCGCTCCGCGGGTCAGCACCTGCCCCGGGGGCAGGCCACCGGTACGGCGGGCGGCGACCAGTCGGGCCACCTCCTGCTCGATCGGCATGAACAGGCCCAGGCCGATGGTGAACACGATCGACCAGAGGACGGACAGCGACGAATAGTCACTGGCCTCCAGCAGGTGGCCGGCCACCCCGAGGTGCACGTAGGAGGCGGCACCGAGCAGGGCGAGGCCGCCCCCTACCGCAATGGTGCCGGGTGGAAGCAGGTTGAGCAGACGTTTCATCACCGTCGGACGAGCGCCAGGGTAAGTACGGCGAAGGCGCGCCCCAGGTAGATCATCGCCTTCAGCGGGGACTGGCTGGGGGTGCCCGCCATGCGCTTACGCATGGCGACCGGGACCTGGCGGACCTTGTAACCACGGCGGGCCGTGTGTACGAGCGTCTCGACCGTGTCGCCGAGGTACTCCACCGGGTACCAGGCGGCGAACATCTCGATGACCCGCCGGTTGGCCGCCCGGAATCCGGAGGTGGTGTCGGTCAGCCGGGTCTTCGCGATCGAGGACAACACCCCGGAAAGCATGATCATCGCCCACCGGCGGGGTCCGCCGACCCGGTAGTCGCCCTCTCCGGCGAACCGGGCACCGATCACCAGGTCGGCCTCGTCGAGCGCGTCGACGAGCTTCGGGACGTAACGGGGGTCGTGCTGGCCGTCGGCGTCGACCTGGATCGCCACGTCGTAGTCGTTGTCCCGGGCGTAGCGGTAGCCCAGCCGCATGGCGCCGCCGACCCCGAGGTTGAACGGCAGTTTGGCGACGGCGGCACCGGCGGCAGCGGCCACCTTTGCGGTCTGGTCGGTCGATCCGTCGTCGACGACGAGCACGTCGACCGACGGAAGTTCGCCGCGGACCTCACGTACCACGTCACCGATGGACCCTGATTCGTTCAGGGCCGGAATGACGATCAGGACGCGCTTGTTGTTAATCATTGCCCGCCATCACTTCGTTCTTTTCGCGCTGGAGTTCTTCCGTCTTGGCCCGCAACAGGGCCAGATCTTCCGCGATGGTCCGGGTCTCCTCCTCCAGCCGGCTGACCTCCCAGCTCAGGTGTACACAGACCAGCAGCAGGAAGACGATTCCGAGGAAGAGGACGAGGCTGACGCCGGATTTCGCCCCGATGAACTCGGCGGGCCGGTCCAACAGGCGGGGGAAGACAGCCAGCGGAATGACGAGCAGGCCAACGCCCAGCCAGAGCATCGCGTACTTCTCGCGGAGTTGGCGGCGGCGCAGCAACTCCACGATGGTGGCCACCAGGACAAGGCCGGTGAGCGCGGTGATAAGGGTGAGTTTCATGCGACCTTCCACGGTGCGGGCGGACCGGACAAGGGGAGTGCCTCGGCCAGCATCACGCGCCAATGCGGTAGCGGAGCCATTCCCGCCGCCGACCATCGACCGTGACCCAGCACACTGTACGCTGGCCGGCTCGCGGGCCGTTGATAGCGGTCGCTGGTAGTCGGACGGATTCGGTCCGGATCGAGGCCGCTCACTGCGAATACCTCGCGGGCCAGGCCGTACCAGGTTGTCTGGCCGGATGCGGTGCCGTGATACGTGCCGGCCGGAGCGGTGCCGGCCAGGGCCGCCTCGCCGAGTTCCACCAGCCGTCCGGCCAGCGCGTACGACCAGGTGGGCTGGCCGAGTTGGTCGTCCACCACGTCGAGCTGTTCACGTTCGGCGGCCAGTCGCAGCATGGTGGCGACGAAGTTGGGCCCGTGGGCACCGTAGAGCCAGGCGGTCCGCACCACGTATCCAGTGTCCGGCAGGAGCTTGGCCACGGCCACTTCACCGGCCAGTTTACTGCGCCCGTACGCGTTGACCGGTGCGGTCGGCGCGTCCTCCGGGTACGGCCGGGTGGCATTGCCCGGGAAGACGTAGTCGGTGGAGACGTGGAGGAGCCGGGCACCGGTCTCCGCGCAGGCCTGGGCCAGGTTGGCCACCCCGTCACCGTTGATCGCGGTGGCTTCGGCCTCCCGGGACTCCGCCCCGTCGACGTCGGTCCAGGCCGCGGCGTTGATCACTACGGCGTGACCGGCGACGGCGGCCCGGACCGCTGTGGGATCGGTCAGGTCCAGCTCCGCCCGGGTGGTGGCGGTGACCGGACGCCCGACCCGACCGGTCAGCACGGCCACCAGATCCTGGCCGAGCATGCCCGCGGCCCCGGTGACCAGCCACGGCTGCGGCTTGCTCATGCGGTCGGGTTGACGCTGGCGCCGGCCTTGAGCGGCTGCCACCACGCCCGGTTCTCCCGGTACCAGCGCACGGTCTCGGCGAGGCCGCGGTCCAGGTCGATGCTCGGGGCGTACCCGAGTTCCTGGCTGATCTTGCTGATGTCGAGCGAGTAGCGGCGGTCGTGCCCCTTGCGGTCGGCGACCGGCACGACCCGGTCCCAGCCTGCGCCGCAGGCGTCGAGCAACTGCTGGGTCAGCTCGCGGTTGGTCAACTCGGTGCCGCCGCCGATGTGGTAGACCTCGCCCGGCCGGCCCTTGTCCTGGACCAGCGCGATACCGACGCAGTGGTCGTGTACGTGCAGCCAGTCCCGCACATTCCCACCGTCGCCGTAGAGCGGCACCGTGCCGCCGTCGAGCAGGTTGGTGACGAACAGCGGGATGACCTTCTCCGGGAACTGGTACGGCCCGTAGTTGTTGGAGCAGCGGGTGATCACCACATCCATGCCGTGGGTACGGTGGTACGCCAGCGCCAGCAGGTCCGAGCCGGCCTTCGAGGCGGAGTACGGCGAGTTGGGCGACAGCGGCCACTCCTCGGTCCACGAGCCCTCGTCGATCGAGCCGTAGACCTCGTCGGTGGAGACGTGCACGAACCGACCGGTGCCGTGCCGCAGGGCGGCGTCGAGCAGTGTCTGGGTGCCCAGCACGTTGGTGGTGACGAACGGCGCAGCTCCGTGGATCGAGCGGTCGACGTGCGACTCGGCGGCGAAGTGCACGATGACGTCGTGTCCGGCGACCACCTCGTCGACCACCTCGGCGTCACAGATGTCGCCCTGGACGAAGCGCAGCCGGGGGTCGTCGGCGACCGGGTCGAGGTTGGCCCGATTGCCCGAGTAGGTGAGCTTGTCGAGGACGGTGACGGCGCTGGGCGCGAGTTCGGGGCCGGTGCCGCTCAGCAGCATCCGAACGTACTCAGACCCGATAAATCCGGCTCCGCCGGTAACGAGGATCCTCACGGGATCGGGAGTCTACGCGACCATCGGGTCGACAGGCCGGCACCGTCGGTAGCCCGACGTGCCGTGTGCTGGGAGCATGGTCTATGGGTAGGCTCCCCCGGTGCGCGGAATCCTTCTTGCCGGCGGCACCGGCTCCCGGCTGTGGCCGATCACCAGGGCAGTTTCGAAGCAGCTGATGCCGATCTTCGACAAGCCGATGATCTACTACCCGTTGTCCACCCTGATCATGGCCGGCATCCGGGAGATCCTGGTGATCACCACGCCGGAGGATCAGCCGCAGTTCCGGCGTCTGCTGGGCGATGGCAGCCAGTTCGGTCTCCGACTCGACTACGCCGTGCAGGCCCGCCCGGAGGGCATCGCGCAGGCGTTCGTTCTCGGTGCCGACTTCGTCGGTGACGAGTCGGTCGCGTTGATCCTGGGGGACAACATCTTCCACGGGGTCGGCCTCGGCCGGCAGCTCGCCGACCACAGCGGGCTGGTCGGTGGCCGGGTCTTCGCCTATCCGGTGGCCAACCCCGAGGCGTACGGCGTGGTCGACTTCGACGAGGCCGGACGGGTGCTGTCGATCGAGGAGAAACCCGCCAAGCCGAAGAGCCGGTACGCGGTGCCGGGCCTCTACTTCTATGACAACCGGGTGCTGGAGATCGCCGCTGGGCTCAAGCCGAGCGATCGGGGCGAGCTGGAGATCACCGCGGTGAACGAGGCGTACCGGGAGGTGGGACAGCTGACCGTGACCGTGCTCGACCGGGGTACCGCCTGGCTCGACACCGGCACCTTCGCCTCGATGATGCAGGCCGCGGAATTCGTCCGGGTGATCGAGGAGCGCCAGGGGATGAAGATCGGTTGTGTCGAGGAGGAGGCGTGGCGGGCCGGTCTGATCACCGATGCACAGCTTGCGGCGTTGGCCGAGCCGTTGACCAAGAGTGGCTACGGCAACTATCTCCTTGATCGGCTGGCCGAGAAGGGTACCGCCTGACCGTGGCCTGACCCGCCCACGAACTGCGTGCTCCGTACGGCCGGGGTGTCCTGTTGGTCGCGTTCCGCGACTGGGTGGCGGTTTCGTCACCGGCGGTCAGATTGCCCGGACAGGAAAGTGACCAAGAGGGGCCTCGGAGGGCTAATGTCTCATCATGGAGCGGCGAATCTTCGGCCTCGAGACCGAGTACGGCGTCACCTGTACCTATCGCGGACAACGACGGCTCTCCCCGGACGAGGTGGCCCGCTACCTCTTCCGCCGGGTGGTGTCCTGGGGGCGGTCCAGCAACGTCTTCCTGCGTAACGGCGCCCGGCTCTACCTGGACGTCGGGTCCCACCCGGAGTATGCGACGCCCGAGTGCGACTCGGTCGCCGATCTGGTCGCCCACGACCGGGCCGGCGAACGGATCCTGGAGGGGCTGCTGGTCGATGCGGAGAAGCGGCTGCACGACGAGGGCATCGCCGGAGAGATCTACCTGTTCAAGAACAACACGGACTCGGCCGGTAACTCCTACGGCTGCCACGAGAACTACCTGGTCTCCAGGCACGGCGAGTTCGGCCGACTGGCCGATGTGCTGATTCCGTTCCTGGTGACCCGCCAGCTCATCTGCGGCGCGGGCAAGGTGTTGCAGACCCCGCGGGGGGCGGTCTACTGCCTGTCGCAGCGGGCGGAGCACATCTGGGAGGGCGTCTCGTCGGCGACCACCCGGAGTAGGCCGATCATCAACACCCGGGACGAGCCGCATGCCGACGCCGAGCGCTACCGCCGGTTGCACGTCATCGTCGGCGACTCCAACATGAACGAGGTGACCACCCTGCTCAAGGTGGGCAGCGCCGACATCGTGCTGCGCATGATCGAGGCGGGCGTGGTGATGCGTGACCTGTCGCTGGAGAATCCGATCCGGGCCATCCGCGAGGTCTCGCACGACATAACCGGCCGCCGTAAGGTGCGACTGGCCTCGAACAAGGAGGTCAGCGCGTTGGAGATCCAGCAGGAGTACCTGGCGAAGGCCACCGAGTTCGTCGAGCGCCGGGGTGGTGACCAGACCGCCAAGCGGGTCGTCGAGCTCTGGGGGCGGGTACTGCGGGCGGTGGAGACCGGTGATCTCGAGCCGGTGTCGCGTGAGATCGACTGGGTGACCAAACTGCGGCTGATCGAGAGGTACCAGAAGAAGCACGACCTGCCGTTGTCGCATCCCCGGGTCGCGCAGATGGATCTCGCCTATCACGACCTGCGTCGGGGGCGGGGCCTCTACGGTCTGCTGGAGCGGCGGGGGCAGGTCGACCGGGTCGCCACCGACCTGGAGATCTTCGAGGCGAAGGAGACGCCGCCGCAGACCACCCGGGCCCGGCTGCGTGGCGAGTTCATCCGGCACGCCCAGGAGAAGCGGCGCGACTTCACCGTGGACTGGGTGCACCTGAAGCTGAACGACCAGGCGCAACGCACCGTGCTCTGCAAGGACCCGTTCCGGGCGTACGACGAGCGGGTGGAGCGCCTGATCGCCAGCATGTAACCGCAGGTCATGACCGGCATTCCGGAAACGGGGATCGCCGGCTGGGACGACATCGGCGGGTGGTGGCCGTCCACCTCGACGGCGGTCACCCCGCCGACCCGTCGGCACCGGTGTTCGATCTTCGCCCGGACCGGGCTGCCGGCTGCCCACCGGGTACGCTGGTGCGCGCTATGGCCTCTCCAGAACCTTCCGACCGCAGCGGGCGTGGTGCCGACGAGCCGCGTCCGAACTGGGTCCAGCGTCGTCGTCAGAAGGTCGCCGACGAGATCGCCCGTAACCGCCGGGGCGAGTACACCGTGCCGACCTGGGTGCTGGCGGCGGCTCTGGTGCTGATCGTCGGCGGATGGCTCGCCCTGATCTTCCTGGCCTGATCCCGCCCTGGTCTCCTGACTGTGCCAGCCGTCCCGGTTCGTTCCACCCAGTGGCGGTCGAGCCGATCAGGTCCAACGTTTCAGCTGGTAAGCGCGGCGGCGTGGCGGCCAGCTGCAGCCGCCGCCAGAAAGTAGGCGTAGTCGGCGTCCAGCCCGCGTCCCATGGTGGCCAGCGGGACCGGTGCCGCCCGCAGCGCGGCGTCGAGTCCGGAGGTGTCGATCCGGACGATGCGGTGCCGCTGTGCGAGGGGGGCGAGCGCCGCCTCCACGAGGGTGGCCAGTTCCGGTTCCAGCCCGACGGGTAGCACCAGTTCGGCCGGGGCGAGCGCGACCCGGCCGTACGCGGTGACGTTGTGGTGGGACAGCCCACGGTGGCGCTCCCGCAGGTCGGCACCGGAGATACGCAGCGAGCCCACCGCTCGTCCGCCCAGGGTGGCGGTGGCGTTGACCGTCTCACCCACGGAGACGCCGGAGAATCCCCACCGGGTGCCGGTGCCCAGGTTGCCCGGCCCCTGGGCGACGATCGTGATGTCCGCGCCGAGGACGTGTCGCGCCGCCAGCAGGCCGCTGTGGATGTTGGTTGCCTCCAGGTCACCGCCGAAGGCCTGCCCGACGGTGACCGTACCGACGAGTTCGTCGCGTAGCCCGTCGACGGTGCGGGAGAACCAGGCCGGCAGGGCGCCGCCGTCGGTCATCAGGTAGGCGATCCGGGCCGCCGGTGCGTCTGCCCGGATGCCGGCGACGATCGCCGGGAGGGCGGAGTGCAGGTCGGCGGTGACCACCGGCATCCCCGTCACGTCGTCGGCGTCGGCGAGTACGGACCGGTGGGGCGAGGCCTCCTCGTCGACGCCGAGCATGATCGGTTGTAGCGGGGTGTAGCGCGCCTTCACCAGGTGCCCGGTGTCGCGGGTGGTGCCCGTACCGGGCGGATCGGCGGGTAGCCGGTCGGGCAGTGCCACGACCAGGGCGTAGCCGCCGGTGCCCAGCCCCATCACCAGCGCACCGACGTTGAGCAGGACCCGGTCCCCGGGTTCTGGCGAGCCGACCAGCTCGGGATAGGCCAGCGCCCGCAGTTGGGTGGCGTCGGGCAGCGCCACGTCCAGTTCCACCGCGCCGCGCCAGCTGCGCCGTACTGCTGTTACCGTGCCCGACCGCCATCGCACCATGCGTTGCTCCTATGCCAAGCCGCTGCCGCTAGCACGCTAGTCCGGTTGGTGGCGACGGCGCTCGTCGGGGCCGCCGGCTGCATTCCGACTGATTTCGGCCTGTACGGGTGCACGGTCGTCGTTGCCACACTGCTAGCGTCATAGCCGTGTCGCGGACTCGTACCGAACGCCTGGTCAACCTGGTGATCTGCCTGCTGTCCACGCGGCGGTTCCTGACCGCCGCGCAGATCGCCGCGACCGTACCCGGTTACGAGCACGACCCGGACGACACGCGCGACCATGAAGCCTTCCAGCGCAAGTTCGAGCGGGACAAGGCTGAGCTGCGCGAACTGGGGGTGCCGCTGGAGACCGGTACGGCCAGCGTCTTCGACACCGAGCCGGGATACCGGATCGCACACCGCGAATATGCCCTTCCTGACATTCCCCTCGAACCGGATGAGGCGGCAGCCGTCGGGATCGCCGCCCGGCTCTGGCGGCACGCCGGGCTGGCCGCCGCAGCCTCCTCCGGACTGGCCAAGCTGCGGGCCGCCGGCATAGACGTCGACCCGCAGGCCACCCTCGGCATGGAGCCGGTGGTCACCGTCGACCCGGCGTTCGCGCCGCTCACCGCAGCGGCCAGGGAACGGCGTACGGTCACCTTCGAATACCGGGTGCCGGACGACGACGTGTCCACCAGTCGGCGGTTGCAGCCCTGGGGGGTCGTCTGCTGGCGCGGTCGGTGGTACGTCGTCGGTCATGACCTGGACCGGGCCGCCACCCGCTGCTTCCGGCTGTCCCGAATCGTCGGCGCGGTCCGGGCCGTCGGCAAGCCGGGCGCCTATCAGGCCCCCGTCGGTGTCGACCTGATCAGCCACGTGGCCCGTTGGTCCGGTCCGGTCGAGCGCACCCGTCGGGCCACGGTCCTGGTCCTGCCCGGCCGGGGCGCGGGCCTGCGTCGGTTGGCGCGGGAGTCCCACCCCGGTCCTGACGGGGACCGGTTGGTCCTGCCGTACGCCGACGCCGAGTCGCTGGCGGGCACCCTGGTCCGCTACGGTCCCGACGTGCGAGTGCTCGATCCACCCGAGGTCCGGGAAGCGGTCATCCAGCGGCTCAAGGAGATTGCGGTCCGCCACGACGAAGTGATCGCCGCCTCCGCCTGCCCGGCCGGCGAGGGGACGCTGTGAGCACTCCAGTGCAGCGCGGCGGCGGTTCCCGTGCCTCCGCCGACCGGTTGGCGCGCTTGCTCAACCTGGTGCCCTACCTGCTGGCCCGGCCCGGCATCGAGATCGCCGAGGCGGCTGCCGACCTCGGCGTCAGTGACCGTCAGTTGCGTGAGGACCTGGAGTTGCTCTGGGTCTGCGGCCTGCCCGGCTACGGTCCGGGCGACCTGATCGACATGGCGTTCGACGGTGATCGGGTCACCATCACCTACGACGCGGGCATCGATCGGCCACTGCGGCTGACTCCGGACGAGGCGCTGGCACTGGTGGTGGCGTTGCGGATGCTGGCCGAGACCCCCGGGATGGCCAACCGGGACGCGATCGACCGGGCACTGGCGAAGATCGAGCACGCGGCCGGGGATCTCGCCGACGCTCCGGTGGCCGTCGAGATGTCGGGCGGCAGCGACCAGGTCGAGGCCCTGCGCGGGGCGGTGCAGCGCCAGCGGGCGCTACGGATCACCTACTACACGGCCGCTCGGGACGAGACGACCGAACGGGTCATCGACCCGGTACGGATGCTGATGGTCGATGGCAAGGCGTATGTCGAGGCGTGGTGCCGCCAGGCCGAGGCGATGCGGCTGTTCCGGGTCGACCGCATCGACGCACTGCTCGAACTCGAGGAACCGGCGGTGACCCCGCCGCAGGCCCGGCTGCACGACCTCAGTGCCGGGCTCTTCCAACCCGCACCGGACCTGACACTGGTGACGTTACGGGTGGGCCGGGCCGGCCGGTGGATCACCGAGTACTACTCGTGTGAGCGGGTCGAACGGACCGAGGGCGAGGAGTGGCTGGTGTCGCTGCGGGTCAGCGACCTGGACTGGGCCCGCCGGTTCGTACTCGGCCTCGGGCCGGACGCCACGGTGGTGTCGCCGGCGGAACTCGCCGTGCAGGTACGCGACCAGGCGGCGGCTGCGCTCGACGCGTACGCCGTGCCCACGTAGTGGCCGACCGGGCGCAGCGCGCCGACAGGCACTAGGCTGACCGCCGTGGTGAAGTGGATCGTGCTCGCGGTGGTGGTGCTCGCGCTGGTCGTACTGGCCCTGGCGGTCCGGTCGCTGCAGGCCCGGCTGGTGCCCCTACGTCGAGCCGCGCTGACCCTGCTGGCCCATCAGGACCGGGCCGGGTCGTTGCAGGCCAGCGCACTCGCGGTGCAGGAGCGCGTGGCGGACCTACAGCAGCGGGCCGAGATCACCCAGCAGCGGATCGCCGTGATCAGAGCGAAGCGGGGCAGTTGACCGTCCGATGCTGCCGACGGGAACGGCAGCCGCGACGATGTTCTGTCCGCCCGCGAATCCGCTGGTGACATGGGTTGACGGCAACTCTTCGTTGGTCAAGACTTCACCGGCGGGGCGAAATGTCATCAGCCCGGCGGGTAGCACGGGCCGTCGACACACGTACGATGGGCTGGTTACTCCTCACGTTTGACAAAAGACCAACAGGAGCTTCCCATGGGTGCCCTCAAGCCGTGGCACATCATCGTGCTCGTGGTTGTGCTGATCCTGCTGTTCGGCGCGAAGCGGCTTCCGGACGCGGCCCGCTCGCTGGGTCGATCGCTGCGGATCATCAAGGCCGAGACGAAGAGCCTCGCTGATGATGACAAGGATCTGGCCGAGAAGGCCGACGCCCAGCACGGCCGCCAGCCGCTGTCGCCCGAGGTGGTCCACCCGACCAGCGTGCACCAGCCCGGCTACCAGCCGCCCGCGCCGCCGGTGAACGACCCGCAGCGCGTCCGCGACAACCACTGACCGGGCCGTGCGCTTCGCCCTCCGTAAGCGGGGACCGAGCAACTTCGAACGGGCCGCCGACGGCTCGATGACCCTCGTCGAGCACATCCGCGAGCTACGTAACCGCCTGTTCCGGGCCTCGCTGGCGATCGTGGTCGGTTTCGTCGTCGGTATGTGGCTGGCCGACCCGGTCTTCGACCTGCTCCAGCAGCCCTACTGCGACCTGCCGAACTTCCGGGCTGCGGACGGCACCTGTCAGATGGTGCAGCTCGGTCCGGCGGACGGCTTCCTGCTCAAGCTGAAGATCGCGCTGTGGGTCGGCCTGATCGTCGCCGCGCCGGTCTGGCTCTACCAACTCTGGGCGTTCGTCGCCCCCGGCCTGCACCGGCACGAGCGCCGGTACGCCTACGCGTTCGCCGGGATCGCCGCACCGCTGTTCGCAGCGGGCGCGGTCCTGGCCTACTTCGTGGTGCAGAAGGGGCTCGAGTTCCTTCTCACCTCGGGCGTCACCGGGCTCGACACCAGCCTGGAGGTCACCCGCTACATCTCGTTCGTCACCAACCTGATCCTGATCTTCGGGGTGGCGTTCGAGTTCCCGCTGCTGGTGCTGATGCTCAACTTCACCGGGGTCGCCAGCGCCAAGCGGCTCCTCGGCTGGTGGCGGGTCGCGGTCTTCATCTTCTTCGCGTTCTCCGCCGTCGTCACGCCGACCCCCGACCCGTTCGGGATGACGGCACTGGCCATCTGTCTCTCGGCGCTCTACTTCGCGGCGGTCGGTGTGGCCTTCATCAACGACAAGCGTCGTGGTCGTGGCAAGGAGATCTACGCCGGCCTGGACGACGACGAGGTCTCCCCGCTGGAGGACGACCGGGAGCCGGTCACCGCGGGCGAACGGATCGAAGCGGTGGCTCCGGTCGCCGAACCGGCTCCGATCGACCGACGCTACGACGACATGACCTGATCGGGCAGTCAGGCCCGACGCGTCGACGGCGAGCACCGTAACCGAACCGCTGGGCGGTACGGTGCTCGCCGTGACCGCACACGATCACCTCTCCGGTGTTGCGCCCACCGGCTCGCTGGCCGACGGCCCAGTGGCGGTGCTGGCCAATCCCGCCGCCGGTCGGGGCCGGTACCGCGCACTGCTACCCACCGTCCTGGAGCGGCTCGGCACCGCCGGCCGGGAGGTACGGCTGCTCGACGCCCGTACCGTCGACGAAGCGCAGGCCGCCTGCCGGACGGCGGTCCACGACGGCGCCGCAGCCGTGGTGACCGTAGGCGGCGACGGCACCGTGCACGTGGCGTTGCAGGCGGTCGCCGGCACCGGCGTGGCCTTCGGGCCGGTGCCGGCGGGGACCGGCAACGACTTCGCGGTGGAGACCGGGTTCCCCGCCGACCCGCTGGCCGCGGTCGACGTGATCACCGCCGCGTTGGCCACCGGGCGTACCCGCCCGGTCGACCTCGCCCGGACGACCAGTGCCGAGGGCGGCGAACGCTGGTACGGCGCGGTGCTGGCCGCCGGCTTCGACGCGATCGTCAACGAGCGGGCCAACCGGATGCGGTGGCCGCGTGGCCCCCGCCGGTACGACATCGCGATCCTGGTCGAGTTGGCCCGGCTGCGGCCACGCCGCTACACGTTGCGCCTGGACGATGTGGAGCATCAGCTGGACGCGGTGCTGGTGGCGGTCGGAAACTGCGCGAGCTACGGCGGCGGGATGCGGATCTGCCCGGCGGCCGACCCCACCGACGGACTGCTGGACGTGGTGGTCGCCGGGGCAGTCGGTCGGGGCACCCTGGTACGGATCAAGCCACGGGTCTACCGGGGCACCCATGTGGAGCATCCGCAGGTGCACAGCTATCGCGCGCGTACCGTCGAGTTGCAGGCCGACGGCATCGTCGCGTACGCCGACGGGGAACGGCTGGCCCAGCTACCGGTGACCGTGACCGCCGTGCCCGGTGCGCTGCACCTGCTACGTTGACCCGGCGCCCGGCGGCTGGCGGCGGCGGGCGACCGCCAGCAGGTGGCTGCTGGCCCCGAGCAGGCTCGGTTCGGCCTCGATGTCGCGCAGCCTACGCAGGAGTAGTTCGGTACGGCCGGTGTCGGCGAGTAACTCCGCCAGGCGCGAGTCCGCCAACCACACCGGACCTTCGACCGCCACGATGCGTTCCAGGTCCAGTCCCGCCTCGGCGACCTCGTCGGCGATCTCCTCGGGGCGGTGGAAGTAGGCGGTGGTAAACCAGGTCCGATCGGCGCTCTCGTCGTTGGCGTGTACCCCGTCGGTGAGCGCACGATCGACGATCGGGCCGTACTGCGGATCGTCGAAGTAACCCTTGGTGAAGCCGTCGAACAGGGACGCGAACCGGCTGATCGTCGCGGCCACGACCGGACCCCCGGGGCGTACCACCCGGGCGGCCTCCCGCCAGGCCTGAACCCGCTCGACCCGGCTGACCAGGTGGTACAGCGGGCCGAGCAGCAGGACGGCATCCGTACTGCCGTCAGCAGCGGGAAGTGCCCGGGCGTCACCCACGGCTGCGGTGACCCCCGGGTGTCTCCCGGCCGCCGCTACCTGCTCCGGCACCGGGTCCACCACGTGCACGGTGTAACCGGCGGCGGCCAGCGGCTCGGCGTAGACCCCGGTCGCGCCGCCCACGTCCAGCACCTTGGCCGGTGCGGTCGGCAGCACCCGGCTCAGCACGTCCCAGGTGCGCAGGTACTCCCACCTGCCCTGCCCCTCGGCGAGGCGGCTGTGCTCACCGCCTTGCCGATAGAACTCCATGATCTCGTCGCGCAGCATGACGAGAGCATGGAGTTACCGACGTACGGTCAGCAACCGAATACCCTTCGGCGAACATGCTCCACCGGACCGACCTGGCAGCGGACCGAGCCTGTCCGATGGTTGACCGGGCCTACCGGCTCATCGTCCGGCCAGGGCGATGTCCAGCACGGCGGTCAGCCCGTTGGCCAGGCCGGCTTCCGCAGCCGGCAGCACCAGCACGGCGAGGCCGGCCCGTACCGCCCCCGCGTCCGCCGGAGTGTCGCCGACCATCAACGCCCGTTCGGGCTCGACCCCGAGCATCCCGCACGCCCGGTAGAAGATTGCCGGGTCGGGTTTGCAGCGACCCACCTCGTACGACAGCACGAAGGCGTCGATCAGGTCGGTGAGCCCCCAGGCGTCGAAGAGCGGCCGAATGTCGAACCCGATGTTGCTGACCACCGCCACCGGCACGCCGGCCGCCTTCAGCGCGGTCAGCGTGGCGGCGGTGTCGGCGTACGGCAGCCAGCCCTCGGGGCGCAGCAGACGCTCGTACAGGGCCTCGGCGAGCCCGTCGACGCCCGTGTCGACCGTGGCCGCCAGCCCGGTGTAGGCCTCCCTATGGGCGGACGGGTAGAGATCCCGGTCGGCCCACACCTCGGCCAGGTGCGGCGGGACGCGAGCCGGTAGCGGCCCGCCCGCCCGCCCGGCGGTGAGCAGCCGGTCGGCCAGTGCGGTGGCTCTGGCCCGTTCCAGGGTGGCACCGCACGCGGTGGCACCGGCCAGGACCCAGGCGACCGGGTCTTCCACCTGGGCCAACGTGCCATGGAAATCGAAGAGCACGGCGTCGACCGGGCGGCGCGGAAGCGCCGGGCGGGCATCGCTGGCGGTTTCGCTCGTCGTACGAGACTTGGGTGGTTCGAGATGGTCCGGCACGCCGAGCACCCTACCGACCGGGTCGGACGGGACCGCTCGACGGCCTGCCGCGTGGATCCGGCCGGCACGCATTAATCTTGGGGGTATGTCGAGCCCCGCCGAGCGGTACGCCGCGGCGCGCCGCCGGGCCGCGCAGGCCAGTACGTTCCCCGCCCTGGACGAGTTCGCCCTCGACCTCGGGTTTGACCTTGACGATTTCCAGCGGGAGGCATGCCAGGCACTGGAACGTGGCAGCGGGGTGCTGGTGTGCGCACCGACCGGTGCGGGCAAGACCGTGGTCGGCGAGTTCGCCGTACACCTGGCCCTGTCCCCGACCCCGGCGGCAGCCTCGGCCGGCACCACGACGGCGATCGGCGTCCCGGCCGGCTCGGCGGGCACCGCACCGATCCGCAAGTGCTTCTACACCACCCCGATCAAGGCGTTGTCCAACCAGAAGTACCACGACCTGGTGGACCGCTACGGTGCCGACCGGGTCGGACTGCTGACCGGGGACAACGCAATCAACGGCGACGCGCCGGTGGTGGTGATGACCACCGAGGTGCTGCGCAACATGCTCTACGTCGGCTCAGCCACCCTGGAGGGCCTCGCCTACGTGGTGATGGACGAGGTGCACTACCTCGCCGACCGGTTCCGGGGCGGGGTCTGGGAGGAGGTGATCATCCACCTTCCGCCGTCGGTGACGCTGGTGTCCCTGTCGGCGACCGTCTCCAACGCCGAGGAGTTCGCCGAGTGGCTGGTCACCGTCCGCGGGGAGACCGAGGTGGTGGTCAGCGAGCACCGGCCGGTGCCGCTGTGGCAGCACATGCTGGTCGGCCGCCGGATGTTCGACCTGTTCCACGACGCGGACGCGGCCCGCAAGCACGACGTGCATCCGGAACTGCTGCGCTACACCCGGGAGACCATGCGCCGGCTGGAACTCGGCGACGCCGCCTCCGGCGGGGCGGGGCCGGGTTGGAACCGTCGCGGCCCCCGCTGGCGTGGCCCGCTCCGGGCCGACGTGGTCGAACGGCTGGACCGGGAAGGACTGCTTCCGGCGATCCTGTTCATCTTCAGCCGGGCCGGCTGCGCCGCCGCCGTACAGCAGTGCCTGGCCGCCGGGCTGCGCCTGACCACCCCCGACGAGCGGGCCGAGATCCGGCACGTGGTGGAGAGTCGGATCACCACCATCCCCGGTGAGGACCTGTCGGTGCTCGGCTACTGGGAATGGCTCGACGGACTGGAACGGGGCCTGGCCGCCCACCACGCCGGCATGTTGCCAGCGTTCAAGGAGGTGGTCGAGGAACTGTTCGTACGGGGGCTGGTGAAGGCGGTCTTCGCCACCGAGACGCTGGCCCTGGGCATCAACATGCCGGCCCGGTGCGTGGTGCTGGAACGGCTGGTCAAGTTCAACGGCGAGGCGCACGTCGACCTGACGCCGGGGGAGTACACCCAGTTGACCGGCCGGGCCGGTCGGCGGGGCATCGACGTCGAGGGGCACGCCGTCGTGGTGTGGTCGCCCGAGGTCGACCCACGGCACGTCGCCGGTCTGGCGTCCACCCGTACCTATCCGCTGCGGTCGAGTTTCCGACCGTCGTACAACATGGCGGTGAACCTGGTCGGCTCGGTTGGTGCCGAACCGGCCCGGGCGCTGCTGGAATCGTCGTTCGCACAGTTCCAGGCCGACCGGTCGGTGGTGGGGCTGGCCCGACAGGTGCAACGCAACGTCGAGACCATGGAGGCGTACGGCGTCGAGGCGCAGTGCCACCACGGCGACTTCGACGGGTACTTCGCCCTGCGGGTGGCCATCGCGGACCGGGAACGGGCGCTGAACCGGCAGGGGCAGGCACAGCGCAAGGCTGACGCCATCGCCGCCCTGGAGCGGCTCCGGATCGGCGACGTGATCCGGGTGCCGTCGGGCCGTCGGGCCGGTCTGGCAGTGGTGCTCGATCCCAGCGGTGGTGGTTTCGGAGAGCCCCGACCGCTGGTGCTCACCCAGGACCGGTGGGCCGGCCGGGTCACTCCGGCCGACTTCACCACCCCGGCCGAGGTGCTGGCCCGGATCCGGGTGCCGAGGCACTTCAACCCGCGCTCACCCGCCGCCCGACGGGACCTGGCGGCGGCCGTCACCGCGACCGGGCTGGACCGGCACCCGCGCCGCCGGGGCGGCCGGTCCCGGACCAGCGCCGAGGACCACCAGCTCACCCAGTTGCGTACCGAACTGCGCCGGCATCCGTGCCACTCCTGCCCGGAACGGGAGGAGCACGCCCGCTGGGCGGAGCGGCGTCGACGGCTGGAGCGGGACACCGACGAGCTACGTCAGCGGGTCGCCGGCCGTACCGGATCGCTGGCCCGTACCTTCGACCGGATCTGCGCGCTGTTGACGGCCCGGGGCTACCTGTCCGGCGAGGGAGAGGTGACCGACGCGGGTCGGATGCTCGGACGGATCTGGACCGAGGCGGACCTGCTGGTGGCCGAGTGCCTACGGCGGGGAGTGTGGGACGGGTTGAGCCCGGCGGAGTTGGCCGCCGCGGTCTCGGTGATCGTGTACGAGGCCCGGCGGGACACCGACGAGCGTGCCTCCGTACCCCGGGGCGGGGTGTCCGAGGCGGTCGACACGACGCTGAAGCTGTGGGCCGAGCTGGAGTCGGACGAGGCAAGCCGGGGCCTGGACGTGACCCGGGAACCGGATCTCGGTTTCGTCTGGCCGATCTACCGCTGGGCGCGTGGGGAGGCACTGGCGAAGGTGCTGGCCAGCGGCCATGATCTTGACGGCGAAATGCCGGCCGGGGACTTCGTCCGCTGGGCCCGCCAGGTGGTGGACCTGCTCGGCCAGCTCGCGGACTCCGGCGGAGCGTCGAGTGACCTGCGGTCCACGGCCCGGGCGGCGATGGCGGCGGTGAACCGGGGGGTCCTGTCCTACCACGCCGCTTCCTGACCCCATGAGCCGACCGGTCGGGGCGCTGACTGCGGGTGGACCCGAACCGGCCGGGTCAGGCGTGCCGTTCAGTCCTGGCTGCTGATCGCGTCCACCAGACGGCGGCAGGATCCGGCAAGGTTCCACTGCTCGGCCAGGGCCAGCAGCCGGTCCTCGTCGACGGGGGCCGGGGGCAGTGCGGTGGCCAGCTCCGGCAGCGGCACGTCCCGGGCGACCCGTACCACCCGGGGGGCGACGGCCAGGTAGTCCCGGGCGGCCAGCAGCTTGGCCCGCAACCCTGCGGCGAAACCGGCCGTCGGATCGTCCAGGGCAGCCAGGATGCCGTCGAGACTGCCGTACCGGTCGATCAGGCGGGCGGCCGTCTTCTCCCCGACGCCGGTCACACCGGGCAGACCGTCACTGGGGTCGCCGCGGAGTGCGGCGAAGTCCGCATAGCCGGCGGCTGGCACACCGTACTTGGTCCGCACGGCGACGTCGTCGCAGTCCTCCAGCTTGGCCACGCCCCGTCCGCAGTAGAGCATCCGGACGCCGCGAGCGTCGTCGACGAGCTGGAACAGGTCACGGTCGCCGGAGACCACCTCGATGGGCCCGGGTTGGGTGGTCGCCAGCGTGCCGAGTACGTCATCGGCCTCGTAGCCGTCGGCCCCGATCGCCGGGATACCGACGGCGGACAGCACGTCGAGCAGTAGCGGCACCTGGGGGACCAGGGTGTCCGGAACCACCTCTCCGCCGGCCGGTGCCAGCCGGTGAGCCTTGTACGACGGCAGCAGGGCCACCCGCCAGGCGGGACGCCAGTCGTAGTCCAGCGCGCACACCAGCCGATCCGGTCGGCGGTTACGGATCAGCGTGGCCAGCATGTCCAGGAAGCCGCGTACGGCGTTGACCGGGCTGCCGTCGGGTGCCCGGGCAGCCGACTCCGGAATGCCGAAGTAGGCCCGGAAGTAGAGACTCGGGGCGTCGACGAGAAGCAGGGGACGTGGCTCGTTCACACGACACAGCCTCGCACAGCGGTGTGTCAGAGCCGACGTGGCGCGGCTACGGCATTCCGACTGATCAGGGCGTCCCAGCCGGCCGACAGGTTGCGGACAGGTGCTCGTGTGTCGGTTCACAGGAGTTCACAGCTCGTTCAAAGCTCGTTTTGACGTTAACCGGTTTCGCTTGATCTCCGCAGTTGTTGGAGAGGAGACGGAACCTGATGCGCTTCACGCTCGGCCGCCGAGCCAGACAATCCGACGCCGTTTCGGCCCGCTTCGCCAGGGACGACCCGGGGCCGGCACCTCCTGTTCCTGGGACGTCGCCGCCCCCGGCGGACGGACCGTCCCGGTCGGCGCAATCCGACACCGACCAGGCTGGCCACTCCCTGCGTGCTCCGAGCAAGTTGCACGCATTCAACCGGTACGAGGTCAAGTATCTGGTGGATGCGGCGATGGTGCCGGTGCTGCGTGACGAGTTGGCCAACCGGATGGACCGGGACAGCCACGGCGTCGACGGTGGTTACGGCGTGTGGAGCGTCTACTACGACACCACGCAACTGCGGTTCTACTGGGAGAAGATCGAAGGGCTGAGGTTTCGCCGCAAACTGCGGGTCCGCCATTACGGTGACCGGTTCAGCATCGGTGACGACACCACCGTCTACGTCGAAATCAAGCAGCGGGTCAACCGGGTCACCCAGAAGCGGCGGATAGCCCTGCCCTATCACCTCGCCCGGCAACTCTGTGACGGGCGCAAGATGATCGAGCACGCTCCCGGACAGCAGGCGTTCGCGGAGGAGGTGCTCGGCCTGGTATCCGGCCTGGACCTACGGCCGGTGGCGATGACCGGCTATCAGCGGCAGGCCTTCATCGGGCGGGAGTCGGATCTCGGTCTACGGGTGACGCTGGACCACCGGGTACGGGGACGGGACCGGGACTTCCACCTCGGTGCGGATTCCGAGAACCGGCTCATCATCCCACCGTCCAAATCCGTCATGGAGGTCAAGGCCAACGAACGGGTCCCGTACTGGCTGACCGATCTGGCGGCCAGAAGCAATTTGTCGGTGGTACGGGTGTCGAAGTACTGCCAGAGCGTCGAGGCTTTCGGCCGTGCACCCCGGTCGATCTTCCATATTTCTGACGATGCTGACGGCGAAGTGTCGTTGGCCGAACCCCGAAGCGAGGCATGAACAGCAATGGACTTCAACGTTCAGGATCTTTCCGGCACGTTCAGTGTCGGTGACATCGCGATTGCCCTCGCCCTGTCGTTCGTGCTGAGCTCGGTGATCGGCTGGATCTACCGCGCGACCCACCGCAATGTTTCCTACAGCCAGTCGTACGTCCAGACCCTGGTCATTCTCGGAATGCTGGTCTCATTGATCATGCTCGTGGTCGGTTCGAACATCGCCCGCGCCTTCGCGCTGGTCGGAGCATTGTCGGTGGTGCGGTTCCGTAACGCGATCAAGGAAACCCGGGATGTCGGGTTCATCTTCCTCGTCATGGGCGTCGGAATGGCCTGCGGCACCCGGTTCTACACCCTCGCGGTCGTCGCTGCCGTGGCGATCGGCCTGGTCATTCTGGTGATGTACCGGTTCAGCTGGTTCCAGCTGAACGTGCAGCGGCAGGTGGTCAAGGTGCAGGTGCCGCCGACCGGTGACCACACCGACGACATCCAGGACGTGTTGCTGAGGCACACCTCGGAGTTCGAGCTGGTGAGCCTGGAGTCGATCCGTGGTGGGGCACTTACCGAGCTGCTGTACTCGGTGCGGCTGAAGAAGGGCGCCAAGCCCGGGGACCTGATCGCGGCGTTGAGCGAGCGGACCGCTGGGCAGCGGGTGACCGTACTGACCGGCTACGACCAGACGGACCTGTAATGATCGCGCCGATGCCGGCTACCAGCCCGCCTCCGACGCCTCGACGATCGATGATCCGACGGCTCAAACACCGTGTCCCGGTACGGCTGCGGCACTACTGGAAGCTGCTGGTGGTGTGCGTCGCCTTCCTGACCGTACTCACCCTCGTGTTCGGCAGCGGTCGGGTCCGTCCGTACGTCACCAGCGCCAGCGATGCCACCGGTGACGAGGTCACCATCGACATCGCCGGGGGTCGGGACCTGTTCGATGCGAGCACGGCACACAGCATCTCGCTGACCTTCCGCGACTCGGACTACCAGCGGATGCTCGACAGCTACTTCGACGACGGCGAGAAGGTGTACGTCGAGGCGGACCTGGTGGTCGACGGTACGGCCGTACCGAGTGTGGGGATCCGGCTCAAGGGCAACTCCACCCTGATGGGCCTCACCCGGGACGGTAAGTCGCGACAGAGTCAGGGGGGTGCCGGACCTGGCGGTGGCCGACCCGGCGGTGGTGTCCGCCCCGAGGGCGGTATGCCGGATGGTCAGCCACCCGGGGGTAACCCGCCCGATGGCCAGCCGCAGACAGGTGACCAGCCGCAGACCGGTGGTGGCCCGGCCGGGGGCGGGCAACGTCCGGGTAGCGGCGGGCCCGGCCGGGCGTCCCTGGCGGCCGAGGAGCCCGAGGACCTGCCGTGGCTGATCAGCTTCGACGAGTTCGTCGAGGGCCGGCGCTACCAGGGGCATCAGGAGATCGCGGTACGGGTCGGCGGGATGGGCGGTGGTTCCACCGTACTCAACGAGGCTCTCGCGCTCTCGTTGATCGACCTTGCCGGGGAACCTGCCCAGCGATACGCCTACAGCTCGTTCTCGGTGAATGACCGGCCCACCACCGCCCGGCTCATCGTGGAACATCCGGACGAGCACTTCGCCGACGAGTTCGAGTCCCCGGGCGTGCTGTACAAGTCGTTGAGTACCAGCCGGTTCGAGTACCAGGGCGAGGATCCGGTCGACTACCAGGACGACTTCAAGCAGATCAACAAGAAGGGGAGCCAGGACCTGCAACCGGTGATCAACCTGATCAAGTGGGTCACCGAGGCCTCTGACGAGGAGTTCGCGGCCCGGCTCGCCGATCACGTCGACGTGGCGTCGTTCGCCCGCTACGTCGCATTGCAGAACCTGCTGCTCAACTTCGACGACATGGCTGGCCCGGGTCGCAACTACTACCTCTGGTACGACCTGGGCACGAAGAAGTTCAGCGTGATCAGTTGGGACCACAACCTCGCCTTCAGCGGCAGCGCGACGCGGGGACCGCACGATGCCGGAACGATGGGAGGCCCTGGCGGCGTGGGCGGTCCGCCCGGTGGCATGGGGGCTCCGCCCGGTGGCGGCGCGGAGCAGCAACCCGCCACCGGAACACCGCCGCAGTTTCCGCAGGGAACGATGCCGGGTGCTGGTGACGATGGGGCGGCCCGGCCGGGTGGGCAGGGCCGGCAGAACGGGCCCATGATGGGGCACGAGCTCAAGGAACGGTTCCTGGAGAACTCCGCCTTCACGGAGGTCTACGAGGATGCCTACCGCGAGCTCTACCAGCAGCTGTACGGCAGCGGCCGGGCGCTGAGCGTGATCGACGAGGTTGCCGCGGTTCTGGCGACCGTCGATGGTTACCAGGCCGAGACGGTCGCCGCCGAGGTCAAGCAGATGCAGACCCTCATCCAGCAGCGTACCGAGAGCCTGGCTGGCCACGAGGTGATCACCAAGGGCTAGTGCGCTGGGCGGGGCAGCTCGACAGCCTCCGCAACGGATCCACTGACTGCCCGACGACCGCATCCGGTCGTCGGGCAGTCAGTGGTTGGCCCGCGACGACCAGCACCGGTCCGTCCTGCCGCCGGCTGGGCGGGGATGGCAGGCTGGGGGTGTGTACCAGGAGACGGTGTCCCATCAGGTGGCGGGCGCGATGCTGTGGTCCAGCACCCGGTCGGACGAGTCCCTGCCCGGCCGGATACTGCCCGACGGGTGCATGGATCTGATCTGGTCGGCACACGGCGGCCTGCTGGTGGCCGGTCCGGACACGGCCGCCTATCTGGACGACGGGCCGCCGGGCGCACGCTACTTCGGCCTCCGGTTCGCACCCGGCGCCGGCCCGGCCGTGTTGGGGATGCCGGCCAGCGAACTTCGCGACCGGCGCGTTCCGCTGTCGGCGGTCTGGGCGTCCTCGCTGGTCCGGGAGTTCGAGGAGCGCGTGGCGACGACCCGTCAGCCGGGCCGGCTACTGGAGTCCATCGCGCGTGACCGGTTGCGTGATCATGGCGGACCCGACCCGCTGGCCGCGCTCGTGGTCGAGCACATCGCCGCAGGTGACGATGTCGCGGTGACCGCCGCGCAACTCGGTCTCGGCCCACGCCAACTGCATCGTCGTTGCCAGGCGCTCTTCGGCTACGGACCGAAGATGCTGACCCGGATCCTGCGGATGCAACGCGCCCTGGCGCTGGCCCGCTCCGGGGTGCCGGCCGCCGAGGTCGCCGTCCGGAGCGGGTACGCCGACCAGCCGCACCTGTCCCGGGACGTGCGAGCGTTGGCCGGCGTACCGCTCGGGGTGCTGGTCGGCGCCCGCTGAGCCGTGTTCGCTGACCAGCACCCGTTCAGTCGGTGCTGGTCGGGTTGGGAGCGAACAGGTCGATGCCGTTGCCGTCCGGATCGTGTAGTACCGCGTACCGCTGGCCCCAGAAGGCGTCGAAGGGCTTGAGCTCTCCGTGGTAGCCGGCGGCGGTCATTTCGGCGTACACCGCGTCCACCTCGGCGGGAATGTCACAGGCGAAGGCGAAGCTCGGGCCGCTGGCACCGCCGTCAGTGGGGGGCGGGGTCCAGCCCGGGTGGAAGGAGCGGATCACGTCGAAGGTGTCCCAGGCCATCCGCAGGCCGCCGGGCAGGGTCACCTCGACGTGCGACTCGGTGTCGGCGCTGGCCGGAATGTCCAGCCCGAGCTTGCGGTAGAAGGCGAGGGAGCGGCCCATGTCGGCGACTGCCAGGCCGATCAGGTCGAATCTAGGTGCCATGCGACCAACGTAGCCGTCCGTGATCGGGCCCGTCTTGAACGAATCGGACACATGGCACCGGTTCTGGTGTGCCTCTGTGGCCGGCCGATCTCCGGCGTACGGTGGGCTTATCGGCACGTGAACGATGATTGTTCAGGATATGTCGGGCGGCCTGTGGCCTCTTTCTCCACCTGCCGTCCCACGTACCAGGTCATGCCGTCACCGATGCGGGCGGATGCGGCGCGGCTCTGGGCGGGCTCTTCCCAGCAGCGAAGTGACTGGCAGTGACTGGAAGGAGGTGGCCGAGATGGACCTGGCCTATCTGGATGCCGGATCCGGCAGTCTGATCGTGCAGGCCGTGGTCGGGGGCGTGGCCGGCGTGGCGGTGGCGACCAGACTCTACTGGCGTCGCCTGGTGGCACGGTTCCGCAAGTCCCCATCGACCAATCAGGCTCCAGCAGCCAACCAGGACTGAGTCGGGTCCGGCTCATGGTCTCGCATCCCGTCGCACCCGACGCCGGACACCGGCCGGAGCCCGGTTCGTTCCGTGACCCGGCCAACCGGGTCTTCTACGCCGGGGAGCAGGTGTTGCGTGGGCTCGGTCCCCGGGCGGCCGAGGACTGGCAGGCCCTCGCCGCCAGTGACTTCTTTCCTCCGCTGCTGGCCGCCGGCAAGATCTGCGGTACGGAGGCCACCGAACCGACGGCGATGCTGTCCACCGGGGTGACCGGCTGGACCACGGTGCTGCGCCACGATCGGATTCCGTTCGTCTCGTACCCGTACGAGTGGTCGTTCGCGATGCTGCGCGATGCCGCCCTGCTGCACCTGGAGATCCTCGACGCCGCGCTCCCCGCCGGGTTCACCACCAAGGACGGCTCGGCGTACAACCTCCAGTGGCGCGGGGCCGCCCCGGTGTTCATCGACGTGGGCTCGTTCGAGCCGGCTCGCGACGGTGAACCGTGGGCCGGTTACCGACAGTTCTGCCAGACGATGCTCTATCCGTTGCTGCTGCAGGCGCATCTCGGCGTGGACTTCCAGCCCTGGTTGCGGGCCCGGATAGATGGCATCGAGCCGGGGCAGCTGCGGCGGATCCTCCGTGGCACCCGCCGCTTCTCCGCCGGCGTGCTCAAGCACGTCCACCTGCACGACACGATGCAGTCCCGGCACGCGAGCGCCAGCACCGGGGAGGTACGGGACCAGCTGCGGGCGGCCGGTTTCTCCCGGGAACTGGTGCTGGCCACCGTCCGCGCGGTGGCCAAGCTGATCCGCCGGTTGGACTGCCGGCCACCGGACAGTCACTGGTCGGACTACCAGGAGACATGCGGCTACTCGACCGACGACCGGGCCGCCAAACAGCGATTCGTCGACGCCGCACTCGTCGAGGCCGGTATGCCGGGGCTGGTGCTCGACCTCGGAGCCAATGACGGCACCTACTCGCGTATCGCTGCCCGACGGGCCGGATACGTGGTGGCGGTGGAGAGCGATCCGGCCGTCGTCGACCAGCTCTACCAGAGGCTGCGCGCCGATCGGGAACAGCGGATCCTGCCACTGGTGATGGACCTGGCCGACCCGTCGCCGGGTGGCGGCTGGCAGGGGACGGAACGGGCCTCGTTCGCCGACCGGGCCGACGCCGACGTGGTGCTCGCCCTGGCGGTCATCCACCATCTGGCGATCGGACGCAACGTGCCACTGGCCGCGGTGGTCGACTGGCTGGTCGGCTTCCTACGCAGCGCCGGGCCACGCGGCCGGCTGGTCGCCGAGTTCGTGCATCCCGAGGATCCGATGGCGCGCCGCCTGCTGGCCAACAAGCCGGCCGGGTTGTTCCCGGACTATCGGCGCGACGAGTTCGAGCGGCTGCTCGGGCAGCGGTGCGTGATCGCCCGCCGGGAGGAGCTGCCGTCGGGGACCCGTACCCTGTATGTCGGGATTCCGCGTGGCTGAGACGGCTGCCGACCTGGTCTCCGCAGCCGGACCACCGTCGCACCGGCGATCCGAACTGCGGGCGGCGCTGGAGATCACCGCACTGTGTGGCCTCGTCGTCACCCAGCCGCTGCTCGACATCACCGGACGCAGTCCCGACTTCTTCCTCTTCCACGGGGCCGGCACCCGCGACATCCTGCTCTTCGTGGCGATGTGCGCCCTGGTGCCGCCGCTGGTTCTGTGGGGGATCGGCGTGTCGACCCGGCTGTTCGGCCCGGCCACGAGGACGGCGACGCACACGGTGACCGTCGTGGTGCTGGTGACCGGGCTCGCGACCCAGGTGGGTAAGCAGTTGCTGCCGCTTCGGGGCGTGCCGCTGGTGCTGGTCGCGATCCTGGTCGGCGTCGCCGGCGGGTACGCCCACTGGCGCTGGTCGGCACCGGGCCAGCTGCTCAGATTCGCCTCGGCCGGACCGCCGGTCTTCGTACTGCTGTTCGTGTTCGCCTCACCGGCCGCCACGGTGGTGCTGCCGGGCGAGCGGGCCGGGGCGGGTCCCGGAACGGCCCGGGCGGCCGGACATCCACCGGTCGTGCTGATCGTGTTGGACGAACTGCCGCTGACCTCGTTGCTCGGGCCGGATGGGCGCGTCGACGCGCGGCGATATCCCAACTTCGCCCGGCTGGCAGGCCAGTCGACCTGGTACCGCAACGCCACCGGGGTCAGCGGTTGGACGCCGTATGCGCTGCCGGCGATGCTGACCGGTCGATACCCCACGACCGGGGGCGCGCCGCACTACTCGAAGTACCCGGACAATCTGTTCACCCTGCTCGGCGGCCTGTACGACATTCGGGCACAGGAGAGCATCGCCCAGCTCTGCCCACCCAGCCGGTGTGGCCCGCGGAGCGCGACGGCGGGTTCCGGTCTGCCCACGCTGCTACGGGAGAGTGCCGGTCTGCTGGTCCGCTTGCTGTCACCGACCGACGACGACCGTGACCCGACAGCCTCGTACCGGGAGGTGACCCGGGAGGCGGCGAAGCGCGACGACCAGCAGCCCGCACCCACCGATCCCCGGTTCCGCTGGGACACCCTGGACGACAACCAACCGGCCCGGTTCAGCGAGTTCCTCACCGGGCTGCGTACGGCCCCGTCGGCCCGTCCCACCCTGAACTTCCTGCACCTGTTGATGCCGCACAGCCCGTGGAGCTACCTGCCCTCGGGCGTCCGGTACGACGCACCGGAGGGCCTGGCCAACGACGGCGACGGTTGGGTGACGCTGGCGTACGAGCGCCATATCGCCCAACTCGGTTACACCGACCGGTTGATCGGTGAGACGCTGCGGGCCCTGGCGGAGAGCGGCGGCTGGGACGACTCCCTGGTGGTGGTGACCGCCGATCACGGGGTGAGCTTCACCCCGGGTGCACAGGGGCGGGGACTGGACTCGGTACAGCGGTCACCGGCGGAGGTGCTCTGGGTGCCGATGTTCGTCAAGGAACCCGGCCAGCGCAGTGGCCGGGTCGACGATCGGAACTGGGAACACGTCGACCTACTGCCGACCATCGCCGACCAGGTGAACATCAACGTGCCGTGGCGGGTCGACGGACTCTCGGCAGCGCGGGGCACTCGGGACCGGACCGACAAGCACTACTACGACGAACCGGGCCGGCGGATCGTCGTACCGGGTCCGCCCACCTTCGCGGCCGTGATCGGCGGTGCGGTCACCCCGCCGGCCAAGCCGGACCTGGTGGGCCGGTCCGTCGCCGAGTTCCCGGTGGTCGACACGGGTACGACGGCCAGGGTGGCGAACGTCGCCGCCCTCGGCCGGGTCGATCCGACCGAGGGCAAACTGCCGGCGTTGCTCTACGGAACGGTGCCGGATTCGGTTCCGGACGGCACCCGGCTGGCGGTCGCGGTCAACGGGCGGATCGGGGCGGTCGTCCCGATCGTGTCGCCGGACCCGCAGGGACGCCGGTTCGCCGCGCTGGTCGGGGACGATGCGCTGTTCAATCCGGGGGCCAACCGACTTGAGCTGTTCGAGGTGGCCGACGGTACGTCCACCCTGCGACGGCTGCGCCTGTGAGCGCCACGGCACCCCTGTTGACCTGGTGAATCGGCCTCGGGGTGACGTATCCCTCACCGCGAGGCCATGACGGGAGGTAGGCAGCGCCCGCGAATTACGGTAAAAGCGAAGGCAATTCAGTGAAAATCTTGCCGGCGAAACGAGGATTAGATGACGGAAGTCAAGCTCGAGCACCCCCGAGGGCAACTTTCGATGCCGGTGCACCCTGCTGTCGAAGGCCCCTCAGGCATCGGCACGGGCAAGCTGTTGAAGGAGACCGGGCTCGTAACGTACGACCCCGGCTTCGTCAACACCGCCGCGTGTTCCTCGGAGATCACCTATATCGACGGCGATGCGGGCATTCTGCGCTACCGTGGCTACCCCATTGAGCAGCTGGCCGAGAAGTCGACGTTCCTGGAGGTCTCCTACCTGCTGGTCTACGGCCAGCTGCCGACCGAGCAGCAGCTAGCGGACTTCGCCGAGCGCATCCGCCGGCACTCGCTGCTGCACGAGGAGATGCGTCGCTTCTTCGACGGCTTCCCGCGTGACGCGCACCCGATGGCGGTGCTCTCCTCCGCGGTGAGCGCGATCTCCACGTTCTACCAGGACAGCCTGGACCCGTTCGACCAGGAACACGTGGAGATCTCCACCATCCGACTGATGGCGAAGGTCCCCACGATCGCGTCGTACGCCTACAAGAAGTCGATCGGGCAGGCGATGCTCTACCCGGACAACTCGCTGGGCTACGTCGAGAACTTCCTGCGGATGACGTTCGGTGTGCCGGCGGAGCAGTACGAGGTCGACCCGGTGATGGCGAAGGTGCTGGACATGCTCTTCGTCCTGCACGCCGACCACGAGCAGAACTGCTCCACCTCGACCGTTCGGCTGGTCGGCTCCAGCAACGCCAACCTGTTCGCCTCGGTCTCGGCGGGGGTGAACGCACTGTTCGGACCGCTGCACGGCGGTGCCAACCAGGCGGTTCTGGAGATGCTGGAGCGGATCCGGGTCGAGGGCGGCGACGTGCAGTCCTTCGTACGCCGGGTCAAGGACCGTGAGCAGGGCGTCAAGCTCATGGGCTTCGGGCACCGCGTCTACAAGAACTACGACCCGCGCGCGGCGATCGTGAAGCAGGCCGCGCAGGACGTGCTGTCCCGGATGGCCAAGCCGGACCCGCTGCTGGACATCGCGATGCAGCTGGAGGAGATCGCCCTCGCGGACGACTTCTTCGTGTCCCGTCGGCTCTACCCGAACGTCGACTTCTACACCGGCCTGATCTACAAGGCCATGGGATTCCCGACGAAGATGTTCACCGTGCTGTTCGCGCTCGGCCGGCTGCCCGGCTGGATCGCCCAGTGGCGCGAGATGATCTCGGACCCGGAGACCAAGATCGGCCGTCCCCGGCAGATCTACACCGGCTCGGACGAGCGGAACTACCAGCCGATCGACGAGCGCTGACCCGGTCCGGTACGGCCGTCGACCCGGCAGGGCGGCGGCCGTACCGGCGTCAGCCACCAACCAGGGCGGTCAGCCGTCGGCCAGGGTACGGAAGCTTGCCGCCAGCCGGCGCAGCCCTTCCGCTATCCGGTCCCGTTGGATCGAGCCGTAACCGAGCACGATGCCCGGCTGGGAGACCCGCCCGGCGTGGTAGTCGGCGATGTCGCGTACCAGGACGCCGGCCTGCCCGGCGTGGCGGAGCACCGCGGCGATGTCGACCGGCGCGGCCGGGTCGAGCCGGGCGGACAGGTGCAGCCCGGCAGCGGAAGGTACGGGCTGGAGCCATTCGCTGAAGTCCCGCCGCAGAATCCCGACGATGCGGTCGTGCCGGGCCGCGTACTCCCGGTTGGCCCGGCGGACGTGCCGACCGAGCAGCCCTTCCTCGATGAAGCGGGCCATCGCCGCCTGGGTGGTGAGGTCACCGTGCCAGTCGGTGAGCTGCTTCGCGAAGCGTAGCGCCGGACGTAACGTGGCCGGTGCCACCAGGAAACCGAGCCGCAGCATCGGCAGCATCACCTTCGAGAAGGAGCCGACGTAGACGACCCGGCCGCTGTGGTCGAGGCTCTGTAGGGGTTCGAGCGGGCGGTCGTCGAACCGGAATTCACTGTCGTAGTCGTCCTCGACGATCACCGCGCTGTGTCGTTCCGCCCAGTCGAGCAGCGCGGCACGGCGGGCCAGGGACATGGGGATGCCGACCGGGAACTGGTGGGAGGGCGTGGTGTAGACCAGTCGCGTGTTCGGGGGGATGGCGGTGACGTCGAGTCCCTCCGCGTCGACCGGTACGCCGACGACCCTGGCACCCAGCGACTGGAACAACAGGCGGGCGGCTCGATAGCCCGGCTCCTCGACCACCACGCAGTCGCCCGGCTCGATCAGAACCCGCCCGATGACGTCGAGCGCCTGCTGGGCGCCCTGGGTGACGATCACGTCGTCGGCTCCCGCCCGTACCGACCTGGAGACGCCGATGTGCCGGGCGATCGCGGTCCGGAGTCTGGTGAGCCCGGCCGGCTCACCGTAGGTCCGACCGGGCAGGGCACTGGCCCGTAGCTCACCGGTGACGATTCGACGCCAGGTCTCCAACGGGAAGAGCCGCTGGTCGGGGATGCCCACGTCGAAGTTGTAGTCCGGTTCGACCGGCCCGGCGGTTTCCGGTACGGGGACCGACGTCCAGTGCCGGCGGGGCCGGACGTCCGTCCCGCTCGGCGCGTTGCGGCTGCGTACCCGGCCCAGGGGCTGGTCACAGACGAACGTGCCGGAGCCGACCCTGCCGATCAGGAACCCGTCGGCGGCCAGCCGTTCGTAGGCGGCGGCGACAGTGTTGCGGGAGACGTCGAGCCGTTGGGCCAGTTCGCGGGTCGGCGGCAGGCGTTCGCCGGGCCGGAGCCGTCCGTCCAGTACCGCGTCGAGGAGTTGGCGGTAGATCCGGGCGGCCAGATCGCCCCGGCCGCCGAGGCTGACGTGGAAGTCCATCGGCCAAACCTATATTGGCCCAATCAAGTAGCCGTGAATTGGATCTAAGACAGCGCCAATGTGCCACCTAGCCTGATCTTCGTACGCCTTGCGGGGGCAGGCGGGCCAGCTCATCCTCCTGTCCCGGCGTCGACCAGGAGGATGAACGTTGACTGTCGTAGACATGTGGTTCGATCCGATCTGCCCGTGGGCCTGGATCACCTCACGTTGGCTGCTCGAGGTGGAGCGGGTACGTGACGTTCGTACCCGCTTCCACGTGATGAGCCTGACCGTGCTCAATGAGGGCCGCGAGGACCTGCCCCAGTGGTACCGGGAGTTCCTGAGCCACGGGTGGGGACCGGTGCGGCTGGCGATCGCCGTCGAGCAGAAGTACGGCAACGAGGTGCTGCGGGACCTCTACACGGCGCTCGGTGACCGGATCCACCACGCGAAGATGCCGGTCGGTCACGACCTCTACCTTGCGGTGCTGACCGAGCTCGGCCTGCCGTCGGAACTCGCCGCCGCGGCCGAGACCACCGAGCATGACCAGGCCCTGCGGGCCAGCCACCATGCCGGGATGGATCCGGTGGGCGACGAGGTGGGTACCCCGGTCATCCACACACCCGGTCCGGATGGCCGGCCGATCGCGTTCTTCGGGCCGGTGGTGACCCCGATCCCGCGCGGTGAGGCCGCCGGGCGGCTGTGGGACGGCGTGCTGCTGGTCTCCGGCACCGACGGGTTCTACGAGCTCAAGCGCACCCGTACCCGGTCGCCGAGCTTCGACTGACGACATCGGAAGAAGCCGACCGACGAGACCGGGAGAGAAGAGAGCCATGAGTGGCATGACGGTGCCGCAGGGGGCGGCGTTGTCGATCGGCGCGGTGCTCGGCACCGGAGTGATCGCCCTACCGGCGCTTGCGGCGCAGATCGCCGGTCCCGCCGCGCTGTTGGCGTGGCTAGCGTTGATCATCCTGTCCGTGCCGCTGGCGGCCACCTTCGCCGCCCTCGGCACCCGGAACGCCGATACCGGCGGGGTCGCCACCTACGTGCGCCGGGCGTTCGGCGTCCGTGCCGCCACGGTCGTCGGCTGGTGCTTCTACTTCGCGGTTCCCGCCGGTGCGCCGCCCGCAGCCATGTTCGCGGGCGCCTACGTCGAGTCGGTGCTCGGTGGCGGACAGCGTACGACGTTGATCACAGCGGCCCTGCTGATCGTGTGTGTCACCGCGACCAACGCCGGTGGGCTGCGGGTCTCCGGACGGGTGCAACTGGCCCTGGCCGGACTGCTGGCAGTGCTGCTGCTGGTCGCCATGGTCACCGCCCTGCCGCATGCCCGGCTGGAGAACCTGCAACCGTTCGCGCCGAACGGCTGGCTTTCGGTGGGCGTGGCGGCAACCGTGCTCGTCTGGGGGTTCGCCGGCTGGGAGGCGGTCAGTTCGCTGGCCGCGGACTTCCGCCGTCCCGAGCGGGACCTGCCCCGGGCCACTGCCGTCGCCCTCGTGGTCGTCGGCGTGCTGTATCTCGGCGTCGCCGCAGCCAGTGTGCTCGTGCTCGGTGCGGCCACCGGATCCACCGAGGCCCCGCTGGCGGAACTGCTGGTGATCGGTGTCGGTGGTGAGGCACGAGTGCTGACTGCGGCGGTAGCCGTCCTGTTGACCCTGGGGACCATGAACGCCTACTTCGCCGGAGCGTCCCGGCTCGGTGCGGCACTGGGGCGCGACGGTGCACTACCTGGCTGGTTCGCCCCGGGCAGTGCGGTGGGACAGGTGCCGCGCCGCAGCCTGCTGGTCCTCGCCACCCTGGCCGGTCTGTTCCTGGCGGTGGTGGCGGTGACCGGAATCGGATCGACTCTGCTGGTACGACTGACCAGCGCTTCGTTCACCCTGGTGTACGTGCTGGGAACAGCTGCCGCCGTGCGTCTGCTTCCGCGCGGTAGCTGGTCGCGACGCGCGGCGGTGCTGTCGTTCGGCGCGGTCACGGCCCTGCTGCTGATGACCGGGGTGTACGTCCTGTGGACGTCGACCGTTGCCTTCGCCGCCCTGGTCTACGCCAGCCGTCGCCGGGGCGGCCGAGGGGCGACCGGTCTCACGGTTGCCCGGCCCGAGCAGTCTCGCGGGAAGCTGAGCCGAGCAGCCTCGCGGTAGGCCGGGCCGACCGGTCTTCTGGTCAGCCGGCCAGCGGCCACTCGTGTACCGGCTGGTTGCTGTGCATGAGAGGGATGTAGCGGCGCAGGACCTCGCGTAGAGCCGCCGGGCGATCAAGGTTTCCGTCGTCCAGCAGCCGGTGCAGCGTCGCCACCTGCCAACTTGCACCGTTACGGCCGGTCAGGCAACGTTGTTCGATGATCGCCAACAGTCGGTCCTGTTCACTGTCGGCCAGCCCCAGTCCGGTCAGGCCCTCCCTGGCCAGCGGCAGCAGTCGGCGTAGGACCAGTTCGGCGACGGGGAGATAGCCCAGGCCCGGCCAGTAGACCTGGGCCGTGATGCCGTACCGGGCGCAGGTGTGGAAGTTCTCCTCGGCGGCGTTGAACGACATCCGGGACCACAGTGGGCGTTCGGCCTCGGCCAACGCCCGTACCAGACCGAAGTAGAAGGCGCTGTTCGCGATCGTGTCGATCACGGTCGGGCCGGCCGGCAGCACCCGGTTCTCCACCCGCAGGTGCGGCCGGCCGTCGACGACGTCGTACACCGGGCGGTTCCAGCGATAGATCGTGCCGTTGTGCAGCCGCAGCTCCGACAGGGTGGGGATCTCGCCGTGGGCGAGGGTCCGGGCGGGGTCGTCGTCGTCGCAGACCGGCAGCAGGGCGGGGAAGTAGCGGATGTTCTCCTCGAACAGGTCGAAGACCGAGTTGATCCAGCGCTCCCCGAACCAGACCCGGGGACGTACGCCCTGGGTCTTGATCTCATCCGGCCGGGTGTCGGTGGCCTGTTCGAACAGCGGGATCCGGGTCTCCCGCCACAGTTCCCGGCCGAACAGGAAGGGGGCATTGGCGCCGAGCGCGACCTGGATGCCGGCGATGGCCTGAGCGGCGTTCCAGTACGCGGCGAACTGGGCCGGACCGACCTGTAGGTGGAGTTGCGTGCTGGTGCATGCCGCTTCCGGGGTGATGGTGTCGGCGGTCGTGTTTAGATGGTCCACCCCGTCGATGTGGATCTGTAGATCCTCTCCCCGGGCGGCGAAGATCTGGTCGTTGAGCTGGGCGTAGCGCGGATTGGTCGACAACGTCCGGGCGGTGAGGTGGTCGGCGTCCAGGGTCGGCAGGATGCCGATCATGACCATTCCGGCGCCCACCGCCCGGGCCTTGCGCTCAGCGGCGTTGAGACTGGCCCGGATGTGTTCCTCGTACTCCGCGGTGCCGGTGCCGGCCAGCAGTCGTGGCGCGATGTTGATCTCGACGTTGAACTGGCCGAGTTCGGTCTGGAAGCTGGGATCCGCGATGGCCGCCAGCACGTCCGCGTTACGCATCGCCGGCATCGCCCGCTCGTCGACCAGGTTCAACTCGATCTCCAACCCGGTGGTCGGCTGTTCGAAGTCGAATCGCGCCTCACGCAGCATTGCCGCGAACACGTCGAGGCAGGCGTGGACCTTCTCGCGGTGCCGGGCGCGGTCCTCCCGGGTGAAGGTCTGTGTGCCGACGTCCTCGCCCATGCTCACCGTCCCCGTTACCGCCCGGATGACCTCCAACCTCCCATGGCGCCGGCGCAACGGGCGCCGGTTTCCGGTTGGCACGCCGGCTGGACCTGCGTTCCTACCTTGGCTTCGTGGACCGCAGCGAGGATGACCCGAGCACCAGCGACCGTCGGATCGGCCTCGTCTGGGTGATCGCGCTGGTCGGGCTGGTGATCGGGGGGTGGCTGGCGGCATCCCGACTCGGGGGCGCATCCGCCGGCATCGTCGTGGAGAAAACGACAGAGTACGTGGCATGCCATCAATCCGGCAGTAGGTATGATTCGGTGCAGAACTGCAAGGAGCGGCGTTGCCCCCGGATCGACTACCTCACGGGCGACGGTCGGCGTAAGGGCGTCTGCGTTTCACAGCAGCGCTTCGACAGCCTTCGGGTGGGTGACCGGTTCGAGGAGTGATCCAGCTCCCTGCCGCCCTCCCCTCGACGGTTGCGGCGCGGCGTTCGCATACCATCACGATTCGACGAATCTGGGAGGGATCCATGCGTCGTACGGCGGTGCGGCTGTTCGTGGTGGCGGCGATTGCGGAGGCCATTTCCTGGCTGGCGCTGCTGATCTCCATGATTGTCAAGTACGGGCCGATGGAGAACGAGATCGGCGTGAAGATCTTCGGTCCGATCCACGGTGGGCTGTTCGTTGCCTACGGCGTGCTGGTCCTGCTGGTCTCCCGCCAGGCCCGGTGGAGCCTGCCGGTGACCGCCGTCGCGTTGCTGTGCTCGATCCCCCCGTTCACCACCCTGGTCTTCGAGCGTTGGGCCCAGCGTCGGGGTCTGCTCTCGGTAACCGAGGCGGCGCCGGAGCCGGACCGGGTCACGATCGGCTGACCCGTCCCGGTTCGGCCCGGTCGGGTCACCCCTGCCCTCGGGTCACCCTACCGAGCCGAGGAGGATGGCCACGACGACCGCGACTGCCAGCAGGCCGAGCATGGCCTGTAGAACCAGGGCCGGCCCCAGGTGCGACCAGAGGGTCGGTATGCGGGGGGTCAGGAGTTGGCCGGTGGTGATGTTGACGATCCGTTCGACCCGGGGTGCGAGTTCGGCGTCCTTCTGGGGGCGTACGGTCACCTGGATGTGATCGGCCGGTTCCAGGGCGCTCTGGGGCAGATGTCCGTGGATCTCCATCTCACACAGCACGCCGGCGGTGTCCCGGATCCGTAGCGGAGTGACCAGGAACTCCGGGCCCTTACGCAGTTCCTTGAACTTGCGTCGGCTGCCGCTGCCCGTACCGGCGCGCAGGACCGAGAGCACCAGCGTGCCGATCAGTCGGGCCACGGTGGCGGCGGTGAGGACCGCCACGAGGGCGGGCTGCTGCACCTTCATCTCCCGGGAGTAGCCCCCCAGCAGCCGGACCACGCGGCCGGTGACGATCGGTCCGGGCGGATATGCGATCCGTTCCGGATACAGGTCCCTATCCATGCCCCCACCACCGACTGTCTGTCTGTACGCACGGATTGTATAGGTCGGCGGGGATGAAAAAGATGAATGAAAGTCATTCATGTCCGCTGGGTTCGGGCTACGGCACGAACCGTAGCGGCGCGTCCAGGGCAGCCGTGGCAGTGCGTCCGCAGCAGCCGTGCCCGCGCATCCGCCTCCGCCCCGGCGGCGCGGCGTTCGGGCACGGAGGTCCAGGTGACAACCGGATCGACGCGGGTATGCCCGGGGTGAATGGAGAGGGGGCGACATGGACCTGTCCTTCCTGCGTCCGATCTACGCCAGTCCTGGGCCGTGGGCTTCGGTCTACCTGGATGCCTCCCGGGATACCCAGGACTCTCGTCCGGCGTTGAATCTGCGCTGGCGGGCGCTTTGCGAGCGACTGGTGCAGCAGGGAGCGGATGAGCGTACGGTCGGGGCCCTGGACGCGGTGGTACGCGGACACGATCCACTACCGGGCGACTACGGCCTGGCCGCGTTCGCGGCCCGGGGCAGGGTGGCCCTGACCGAGTACATGTCCGCACCACCGGTGCGGGACCTCGCGGTCTACGCGCCACTCGCGCACGCGATGCCGCTGCTGGCTCAACGGGGCGCGCAGGTGGCCTGGGTACGGGTTCTCGCCAGTCGTACCGGCGCCGACGTCGACGGAGTGAGCCTCGGCGGGTTCGCCCGGCACGTCCAGGTCAGGGGCGGCCACCAGTTCCCGATCCGTCGGGTACAGCCCGGCGGCTGGTCACAGTCCCGGTTCCAGCGGGAGGCCCTGACCGCCTGGAAACGCAATGCCGGCGATGCTGCGGCGGCCACCGCGGACCTGGCCGACCGGGTCGGTGCGGAGGTCGTGGTGGTGGCCGGGGACGGCCACGCCAGATCGATGCTGGCCGGGCAGTTGCCCGAACGGTGGCAGGACCGGATCGTACAGACCGATGCCGGGTCGCGTGCCGTGAGTGGTTCCGATCCCCAGGCCCTGGACGACGTGACCGCCCAGGCCGTCGCCGAGGTCGCGGTCCAGCACACCAGGAGCACGCTCGACCGCTACGGGGTGCAGGAGGACGTCGGCGGTGGGCTCGATGCCGTGGTCACGGCGCTGCAACGGGGGCAGGTGGACACGATGCTGATCGTCGACGACCCGTCCTCGACACAGCAGCTGTGGGTTGGTCCGGAGCCGACCGAGATCGCGACCTCGGCGGAGCAACTCTCCGAGATGTCGGTGACCGCCCCGCAGTCCGTACGCGCCGATGCAGCCCTGCTCCGCGCACTGGTCGGCACCGACGCCGGGCTCACCGTACTGGCCCCGGAGGAAGCACCGGAACTGGATGACGGCGTCGGCGCGGTGCTGCGTTACGTCGACGCCGGCACGCCCGGCCGGGGCCATCCCTGACCGGTAGCCGGGCACCCCGGCCTTTCGTCGTCGACGGGGCCTTTCGTCATCGACGGGTGGGCAGGCACAGGATCGTTTCCTGTGCCTGCCCACCCGTTCCGTGTTCCGGTCCCGCGATCCAGCGGACCGGCCGGGCCGGCCGGTTTCCGGATATAGCCGGCGCACCGAACGACCCGGGCCGGCACCGGCACGGACCGGAGTCCGGTGCGCCGGGACACACAGCGGCTACGTCCTCGGATTGCTCGCGTCACGTTGCTCACGACTCGTTTGAACCCGATCCGGGCGGGAAGCCGGGGCTCGCGTGATGCGAACGAGAGAAGGTGGGCCCGGTGCGGGAGATGCAGGAGTGGCTGGCCGCCAGTGGTTCCGGCATCCCGGGACCGGACCGGATCGTGTCACCGGACAGCCTCGGGCGGGTGCTGCTCTCGGTAGCCTCCCGGGCGCTTCGCGGGGAGGACTGCGCCGATCTGGGCTACCAGCCGATGCTGGCGCGGTTCCGTGGTGCTCCGGAAGCCGTGCGGCGGGCGGCCGTGGCCCGCGCGGGCGGCCGGGCAGCGGTGCCCGTACCCCACGCCGGCGAGATCGACGCTGAACGGATTGCGCGCTGGGTGGTGGACCACTACCCACCTCGGTGGTATCCGGGCATGGTGCTCGGCTCGCCACACGGCGGCGCGGTCCACCTCGCCATCGCTCTCGGGGTGCCGTGGCTACCGAGCGCCTTCGAGGTTTCGGTGCACTGGCCGGGTGGCTCGGTGGACAACCCGCTCGGCGCGTTGGCGCACGGTGCCCGGATAGCCGCCCGGCTGATCGCCGGCAATCCCGAGGTCGCCGTACGGCAGGTGCACGATCCGGCCAGCCGAGGGGTACTGGCTGGATCGACCGTCTCGCTGATGGTGCGCTGGCAGCAGTTGCCTGAGGCGTACCGGCGGTTCCTCGGTAGCCGGCTCGCCCCGGGGGCACCCGTGCTGCTGCTTCGCGATGCCCGTACCTGGCCCGTGCTCGACTCCGGTGCCGGTCATACGTTCCAGCTCGGCGCGGCGGCCGGTGCGCTGCAACCAGCCGACTTCCGACCCGGCAGCGAGCTGCTCGGCCAGGTGCTGCGGCACACCGGCGGAAACTGTGCCCAGTGGGACCCGCCCGGTGTCTCCTCGCCCCAGGGGTACGCCGAACACGGGGTCGAGCCGGGGTTCGAGGCGAGCCTGCGTGACTGGGTCCAGGGAACCGGAAGCCCGATACACCGGATCCTCTTTCCCCGGCCGGGCGCACTGAGTGCGGCCACCGCCGACGTGTACCGCGGCTGGTTGCGGGAGGCCGGTAAGAGCGGTAACCGATGTGTGGTGGAGTGTGGGCGGCTGATCGATCCGTGGCAGGTGGTCCGGGCCGGTCTGGTGCCGTACTGGTGTGAGAACGCCGCCGAGGGCAGCGTCGTCGGTGCGGAGTGGTGGCTGGCCGGCAGCGCTCCGTTCAGCTCGGTGGACGTTCTGCCGGAGCCGCCCGGCATGCACTCGCCGGGGGTGGCGAGCCTGCCGCAGTGGCTGGCGGTGGCCTCCTTCGGCCGGCGGCGTCGAGCTGTCGACCGGACGGCGGCGCGGGGCTATCCGATCACCCCGGTGCCCACCCGTCACGCGACCGAGGTGCTACGTGGGCAACCGTACGATCTTCCGACACCGCCGCCGTTGAGGGTGGTGGACGCCCTCGCTGCGCTGCGGGACAGCGGCAGCCCGCAGGGGTTGCTCGTCTGCTGACCAGGCAGCGGCCGAAACCACCGCCGGATGACCCGTTCCCGTGATTGAGTACCTAGAGAGCGGGAACATGGCTGGCGGCAACGGGGTGAGTGCGCTGTGTCATGGCGGCGGCCTGCGGTCGTCGGCATTCCGGTCACAAATTCGCTTCCGGGCCGGTCGGGCCGTCGTGCCAATCATGGTCCGTTGCACGCCGTTGACCGGTTCCGCAATCCGGGTGGGGGACCTTCCTGAGGGAGGCGCGGATGTTCGGACAGACCACGACAACAGCACCAACAGAGCGTGGACTGGAGGATCTTGACGCTGCGGCCACAGCGTACGCAGCTCGTATCGCCGGCCTGCCGCCCGAACGCCGGCAGGAAGCTCGCGACGATCTGGTGCGGTTCGCACTGCCGTTCGCCGGCCGACTCGCCCGGCGCTACCGTGGGCGCGGCGAGCCGCTCGAGGACCTCGAACAGGTCGCCCGCCTCGGTCTGGTCAATGCCGTGGACCGGTACGACCCGGAACGCGGATCGTTCACGGCGTACGCGGCCATCACCATCGTCGGGGAGATCAAGCGGCATTTCCGGGACCGTACCTGGGGTGTGCACGTGCCGCGGCGGCTGCGTGACCTGATCCTGGAGGTCGGTCAGGCGACGGCAGCGCTGACCAGCGAACTGTCCAGGTCGCCGACGGTTGCGGAGTTGGCTGATCGGCTGGAGACCCCGGAGGAGGAGATCCTCGCGGCGCTGGAGTCGGCTGCCGGTTACAGCCCGGCCTCGCTCAACGCCCCGGTGGGTGGCGAGAGTTCGGCGGAGTTCGGCGATCTGGTCGGCGAATCGGACAGCGACCTGGAATCGGTCGACGACCGAGTGACGATCAGCGGTCTGCTCTGCCGTCTGCCGTGGCGGGAGCGTCGCATCCTCGCGATGCGGTTCTACGGCAACCAGACGCAGGCGGAGATCGCCGCCCGGTTCGGCATCTCGCAGATGCATGTGTCCCGACTGCTGTCCCGGGCGCTCACCTGGCTTCGGCAGGCGATGCTGGCCGATGCCCCCACCTCCTGGCAGAACGGCGCCGAGCCGGACGGGAACCGGATGCGGGTCTCGGTACGGCGGTCCGGTGACCGGGTGGTGGTCGAGGTGGGCGGCGAACTCGACCGGGACTCTGCCGACCAGTTGCGGTGCGCGGTGGTGGACGCCGTGACCGTCGGCCATCCGGCCGAGGTGGTGGTCGATCTCATGGAGTTGGCCATGGTGGACCCGGGTGGTATCGACGCGCTGATCGCCGGTCGGGATGCGGCGCTGCGTAGCGGCACCCCGTTGCGGCTGGCGCGGGCGCAACCCGGCGTACGGCAGTCGCTGACCGCGGCCGGGTTGGCCCCGCTCTACGCCTGAGCCGGGCTGGTTCCGTTCTACGCCCGGGCCGGGTTGGCCCCGCTCTACTACGCCTGAACCACCACCGGGTTGGCCCCGCTCTACGCCGGGGCGCGGGCCCCGTCCGACGGTCACCTCCGACCGAAGGTCGTTCATCGGGACTGCCCCTCTTCGTCCTCGTCGGGGTTCGTCGGTCGTCCGGTACGCCAGCGCTCGTCGACCTTTCCACCCCGTTCCTCGGTGGTCAGGCTCTCGTCGGGCCGGCTCGGCTCGAAGCCCGGGCGGCGTACCTCGTCCGGCTCGGGTACCTCGATCGGCCGTGCGCCGGATTCCGGTGCCGGGTGGTGGGTGAGCGCCTCGCGTGCGCCACGTGCGCCCTCGGGCGTCGGCACCTCGGGTGGACCGGCCTCGTGCTCGAACTCCTCGGCGAACGTCTGTGGCGGCTTGGTGGACCGTTGTGGCAGGTCACGGCCGAGGTCGGCGACCAGCGGCCCGTACTTGAGGTCGAACGCGGGACGCTCGGAGCGGATCCGCGGCATCTTGTCGAAGTTCCGCAGCGGGGGCGGGCAAGTGGTGGCCCATTCCAGCGAGTTGCCGAATCCCCAGGGATCGTCGACGTTCACCAGCCGACCGAACCGGTACGACTTCCACACGTTCCAGATGAAGAACAGCGTGGAGATGCCGAGGATGAACGATCCGACCGTGGAGATCGTGTTCAGTCCGGTGAAGCCGTCCTGGGGCTGGTAGTTGGCGTAGCGGCGGGGCATTCCCTCGTTGCCGAGCCAGTGTTGGACCAGGAAGGTGGCGTGGAACCCGATGAACATCGTCCAGAAGTGGGCCCGGCCGAGCCGCTCGTCGAGTAGCCGACCGGTCATCTTCGGGAACCAGAAGTAGATGCCGCCGAAGGCGGCGAAGACGATCGTGCCGAACATGACGTAGTGGAAGTGGGCCACCACGAAGTAGGTGTCCGTGGTGTGGAAGTCGACCGGCGGGCTGGCCAGCAGCACCCCGGAGAGGCCGCCGAGCAGGAAGGTCACCAGGAACCCGACCGCGAACAGCATCGGGGTCTCGAAGCTGATCTGTCCCTTCCACATCGTGCCGATCCAGTTGAAGAACTTCACCCCGGTGGGGACCGCGATCAGGAAACTGAGGAAACTGAAGAACGGCAGCAGTACCTGCCCGGTGGCGAACATGTGGTGCGCCCAGACGGTCATCGACAGTACGGTGATCGCGATCGTCGCGGCGACGAGGCCCTTGTAACCGAAGATCGGCTTACGGGCGAACACCGGGATGATCTCGGTGATGATGCCGAAGAACGGCAACGCGATGACGTACACCTCGGGATGACCGAAGAACCAGAAGAGGTGTTGGTACAGCATCGGGCCGCCGGTGGCCGGATCGTAGACGTGGGCACCGAGTCTTCGGTCGGCATAGAGCGCCAGCAGCGCTGCCGCCAGCAGCGGGAAGATGAAGAGGATCAGGATCCCGGTCAGCAGGATGTTCCACGTGAAGATCGGCATTCGGAACATGGTCATTCCTGGAGCCCGCTGGGTGATGATCGTGGTGATCAGGTTGACCGCAGCGAGAATGGTGCCGACACCGGAGAGGGCCAAGCCCATGATCCACAGATCGGCGCCTATACCCGGACTGTGCTCGGCGCCGCTCAACGGGGTGTAGGCCGTCCAACCGAAGTCCGGCGAGCCCCCGGGGGTGAAGACGCTGCTCAGGACCATCGAGCCGCCGAGTAGGTAGAGCCAGTAGCCGAAGGCGTTGAGCCGGGGAAAGGCCACGTCCGGCGCACCGACGTGCAACGGCACGATGTAGTTGCCGAACGCCAGCGCGAGCGGGGTGGCGAACAGCAGCAACATGATCGTGCCGTGCATGGTGAACATCTGGTTGTACTGCTCGGGGGAGAGGAACTGGAATTCGGGCCGGGCCAGTTCGGCCCGCATCAGCAGGGCCATCACCCCGCCGACCAGGAAGAACCCGAACGAGGTGACCAGGTACATCAGCCCGATCTGCTTCGCGTCAGTGGTACGCAGCAGCCAGCTCAGCGTATTGCCGGGAATGGCCTCGCGAACCGGGCCGGGATAGCCGCCGAACCGGGCTGGGACCAGGATCGTCCGTTTCTGGCCGGGTTCCGGCTCCGTCGTAACCCGCTTAGGCATCGCTCTCACCCCGTACGACCGCTTAAAGGACGGCGGTGGCTACCCGGTCTCTGCTGGTCGAAACCAGGGCAGTCAGGAAATTTCACTCTGCTGCGTCGCGACCGTACCGGGTGGGGCAACGAGGGGCATACCTCATGGGTCCGCACACGGGCGGAAACGAGGCCCAACAGACGTTCGCCGCCCTTCCCGTCGGGAAAGGGCGGCGAACACGTACGCCTCGTTCAGGCGTGGCTGACGCCAGCCTGCCGGCACCCGGTCATCTTGGGGCCCGGCCACGGGTCGTCACCAGGCCCAGCACGATCATGCCGATACCGAGGAACAGGTGCAGCCAGTTGTCCGCGCTGTTCAACGGAATGAAGTTGGCCCGGCTCTCCTGACCGACCGCCAGGCCGTACAGCCAGAGGACCAGGTAGATCACCCCACCGCCGACCAGGAACGTCCGGGCACCGGCGACGGTACGGGCCAGGGCCAGACCGACGACCCCGAAGAGCAGGTGAACGATGTTGTGCAACACCGAGACCTGGAAGACCCCGAACAGCTTGGCGTTGGAATGGTGTCCGAGGAACTGCATGCTGCCGTAGTCGGTCGTGATGCCCGGAATGAAACCGAGAATCCCGATCAGCAGGAACACCGCACCCACCACGGCGGCCACCACGCTCACCGGTGCCCGGCGACCACCACCCCTCGTCGGCATCGGCCGGTTCTGTGCCGAAGTTCGCGTCTGGGCCGAAGGTCGTGACTTGCTGGTAACCATGTCCTCACCTCCGTCAGGGAGCTTCGGTGAGCGCGTTCCCGAGCCCTACCTGGACAAACGTCGGCTGTTGTGCGGGCTGGGGCAGCCGGCGTAGCTGCTCGTACAGCTCCAGGTAGCGTTCGGCCATCACCCGGGGGGTGAACCGCCTCGCGGCTTCCTGGCGGCACTCGTCACCACTGATCCCGGCGGCGGACCGGACCAGATCGGCCAGTTCCTCCTGCTCGTCGGTGAGCAGGCCGGTCCGACCGTGCTCGATCAGCTCCGGCAGGCAACCCCGGGCAGTCGCCACCACCGGCGTGCCGAGGGCCAGGGACTCCACCACCGCCGTACCGCCCGGTTCCTCCCAGCACAGCGGAAACAGGGTGGCCCGGGCCGTGCCGACGAGTTCGTCACGATCCCGGCCGGCCACCGTACCGATCCAGCGCACCCGTACCCCGTCGACGAAGGGGGCGACCTGGTCCTGCCAGTAGCGCACGTCCGGATTGTGTCGAGCCTCGTCCCCGGCGGCGGCCAGATCGACCGGCCGGTGGTACGGGCCGACCGGCCCGGCCAGAACCAGTTGGAAGTTCGCCCCGTGAGCCAGCCGGACTGCGATGTGCTGCCCCTTGCCAGGGGTGATGCGGCCGAGCACCACCACATGTTCACCCCGGTCGACCCGCGTCGGCCGGTTCGCGGCGACGGCCAGTGGCGTGGCGAGGTGGACGTGGCCGACCGAGTGTGCACGCAGCGCCTGCGGGGCACGGGCCAACTGGGCGGCCGACACACCGTTGACCCGGACCCGGTCGGCACCGTCGAAGTGCCCGTAGAGATCGGGATGCTTGCCGAGATCCCAGTGCAGGGTGTGCAGTACCGGAGGCGCGTCCGGCCCCATGGCGGAGAGGGTGGCCAGGCCGACCGCCTCGACGTGGTCGTGTACGAGGTCGATGTCGTCGCGCTCGCGTAACGCGCGTACCACCGCGTTGAGATGTGCCTGGGCGACGCCGCACACCTGGTTGTACGGCCGTTGCAGGGAGTGGAACTGGCCGTCCGGGAAGACCGACAGCCGATCGTCGACCGGCAGGGTGCTGCTGGCGACCGAGGCCAGCACCACCCGTACCCCGAGTTGTCGCAACTCGGGCACCAGGGTGGCGATCACGTTCTCTATCCCGCCGTAGCCCGGCGGCGGTACGGACAGCCATGGACCGGCGTTGACCAGAACGGTAGGACCCATCTGCCACACCCCTCCCGGAACGGGGCGGCCTCTTCCCGTATCCGATCGCCGCACTTTGCGTACCGGGGCGACCGAACGGTGCGCCGACCCGGACGAGGTCGTTCGAGGGCCCTACACCGGCACCCTGCCCTGGCCGGCCAGCGGGTCCCGCAACTCGACCAGCGGCGGCCGTTCGTGCACCGACACGTCGCTGACCACGATCTCGCGGTCGAGGTTGGGCAGCGCTGCCGCGCCGCCCCGCCGGAACTGGGTCAGCGCGCTGGCCGGCGGGGCGGCGGTGGTTACCCGGCCCTGCCGGTACAGCCGTGACCAAACGGTGAGGATGATCTGTGCGGACATCCGGCCGAGGGCTTCGGTGCTCTGGTGACGGTGCAGCCGCTCACCGAGATCGACCTGGGCGAGCGCGTCGAGTCCGACCAACTCGAACAGGTCGATGAGCATGGCGATGTCGACGCCATAACCGGAGACGATCGGGATTCGTTCCAGTGCCGTCCGCCGACCGGCGTACTCACCCGCCAGTGGTTGGACGAATCCCGACAACTCAGGCCAGAAGAGATTCAGTAGCGGTCGTGCGGCCAGTTCGGTGACCCGACCACCGCCGTCCGGTTCGACATTCGTGGCCCCGATCAGCGGGCGGTGGTAGAAGCCCTTGACGAAGGCGACCGACGGGTCGAGCAGCAGCGGGCCGAGCAGGCCGACCACGAAGTGCGTCCGGAACTCCCGCAGGTCCGCGTCGACGAAGGCGATCACGTCACCACTGGTGCCGGCCAGCCCGGCCCACAACGCGCCACCCTTGCCTTCCAGCGGGGGCAGATCCTGGGTGAGTTCGTCCTGATCGACGATCCGGGCACCGGCTGCCGCAGCGACGGCGGCGGTCCGGTCCGTGGACCGTGAGTCGACCACGACCAGTTCGTCGACGAGCGGCAGCCGCTCGATCAGGTGCCGGCGGATGGCGGCCACGATCGGGCCGACCGTCGCCTCCTCGTCTCGGGCGGGGATGACCAGGCTGATCCGGTTGTCGCCCTTGGCTGCCATGAGCTGATCAGCCGTCCATTGGCTGGCCGAGGCGGTGCGATACACCGACCACGCTTCCACGACGGGTGAGACGGTCGCTCCCGAGTGCCGCACAGGCACACCCCCAGATGATCCGACTAGTGCGGGTTCCCGTTGTCGGGGGAACGCTAACCACGCTCCACCGACCATCCTGATCTCGACGGTCGGCCAGGTTCGGCCGGGGTCCGTTTCACCCGGCCCGGATCACTGACCGCCGCCGGTCGGTCTGGGCCGCCGCCGGTCGGTCTGGGCCGCCGCCGGTCGGTCTGGGCCGCCTACCGGGCTGCGTGTTTGATCGGCCGGGCATCGGGGAGCCGGCCCGGGAAGGCCGGCCGATTCGCGTCGATCATGGCCGTTCGCGCCGATCATGGCTGGCTCGGATCGGCGGAGGGAGAGTACGGATGCGCGGGTGCCGGGTGGGACTGGTCGGGGCGGGCAACGTGGCGCAGCGGCACGCTCGGGTGCTCTCCCAGTTCGCCGACGTCGAACTGGCGGGCGTCACCGATGTCGTTCCGGAGGCGGCGCGGCGGCTGTCCGAGCAGCACACCGTACCGGCCTTCGCGGATTTCGCCGCCCTGCTCGAAGCCGACCTGGACGCCGTCTACATCTGCATACCGCCGTTCGCGCACGGAACGGTGGAGGAGGAGGTGCTGGCCACCGGGCTGCCGATCTTCGTGGAGAAGCCGATCGCCGGTGACCTGCATACCGCGTACCGGATCGCCGCGCTGATCGCCGGACGGGACGTACTCACCGCGGTCGGGCACCACTGGCGCTACCTGTCGGTGGTGGAGCAGGCCCGGCGGGTGCTGATGGACCGCCCGGTACGGATGGTCAGCGGATCCTGGCTGGACAAGGTCCCGCCGGTGCCCTGGTGGGCCCAACTCGACCGCTCGGGTGGACCGGTCGTGGAGCAGGCCGCCCACGTACTGGATCTGGCCCGGCTGCTGTCCGGCGAGGTGGTCCAGGTGACGGCGTACGGCGACGGGTCACCACCGTGTGACGACGCGGACGTGGACGGGGTCACCACTGCCGTCCTGCGGTTCGCCAGCGGCGCGGTCGGCACCCTGACCTCGGCCTGCGTACTGGACTGGAAGCACCGCGCCGGGATAGAGGTGCTGGCCGACGGGCTGGCGCTGCGCATCACCGAGGATGAGCTGGTGGTCCGTGAGGGGGACCGGGAGGAACGTTTCCCGGGTGACCCGGAGGCGGCCCGGATCGCCGTGGACCGGGCGTTCGTCGACGCGGTACGGGGCGTCGGCGACGACATCCGGGTGCCCTACCTGGAGGCGTTGCGTACCCACCGGCTGGCCTGCGCAGTGGCCCGGTCTGCGGCGACCGGCCGGGAGGTGCGGCTCGACCCGGCCGGCTGGATAGGGCAGCCGGAACGGGTCGGCGTGGGGCTGACCTCACGGGCGAGCGCCGGCGCCCATGTCTGACCGGGTCGTGGTGGTGTCGGCGCCGGGCCGGGTCGAGATCCGGGAGGAGGAACCGGCGCCGCTGCGGGACGGGACCTTCCGGGTACGGACCCTGTACAGCGGGGTGTCGACCGGCACTGAACTCAGTTACGTCAAGGGCACGAATCCCTACCTCTCCGTCAACTGGAACCCGGACCTGGGCCTGTTCCAGCCCGGCGAACCGTCGGCGGGCTACCCGGTGACCCGACTGGGTTACATGGAGGTGGGGCAGGTGGTCGAGAGCCGTACCGCAGCTGTCGAGGTGGGTACGGTCGGCGCGATGTGCTACGGCCATCGGACCGGATATCTGGCCGACCCACTGGTGGACCGGTTCGTGCCGCTGCCGGAGGAACTGGACCCGCTGCTCGGCGTCTACGTCGCCCACATGGGGCCGATCTGCGCCAACGGACTTCTGCACGCCGCCGCGGATCTGTACGGCACCGACGTGCGCAGCCTCGGCGACGGCGTACGGGGCCGTCGGGTGGCGGTCACCGGTGCCGGCGTGGTCGCGCTGCTGACCGCCCTGTGGGCCCGGCACCACGCGGCGGCCTCGGTGGTGGTGCTCGACCCGACGCCGCAGCGGCGGGCGGTCGCTGCCGCGCTCGGGCTGGAGACCCTGGACCCGCAGGCAGTCGACCCCGCCGAGGTGCTCAAGACCCGGTGGTCGCACGGACCCGGGGACCGGGGGGCCGACCTCGTCTTCCAGTGCCGGGGACAGGCCTCCGCGCTGCACCTGTCGCTGCGGCTGCTCCGCCCCCAGGGCACGGTGATCGACCTCGCCTTCTACCAGCAGGGCGCGGACGAGGTCCGCCTCGGTGAGGAGTTCCACCACAACGCGTTGACCGTGAAATGCGCGCAGATCGGCCGGGTCCCCAGAGGGCTCGCCCCGACCTGGGACCGGGAACGGCTCTCGGCGGAGACCATCGAACTGCTACGGGCGTACGGCGACCTGATGCGGAGCAGTCTCGTGTCGACCGTCGTGCCGTTCGACGCCGCGCCGGCCCTGCTGACCGCTCTCGCCGCCGGTCGACGGCACGAGGTACAGGCCGTTCTCGCCGGCCCCGGTTGAGGTCGGTCGGGCCGGTCTGCGACGGGAGTCCGGATCCGGCGGCTGCGGACGCACGGTTTTGCTCGCGGTCGCGTACCGTTGCGCGTCATGGGTGTGTCGCAACGGTTGAAGAGCAAGTTCCGGCGTTTCCTCCAGCGGCCGGGCAGCACCGTCGATCTGGGGCCGCTGGAGAAGCGGCTGCCGGCCATCGAAGCGCGCGAGGAGGAGTTGGCGGCGCTGGACGACGCCGAGTTGACCGAGGCGGCCGGTAAGGCCGACGACTACGTCGACATCTGCGCGATCGGCCGGGAGGCCGCCCGACGTGGCCTCGACCAGCGTCCGTACGACGTTCAACTGCTCGGCGCCATGGCCCTGCTCTCCGGCAAGGTTGCGGAGATGGCCACCGGTGAGGGAAAGACACTCACCGCCACGATCGCCGCGTACGGGCACGTCCGGCGGGGTAACGGTCCGGTGCACGTGCTGACCGTCAACGACTATCTGGCCCGGCGTGACGCGCAGTGGATGGAGCCGGTCTACCAACTGCTCGGCCTGTCCGTCGGCTGGGTGACCGAGGCGTCCAGCGCCGAGGAGCGACGCGAGGCGTACGCGAAGGACGTCACCTATGTCTCGGTCAGTGAGGCGGGCTTCGACTTCCTACGCGATCAACTCGTCACCGACCTGGAGGACCGGGTCCAACCCGGATTGGCCACCGCGATCGTCGACGAGGCCGACTCGATCCTGATCGACGAGGCCCGGGTGCCGATGGTGCTGGCCGGTGCCGTGCCGGGCGAGCAGGATCCGCTGAACACCGCCGCCACACTGGTCCGTGGGTTGCGGGCGGGCCGGGACTACGAGGTGGCCGACGACGGGCGTTCGGTGGCCTTCACGGCGGCGGGCCTGGCCGCCGTCGAGGACAAGCTGGGCGGCATCAACCTGTTCGCCGACGAGAACATCGAGCAGCTCTCCGCCGTCAACGTGGCCCTGCACGCGCACGCGCTGCTGCACCGCGACGTGGACTACATCGTCCGGGACGGCGCGGTCGAGCTGATCGACGAGATGCGTGGCCGGGTCGCCCAGCGTCGTCGCTGGCCCGATGGGCTCCAGGCGGCGGTGGAGGCCAAGGAGGGACTTTCCGCCACCGCCGAGGGCGAGGTGCTCGGCACGATCACGGTGCAGGCGTTCGTCGCCCTCTACCGGACGGTGTGCGGGATGACGGCGACCGCCGTGCTGGTCGGTGACCAGTTGCGGGAGTTCTTCTCCCTGGAGGTGGCGGTCATCCCGTCGAACACCCCGTGTGTGCGGGTGGACGATCCGGACCGGATCTACGCCACCCGGGCGGAGAAGGAAGAAGCGCTGATCGACGAGATCAAGCGGTGCCACGAGGTGGGCCGTCCGGTGCTGGTCGGCACCCTGGACGTGAAGGAGTCCGAGGGGCTCGCCGCCGGTCTGAACGCCGCCGGTGTGCCGTGCGTGGTGCTCAACGCGAAGAACGACGACGAGGAAGCGGCGATCATCGCCGAGGCGGGGGCGTACGGCGCGGTGACCGTCTCCACCCAGATGGCCGGCCGGGGTGTGGACATCCGGCTCGGTGGCAGCGACCAGAGCGACCGGGAGCGGGTCGCCGAGCTGGGCGGCCTGTACGTGATCGGTAGCGGCCGGCACGACAGCCGTCGGGTCGACAACCAGCTGCGTGGCCGGGCCGGTCGGCAGGGCGACCCCGGTGGCTCGGTCTTCTTCGTCAGTCTGGAGGACGACCTGGTCGTACGGCACGCGCCGGACGCGATCCCGTCCTCGCCCCGGATGAACGCCGATGGTCTGGTCACGGACGAGCAGGTCGACTTCGCCGTCGAGCATGCCCAGCGGATCGCCGAAGGGGTCAACTACGAGATCCACCGCAACACCTGGCGCTACAGCGTGGTGATCGAGCAGCAGCGCAAGGCGTTGGCCGAGCGCCGCGAGCGGCTGCTCACCTCCGAGGTTGCGGCGATCATGTTGATCGAGCGGTTCCCGGAGCGGACCGAGGAGATGGACGAGGACATCCTGTCCCGGGCCGCCCGGTCGATCGCGCTCTACCATCTCGACCGGCTCTGGGCCGAGCACCTGGCTGAGCTCTCCGAGGTCCGTGAGGGTGTGCACCTGCGGGCGCTGGGCCGGCTGGACCCGCTGGACGAGTTCCACCGGGCGGCGGTGCCGGCATTCAACGCGCTGATCCCCGAGATCGAAGCACGCACGGTGGCCACCTTCGAGGAGACCGAGTTCGACGACGACTGGCAGCCGGACCAGGCGGAACTGGTTCGTCCGAGCGCCACCTGGACCTACCTGGTGCACGACAACCCGTTCGGTTCGGAGCTGGACCGGCTGATCGCCGCGGTCGGCCGACGGCTCAGTTCGACCCCCCGCTGAAAAGTAGGGAAGCGCCCCTTCTTATCGTTTTCGGGACAAGAAGGGGCGTTCCCACCTTGGTTTGGCCGTGGCCCGGAGGGGTAGTAGGCCGGGTCCGAGAGACGCGGGGGAGAAGTGAGCATGACACAGGCGATCGCACGAACTGGGCGTACCGCGTCGCACGCGGTGGTGGCGGGGGCTCCGGCGCGGTGAAGCTGGAGACGCAGGAGACCAGTGTCGAGACCCTGGGAGTGCTGGAAACCGCCGCGTTGCTACGCGAGCTGACCGCCGGCCTCATCACCAGCGACGACTTCGATGACGCCCTGGCCCATCTGGCACGGACCAGCCGTGACGCGATACCGGGCGTGACCTGGTGCGGGGTGACGATGCTCCGGGCCGGTGAGCCGGCATCGGTGGCCGCCTCGGATCACCGGCTGAGTGAGCTGGATGGGCTTCAGCACGGCGTGGACGGCCCGCCGATGGCCGCGATCCGCCGCCGGGAGTTGATCCTCTCCACGGATCTGCGTACCGAGGCCCGGTGGCAGCCATGGACCCGGCGGGCCCTGGCGCTCGGCGTGCACGGGGTGCTCTCCGCGCCGGTCGACATCGACGACCATGTCATCGGGTCGATCAACCTGTACGCCCGGGATCCGGACACCCTGGTCGGGGACCGGCAGCTTACCGCGATGCTGCTGGCCGAGCACGCTGGGCTGCTGCTGGCGGCGGTACGGGACCGGGCCCGACAGGCTGCCCTGGTCGGTGAGCTCGACGGCACGCTCGTCAACGGAGAGCTGATCGGCCAGGCGATCGGGGTGATCATGACCCAGCGTGGCTGCCCGGCACCGGAGGCGTTGCAGGTACTGCGGACCGCCTCGGCGGCCCTGTCGATCCCGCTGCGCGAGGTGGCCGAGCGCCTCGTGGCGTCGGTTGCCCGGCCCCGCAACCCCTGAGCAGCGCCTCGGCGAGACCGTTCACCGTCGTCGTGACGCTTTCCCTGGTAGGCCCGAACCTGGACAATGGTCGATGGGTGTACTGGGGAGGTCGCTGCCATGGAAAGCCGTCTTCGGGTCCAGGGGCACCCCATTCAGCCGATCCTGGTGACCTGTCCCTTCGGCCTGTACGTCTGTGCCACGGTGTTCGACCTGACCGACGTGCTCGGTGGTCCGGGCATCCTGGGGGAGGTCGGCTACTGGACGGTGGTCGCCGCCCTGATTTCCTCGGTGTTGACGGTGACCGCCGGAATGGTCGACCTGTGGGACGTGCCGGCCAACCGGACCCGGCGGACCGTCATAGCGTTCAACCTGCTCAACGCCGTGATGGCGGTGCTGTTCGTGTTCGTCTGCCTGGCCCGCACCGGTGGTTCCGAGCCGGGTGTCACCGGTGGTCTCCTGGTGGCTGAGATGATCGGCCTGCTGATCGGCGCGGTCGGTGTCTGGTTGGGGGTCACCCTGGTGCGACAGTTCGACCGGAACCCGGGTGAGGCGGCGACCTTCGACGCCCTCGAGTCGGCCTCCGGCACCGTGCCCGAGGGCTTCGGGCGACCGCCCCGCCGTTGACTCCGGTGCGGAGCCTCGCGTCAGGGATGTGACTGGGCTCGATGCGTGGCGAGTACGTCGTCGCCGAAGTCGCTGTACGGGCGACGCAACACGGTGTGTGCGTGGTTGCCGTCATCGCTGGTGTTGTCGTACTCGATCAGGAGGTCGTCACCCTGGATCCGGTAGTAGTGGCGCTGCGCCGGCCCGGTCGGCCCCTCCCATGCGAAGTACAGGTCGCCCGTGGCGATCCGGGTCGCCTCCCGAGCGGCCAGTTCCTCGGGTAGCCGGTCGAGGTAGAGCACGACGAGTTGATCGAGCAGAGAGCGGGCGGTCAGACCGAGGTTCGCCCTGCGGACCCCGGCCGGCTCGATCCGGTCACTGAAGCAGGGCGCGGTGGCACTGCGGATGTCGGCAGGCGCCTGGTCCGACACGATCGCGGCGCCGCGTCCGCTCGGTTCCAGCGAGTTCAGCAGTGCCCGGGCGAGGTCCTCCTCCGGCGCGAGTGGCCGGGAAACCGTACGGCCGGCGTAGCTCACCCGCGCCGGATTGGCGCCGAGGAACACCGGTGTCGGAAGGACCTGGTCGTCGACCAACGTCATGGTGACCGAAAGATGATGTCCCTCGAACCGCCAGGACCAGCAGTCGTCGCGTCGGGGATCGCCGTAGACCGCGATCCAGTAGTCGTCGCTGTGCCGCCCCCGTCGCCAGCCCTCCTTCCGGTCCAGCACCTCCTCCAGGGCGATGACTGCCATGGCCTGGGCGTAGGCGTGTGGGCTCAGTGCGGTGGCCAGCAGCCGATGAGCGGCCTTGCGGGCGGTGCGGTCGAGGTCCGCGATGCAGACGCCGGGTCGGGGGCGGGGACGGTACTCGATCCATCGACGTCCGGCGTCGTCGGAGAAGGGATGCGCGGCCAACGCGAGCGCTGGGCCGTCCAGCGAGTCCAGCAGCGCTGTGGCCGCGGTTCGCATGAGCGCCGGTACGGAGGAGTCGTTCACCCACCCAGGCTATCGAAGGCGATCAGACACCCTCTGAACGGCATGAACGTGGATGTTCCTGGATTCCCGGCAGCATCGCGACAGGGGAGGGGGCGTCATGCCCGGAGGGCCCGCAGCGGTCACGGGGCACTGGCGCCGTCGTACACGAAGATGACCATGGACTGGCCGTCATGATCCTCGTGTCGGGTGGTCCGCAGGTAGCGCTGGATCAGTCCATCGATCTCCAGCTGTATGATCGCGGCGTCCTCGGCGGTGAACAGATCGCCGTCCCGGGGACCGCCGAGAAGCATGGCGTCAGGTGCCTTCGACGTCGTCATGGCCGGCGGGCTACCCACCCTACCGACGGTCAAACGGATCCGTGGTGGGCCGTTCTGCGCGGGGCGCTGTCGACTGCCCCGCCGGACGCCCGACCGGCTCGACCAGGCAGACAACCGTCGTGGTGACCCGGCCGGGTTGTGGTGACAGCACAATGACAGCGATGTGGCAGCGGCTCACCCTAGCGTCGGTACCCGAGCCTTCCGCTGAGCAGTCACCATCACCGTCGGTTGTGGTGCATGGCGGCGGCACTCCGCACACCGGTACGAGAATTCCCTCGGGGGGAACACATGACCATGTTCAAGCGCATTGGCCGCGCCACGTTGGCCCTTCTCGGTGGGGTCCTCATCACTGCGGCCACCGCGGTTCCGGCGGGCGCGGCACCCGTCACGCCCGGCACCGCCCGCCCCGCAGCCGGCTGCGTGCTGATGATGCAGCAGCCGGACGATCTGACCCGGACCATTCCGGTCAAGCAGGTCTGCGACGCCACCGAGATCCGGGCCAGTGGCGCCGTCGCTCTCGCCCGGTACTACACGGACGCCGACTTCGGCGGGTACAACCAGGACGTGTACGGCTACTACGGGACCTGCGACAAGGAGGGCTACACCTTCAGTACCGGTGACTACTGGTCCCACAACCTCAGCTCGTACCGGGTCTTCCCGACCTGCTTCTGGTCGACGATCTCGACGTACTGGGGAACCACCCGCTACGGGACGGCCGGTGACTCGAGCTACGTCGGGGACACCTGGAACGACAACACCTACACGTTCCGTACCTGGGCCCGCTGACCGGAGCGCTTCCGTGGCCCCGGCTCGTCGTGAGCCGGGGCCACATGTAGTTCGCAGAAGGGATTTGAGCGGAGTACCGGGTTTAGTAGTGAAAGTCGCCTAAAGTGACTTTCACGTTTCCGTTGCGACGCCGGCCCGGACGAGGGATGTCGCGCGAAGATCCGCGCTGAATTCGGTACGCCAGGCAGATCCGCCGGAGCGGTCGTGCGTGTTGCCCGAGATGGAGGCTTCGATGATCATGCAGGGCAGAAGGGGACGGGTGGGTGGTCGCCGGGGCGGCCACCGGACGATCGTGCTGAGCCTGGTCCTGGGCGCGGCTCTGTCGGTGGGCGGCCCGTTGCCCGCATCAGCGGCCCGGCCGGATGCACCCACGTTGCTCCAGGCCACCGTACGGCCATCGATACCACCGGCCAATGTCACATTCGAGGTGCTGCCGGTGCCGACGACCGACCCTCCACCCAGTCCGACCGCGTCGACCGGTGACCCGAGCCCGTCCGGCGGCAACCTACCTGTCACGGGAAGCGAGCCGCTGCCGGGCTGGCTGCCGGCGCTCGGTCTGATGCTCCTCCTTGCCGGCGGCGTCCTTCTCGTTGCCATCAGGCAGCGGCGCGACAGGCGCACCTGACCAGTCGCGACCGGCCATGTCCGATCAACTGCGACCGGCGAACCCGATCGTCGCACCGCCGAGCCGGCCGTACCGGTGGCTCAGACCGGGGCGAGTCGGTGATGCGGGGGCGGTGGCAACTCGACCCGGATCGGGTCGCCCGGGCGCACCTCGCCGTCGACCAGGACCACCCCCATCACCCCGGCCTTGCGGACCAGGTGACCGTCGTCGTCACGGTCGAGCACCGCAGCCATCAGCCCGGACTGGAAACGGTCGATCTGCAGACACGGGTTGCGTAGCCCGGTCACCTCGACCACTGCCGTGTCGCCGACGTGCAGCCGGCTGCCCGTGGGCAGAGCCAGCAGGTCGACACCCCTGGTGGTGATGTTCTCGCCGAGATCGCCGGGGGAGACCGGGAAGCCGGCCGTACGGAGTTCGTCGTGTAGCTCGCTGTGGATCAGGTGTACCTGCCGGAGGTTGGGCTGGCTGGGGTCCCGGGCGACCCGGGACCGATGCTTGACGGTCTTGCCGAGGTGGGCGTCGCCCTCGACCCCGAGCCCGGCGAGTAGTCGGATGCCATCCTGGTTGGGCTTGCTGAAGGTGTGGGACGCACTCCGGCTCACTGCCGTCACCACCGGCTTCATCAATCACGATCCTCTCGTCGGAGTTGCCGCCCGCGCAGTCTAGTCAGGCCAGTTGGACGGCAGCGGTGACGCAGATCCGATGGGGGGAGGTGACGAAGCCGGTGGGAAACCGGTCGGGTCGGGCCGGGGCGGGGCGCCGGGCCGACCCGGCTCAGCCGTGATCGGGTGCCATCGCGGCCGTGAGTCGCAGGTGAGGTACGGCCTCCGTGCCCCGGCCCTGACGTTGCAGGGTGCGGCCCAGTAGATGCCTTGCATAGGCGTCACCGGGTGCCCGGTCGACGAGGAGCCGTAGCAGCCGTTCCGCTCGACCGAGTTGCGCCGAGGCAAAGTACGCGCGGGCGGCCACCAGTTGAACGTTGGGGTCGTCGCCGTAGGTAGCCAGCAGCGGTTCCAGCAGGGTGAGGGTGCCGAGCGGATCGCCGAGGTCGAGGAGCGCGTCGGCTTGCCGGAGCCGCCGTACCTCCTCGGGCAGGGTGGGCTCGGCGTCCCCGGCGTCGAGGAACTCCCGGATGACCTCTGGCGATTGCGCGCCGGCCAGCAGCCGGCCGCCGACGGCGAACGTCGGAGAGGTTCGCACCCCGCTCGCCCGGCCGATCAACATGAGCTCGCGGACCTGGCTGTCACCTGCGGATCCGGCCAACAACGCGGGTCCGGCGGGGAAGCCGGCCGCCTCCGCCACCCGGGCCAGGACCGTGCGGTCGCTGATGTCCAGCGCCTCGATGAAGTGGGCCTTCATCACCTGCTCCGCGACCGCGTCCTGCAGCACCGCCCCACCTGATTCGTGGGCCAGGGCCAGCAGCCGGTGGGCGTCGTGGCTGTTCGCCCGCCACGCCGCACCCCAGCGGGGACCGAGCCCTTCGTCGGCCGCGATCTGGGAGATCCGGGTCAGGTTCTCGCTGGGCGACAGGCCCGGGGCGCACTGCCGGAGCGACGCGTCGGCGATCGGGTCACGCAGCATTTCCTCGAGCGGTACGGCCGCGGCGGGCGCGGTCGGGTCGATCCGGTAAGGACGCCAGATCACCTCGACCGGCTCGCCACCTCGTTCGGTGAGTGCCTTCTCCAGACGGCGCTTGCCGATGTAGGCCCAACCGCAGACGACGTCTGCCCAGATTTCGAGTTGCATGAGGACGACGCTACACGACATCCGTTGTTTAAGCGACAGCTGTTGTATAGTTCACCGGTGAACCCCGAAGATCCGCGTGCCCGCCGTACCCGGGCCAGTCTCCGTTCGGCGGTGCTTGAGCTGGCGGCCGACCACGACCTCAACGACATCACGATGGCGGCGGTCGCCCGGCGGGCGTCGGTCAACCGGGCCACCATCTATGCCCACTACCGGGACCAGGACGAACTGGTGACCGATGCGATGGAGGAGGCGGTGGCCCAGGTGGCCAGGGCGGCTGGCCTCTGTCCGCTGGATGCCCCGCCGGATCGGGCGCCGGAACAGTTGGTCGACCTCTTTGAACACGTGGCGGTGAACGCGACGCTCTACCGCAGGATGCTGGGTCCCCAGGGCAGCGCCCGGTTCGCCGCTCGGATGAGGAGCCGGCTGGCCGAGGAGCTCGAAGCACGCTTTGCCGCCGGCAACCGACCGTCCGGGTACGGGGACGTGCCGCCGGACCTGCATGCCTGCTACCTCGCCGGTGCCCTGGTCGGAGTCATCGCGGGCTGGATCGCCCGGCCCGATGGTCCGTCGGTCGCGGAGCTGGCCGGCGCGACCTGGCGACTGTTCCGACGCTGAGTCGCATCGGCGCCCGTGCCCGGTGCCCGTGCGACCTCCTGCGGGGCGCGATACGACGTGCGATGCGGGGTGTGATGCGCAGAGGCCATGGGCATCTCGCCATCCGGGATAACCTATCAAGCCGATAGGATTTATAGGCTACGCTGGCGGCGCGAGGGAACCGGTGGATTTGCGAGGATAGACGATGATCTCTCAGTTGTCGGGGAATGCGGATCTTCTGGCTGTGGCCCGCCACTGGGCGACGCACCCCGAGACCTGGCCCGTGTCGGCCCGGTTCGACCCGGTCGACCGGTGGTACGCCCGCCTCGCCGCCTCCGTCGAGCACGAGGTTTGGCTGTTGACCTGGCTGCCCGGGCAGGGGACCGACCTGCATGACCACGGTGGTTCATCCGGAGCGTTCGTGGTGGTCGCCGGGACGCTCACCGAGGAGACGGTCTCCGGTGGCCGCCTGCGTCCGGCCCGGCTGGACATCGGCGGTGGACGTCGGTTCGGTGCCAACTACGTGCACCGGGTGAGCAACCGTGGCGACCGGGCCGCGACCAGCGTGCACGTCTACCGGCCCAAGCTGACCCGGATGACCAACTACCACCTCGTTGATGGGACGCTGCGGGCCGTCGAGGTGGCTGAGGCAGGCGTCGCCTGGTGAACTACTGCGGCGTCGCCCAGGAACCCGTACCGACGGGCCTGGCCCACCAGCAGCGGCCCCACCGGCATCTGTCCAGTCAGGCGGCCAGGAAACGGAAGGACGAGATGGTGAAGTCAGAGAACGAGTCGTCGCCCACGCAGGGCTGTCGGAGCCAGCAACCGCCCACCGGTGCCCGGAGTATCGACGAGATCCTCGCCGATGCCCGGCGTCGCCTGCACCGCCTTGATCCTGAAGCGGGCCACCTGGCTCATCGTCGCGGAGCGCTGCTGGTCGACATCCGTCCGGCCGCGCAACGTGCCGCCAGCGGTTCGATCCCCGGCGCCCTGTTGATCGAACGGAACGTCCTGGAGTGGCGTTTCGATCCCCGTTGCGAAGCACGGCTGCCGGTCGCCGATCGGTACGACCTGCCGGTCATCGTCTTCTGCCAGGAAGGCTACACGTCGTCGCTGGCCGCAGCGGCCCTACAGGACCTGGGCCTGCACCTGGCCACCGACATCGTCGGCGGCTTCGTTGCCTGGCGGGCCGCCGGGCTGCCGGCCTTCGGGCCGACCGACATCTACGCGCACCTGACTGTCCCGCCGTCGACGTCGCTCAGGCAACCAATTCCCTGATCCCGCGCCCACCCTCGCGTGGGACGGCAGCCAAACCTATCCACGAGGAGGTCCCCCAATGTCGGTCAGTGCCATCTACCCGCGCAAACACCCACTGAGTGGAGTAGCCCGGTCGGCCCGGATCCGTGGTCGTGCGACGCTGCCCGACTCGCCTCCTGTCCTGACCGTCACCTTCGACGTGGCGCTGGGGGCGGACACTCCGAACCAACTGACGTCCCGCCTGTTCGAGTTGCTCCAGGAGTTGGCCGATCATGGTGACGGAACGGTCGTTGGGTCGGGCGTCCCCAGCCAACCGACGCTGGTTGGGCAGCCGGTGGTGACGGTCCCCACCGACGATTCCACAGCGGACGATGCGGACAGCATCCAGATCCTGTCCGCGTCGCGGGTGGTGCTTCGCGGTGGCCAGCCGGTGCCGTTGACCCGGCTGGAGTTCGACCTGCTGCACTTCCTGGCCGGGCATCCGCGCCGGGTCTTCACCCGGCTGCAACTGCTGAGCAACGTGTGGGGCTACGAGCACGCCGTCGCCCGTACGGTGGACGTCCACATCCGCCGACTGCGGGCCAAGATGGGGGAGGACGTCGCGCTGGTCACCACCGTCTACGGGGTCGGCTACCGGCTGGCCGACGACGCGCCGGTGACCATCGACCGGCACGGGTAGCCGCCCGCCGGCCCTGCCCCCCTCTGCGCCCCATGCAGTGGTCGCCCGCTGCGTGGGGCGTACTTGATGATTCCGGCCCCGGTCAGGCAGATGCCGGCGCCGATGAGACCCCAGCGGTCGGGGCGGAATGGGACGACTGCGTCCCACAGCAGCGACCCGACGACGAAGATGTCGCCGTGGGCCGCCAGGATGCGGCCGATGTTCGGCGGATGCAATCTGCTGTGGTCTTTGCGAGATATCGCGTTACCGGCCTATCCACGGCCGGCCGGATGCCGTGTCGATGGCCCCGGAATGCGAGTGTGGCTGGTGCGGGAGTAGAGTTTATTGCGACGAATCGATGTCCCGATCGGATGCTGATTCGCCACGAATAATGCCCTCGAGTCGGTGCGCCGGGATCGCCCACGAAGCTCTGTCCTATTTGGCCCAATTGTTGAGATTGACCAATTAAGTGTCGGTCAGCCTCTTACGGTGAGTGTTGATCAAATGTACGGCCCGAGTTGACTTTGATCCCTGCGAGGGAGGGAGTTGGCTGTTGGCGCTGTTGGCAACGGCGGTTGTCGGCCGAATGAACATCTGCTTAGTGCCAGAGTTTGCTTCCAATGTGTTTGTCAAATGTCACATTTACGCAAGCATTTTCCCCTTGACCCTTGCGGGATAGCGCGGAAACATCAATTACGCGATGTCTGCCATGGTCGGGCGAAAAGAGTCGGACCAGTAGGTCAAGCCAGCAAGTCCAAGGAGGACCATGTCGGTCAGCCCCGCCTCGTCGCGCGCCGGATGGCACCCGACCCAGCCCGCGGCACCCAGTCGGCCGTCGGGCCTGCTGCGACGTTCGAGTAGTCCTACCGCACCGTCGTTGACGGTGACCCTGTCCATACCACTGGCCGGTGAGGAGAACCTCACGCCCCCGGAGCGGCGACTGCTCGACGCGGCCAGGGAGTTGCTCGAGCGCGGCGAGGGTGCGGTCAGCAGCGGATCGTGCCCTCTCGACCGGCCTCTCGAACCGGTTGGACAACCGGCTCAGCCAACCGTCCCGGCCATCGCTCCCCGGCTGCACATCCTGGCCGCATCCCGGACGGTGCTACGCGGTGGTGAACCGCTGCCGTTGACCCGACTGGAGTTCGATCTCCTACTGCATCTGGTCGTGCATCCACGCCGGGTCTTCACCCGGCTCCAACTACTCACTGCCGTGTGGGGCTACGACCATGCCGGCGTACGAACCGTGGACGTCCACGTACGCCGCCTGAGAGGCAAGGTCGGTGCCGGCGTTCCGCTGGTGACCACCGTCTACGGAGTGGGCTACCGGCTCTCCGACGAGGCCAGGGTCACCGTCGACCGCGCTGGCTGACCACCGGGTGCACCATGGACGAGTGAAGATCCGTCCGATCACCCCGGAACTGCTCCTGGCCGAACTTGCCGACCGGATAGCCGCCGAGGGCGCCGGTCGTCGGTTGCGGGTGGCGGTCGACGGAGCCGCAGCGGCAGCACCCGACCAACTGGCCGATGCCCTCGTAGATCCGTTACGGGTACGTGGCCGTCCGACGTTGCGGGTGCGCTCGGCGGACTTCCTCCGCCCGGCATCGCTGCGCCTGGAGCACGGGCGTACCAACCCCGAGGCCTTCTACGCCGGCTGGCTGGACGAGAACGGGCTCCGCCGGGAGGTGCTCGATCCAGCGAGCCCCAACGGAACAGGGCGAATCCTTCCCTCGCTGTGGAACGCCCGAATCGACCGGGCCAGCCGGGCCGAGTACGTACCCCTGCCACCCGGCGGGGTGGTTCTCGTCAGTGGGCCGCTGCTGCTCGGCGGCGGTCTTCCCTTCGACCTGACGATCCACCTCGTGCTGTCGGCCGCGGCGCTGGCCCGGCGTACCGCAGCGGACGAACAGTGGACCCTGCCGGCGTTCGCCCGCTATGCCCGGGAGGTCGTGCCGGCGTCCTTCGCCGACGTGGTGATCCGGGTGGACGACCCCCGACGCCCCGCACTCGTCGAGGATCGAGCCGGAGCGGGCGACGACTTCCATGACCGGGATGCCTGAGCCGGTGAGGGTGGTACGTGTTCGTCCCCGCTCGTCCGACGTTTGGCCGGGGGCTCGCGTGGGTAGTCGCCCGGGTCACAAGCGGACTCGGGCAGACGCCCGGGCGTAGGCGAACCTCCGATGGACGTTTCCCTTCGGCAATCGTCCATCGGTCATCCCGGAAGGCAGGAAGCGCATGCTCGGCAACGACGTGATCAGCACTGGGCGTTCGCACGTGGAGACCGCCCAGATCCGCCTCTCCCTGCAGTTGCGCTATGACGAGCTGACCGTGGAGTACGACGAAGCGGTGGCGCAGAGTCAGGTGCTGCGCTTGGTCGAGGTGGGCGATACCGCAGGCGACGACCAGGCCGACAGCGGCACCAAGACCGCGGAGCGCGACACCGCGCAGTCTCTGCTGCGTACGATCCTCGAACGGCGGGCACAGTTCGAGCATGCCCTGACCCGGCTGGCCGAGGGCAGCTACGGATGGTGCGAGGGATGTGGCGATCCGATCCCGGTCGAGCGACTGCAGATCTTCCCGTCGGCCACCTCGTGTGTGTCGTGCCAGCAGTCCCGTGAGCGTCGTGCCGCGTGACCGCCCGGCCTGTGTGGCTACGGGCGACAGCTGATTTCACCTTCGTCGGGTGAGGGCGGGTCACCCTGACCCCGGCGAACATCACATGTGGTCGTGGAGTCGCGGCCAGGATCAACAGCGACACCGGGGACGGGGGGAATCCGAAATGCCATTTCCGGACGTACGAGAGCGGAGCGGGCAGGGCATGGTGGCCGCCGCCGAGCGGGGGCACCGGTCCCGCCCACGCACCTGCATCGTCCGAACGAGGGCGGTCAGCCCAGCACAGGTCATGCCGAACCGGGGTGCCGAGGGGCCGCCGGCTCGTGACGATCGAAGGGTGGAGACGTCCGGACGGGGGTGTGACCATGGCTAGTACCCCGGCTAGCGTCTTCGAGACGTCGCTGGACAAGACCAACCTCATCCTCAAGGACATCGAGCAGGCGTACGGGTGGTCGAAGGACCGCCGGCACCAGTCGTACGCGGCGATGCGTACGGTGCTGCATCTGCTGCGGGACCGCCTGCCGGTGCAGGAGAGCGTGGAGTTCGCCGCCCAACTGCCGGTCCTGATCCGGGGGATCTACTTCGAGGGTTGGGATCCCAGCCTGGTGCCCATCAAGCTCAATCGGGAAGAGTTCCTCTTCGAGGTCCGACAGGGGTTCCCGCTGGAGGTGGAGGGCGGTGTGGAGAACCTGGTGCGCACCGTGTTGAATGCGTTGCGCCGGCACATCACCGAGGGCGAGTGGGACGACATCAGATCCAACGTGCCGAAGGACCTGAGTACGATCATCCCGTGACCCCTGCCGGAGAAGCGATGCCCGGCAGGCGGACCGGGCGGCAGTCGGCGGGGAGGGGCGCCCGTGTCGAACGGTCATCCCTTCCCGCCAGCCGTGTGTTCGGGACCGCCGTACCGGTGATGCCTCGGGGTCTCTCGGGGTGACTTCCCCTAGGTAACTCTCATCCTCTGGGTGGAGCCCGGTCGAGCCGAGGTCGACCATTGGTGTGGGGGAATCTCAGCCGCTGGCAGGTCGTGGCGGTGGGTGGTCGAGCCTAGGCTCGTGGTGTGGGGGAAAGCAGCGACGACTTTCGCATGGAGGTCCGGGTCAGCGACCAGTCGATCGATGTCCGAGTGGCCGGGGAGATCGACATCGCCAACGCGGACGAGTTCCGCGCTGTGCTCTGGGCGCAGCCGGCCTCTCCGGTGACGCTGCGGGTGGACCTGGCGGAGGTGGAACTTCTCTCCGCTGCCGGGGTTCGCGCGCTCGTCGCGGTCCATCTGCGCCGTCGAGCGGCGGGCGGTCAACTTGTCCTGTGCAATCCGAACGCGATCGTCCGTCGCACCCTGCGGGCAACCCGTGTGAACCGGGTGATTCCGATCGTCGGGACCGACATGGCATCGCTCGACGAATCGACCCGACCGTCCTGGCCGTTCGCCGTGCCGATGGCGCGTACGTCGGCCTCGGTGATCCTGGACAGTCGGTTGCGGGTCAGGTCGACGCTCTGACCACACCCGGGTCTGTGGATTCCGGAGCCGTGGACGGTGGGGCCGGGGAACGGGCGGTTCGGGCCCTCACCGACCCCACCGGGGAACCACCTACCGCACGCCGAGCAGGTCGACGACGAACACGAGAGTCTCTCCTGGCTTGATCAGGTTGCCGGCACCCCGGTTTCCGTACGCCAGCTGCGGTGGGATGGTGAGCTTGCGCCGACCACCGACCCGCATCCCGGCCACGCCGCGATCCCAGCCCTCGATCACCTGCCCGCCGCCGAGCCCGAAGTTGAACGGCTCGCCCCGGTTCCACGAGGAGTCGAACTCCTTGCCGGTGTGGAAGGACACCCCGACGTAGTGCACGGTGACAAGCTGGCCGGCCTCGGCCTCGGGACCGTCGCCGACGACGATGTCCTCGATGACGAGTTCTGCCGGTGGTGGCCCTTCGACCAGCTCTACTGTGGGCTTTTCCATGACCATGTCCTCGTTACGCAGTGAATTGGGCGATCGATGCCTGGTTCATCCTTTCGCATCGTCGTTCGCTGATGCCGGGCAGGCCTCCGGGTCGGGCAGCCGGGACGATCGGGCGGTCGGCACGCCCTCGGGGCGGACAGCCCGTCGGTCGGTCAGCGCTGACCGCTGCGCCGCCAGTACTGGCGCTTGTCCTCGTCCCGTACCACGATTCCGAGCTTGGCCAGCTCGTCGCGTAGCTCCGCCTGGTCGGTGTGGTCGCCCTTGCGTAACGCACGCTCCCGGGCCTTGAACAGCGCGTCGGCACCCGTGGGAAGGTCCGGGATGTCCGGCACCCAGCGTCGGTACTCGTCCCGGTACGGGTCGCCGTCGGTCAGCCAGGGATAGCTGTGTCGTCGGAAGGCGTCGGTGAGCCGGGTACCGGCCAGGTCTGATTTCTCCCGGGCCAGTTCCTGCCCGCCTCGGCCGAGTAGGACGAGTTGCCTGCCGTCGAGAAAGACGCCGTCGACCTGTCCACGGGCGATCTGCCGGGGAGCACCGCTACCCCGCTTGAGGATCACCCGGCTGGTGGCGACGGTGACGGTGAGGCTCTCGGCAGCGCCGAGGAAGGCGAAGACCAGGCCGGCGAGGGCTCCGACGACGACTGCTCCGATGGCTGCCTGCGGTTCAGGGATCGAGGCGATGAGCTTGAAGGGGCCCTGTAGCGGTGCCCATGGCAGCGACACGATCCAGTGCGCCGAGATCTTGAGCAACCACCCGGCCAGTGCGCCCAGTAGTGGGAAGCCGAGCCACATGAGACCGTGTACCCAGAGCGGATCGGTAACCGTGGTTTCGCTGCTGCCCGCTGTCGTGTCCGATCTCATGAGTTGCTTTTCTCCTCTGTGAGAACTCCGGTACGGGGGACCCCCGGTCGGCTGCCCACCGGGGTGAGCGAAGGCGGATCGGCTGGTCCGCGCCCGACCCGGCCATACACCAGCCGGCGTAGGAGCGCTTCTGCCGGCCCGGACCGCCCGGTCCGGTCGAGAACGTAGGCACCGACGACGGTCACCAACCAGACAGCCACCCCGAACATGGCCATCGTCGTACTTCCCAGGCTTGCGCCCAGGCCGAGGCCCCAGGCCGCCAGCAACGGCGAGAAGATCAGTGAATGGGTCAGGTAGCTGGAGAGCGAACGCCTACCCACGGCGGCTACCGCGACCACCGCGCGTGCCTGGCGGGTCCGTCCGGACAGCCGGTACGCGATCAGGGCGAACAGCGCCACGTAGCCGAGTCCGCCGCCGATCCCGGTGCCATCCTGGATCAGTCGCAGCGCCCCGGTCTCCGAGACGGCGGCCGGGGGGACCTGCCACACGCCGATGTGGGCCAGTGCCGCCGGCAGCCCGCCGAGCCAGCCGACTGTCACGCCGATGACCGCGGTCCACCTCAGCAGCCGCAGGTGCTTGCCGGGTTCCTCCAGGACCCGCCGTCGTGCGGCCAGGAACGCCAGCAGCATCATGGCGTACCCGGGGGCCGAGAGCAGACCACCGCCGAGGGTTACGAACGACCAGGTCGCCAGCCGCGTGCCGACGGCGGCGAACAGGTCCGCTTCGCCGGCTGCGTAGAACACCGTGGACGGCTCGGTGCCGGCCTCGCCGAGTTCGCCGAGGCCGCCGGTGAGCAGTGCGTGAATCGCGGGAACGGTCGCAACGACCAGCACCGCCACCGCGATCGAAGCCCAGACCAGCAACGTCCGGTTGCCGCGTCGGATGAACAGCCACCCCAGGACCAGGCTCATCAGCCCGTAGGAGCCGATGATGTCACCGGCCATCAGCAGCGCGGCGTGGGCGAACCCGAAGACGATCAGCCACAGGCCGCGTCGACGCACCAGCCGGGCGGCCGTCCGGTCGGTGGTCCCGGCCGCGGTCTGACGTAGGAAGAGCTGCATCATCCCGTAGCCGAAGAGGAACGCGAACAGCGGATAGACGCGAAGGTCGAGCATGGTGATCATCAGGAACTGCACGGCGCGGTCCAGCGGCGACCCGTCGACCGGATGCCACCCGGACGCGCCGTGTCGAGCGGCCCAGAGGTGGAAGGCGGTGTTGGACAGCACGATCAACAGCAGCATGCAGCCACGGGCGAGATCCGGGGCGAGGGCCCGCTCGTCGGGTCGTACGCCACCCCGGGCCAGCCGCCCGGTCCGGGCAACGTCGGGTTCGGGGCGGCTGGTCACACGACCTCCCGGCGCAGCAGCCGGACCAGGCCGGCGGTCAATGGCAGCAGCACCCACACCGCCACCGATACGCCGAGTTTCGCCCAACCCTCGCTGGTCATCTCGTTCTCGATCAGGGCAGTGGTGGTGACGGTGAGGTCCAGCCAGCCGGCCGGGGTCGCCAACGCGCGGATCATCTCGCCGAGCACGCCCCACACCGTGGGCAGCAGGAAGTAGAGCACGATGGCCGTGGCCGAGTTCATCAGCAGCATGCCGAAGGCGACGCCCATCACCACGTTGATGGTCTGCACGAGCAGGGCAGCGCCGAGCATGGCCCAGTTGAGCCGCCAGTTTCCGGCCCCGTCGGCCGCCACCATGCCGACGATGTTGCCCAGTGCGGCGAACCCGAGGCCCGCACCGATCGAGCCGGCGGCCAGCAGCACGGCGGCGACCAGTTTGGCGGCCGCGATCCGCCGCCGATCCGGCACGAGCACGAACGTCGTCAGTGCGGTGCGCTGGGTCCACTCGCTGGTCACCGCCAGGATGCCCAGCACCGGTAGCAGTACGCCGGACGGTAGCAACGTCGGCTCGAACAGTCCGGCAAGGGTCAGGTCCCGAGGCTCGGCGACGAACAGCATGATCGTCACCAGTGCGGCGGAGATCAGGGCGGTCACCGCCAGCAGCCAGCGCCCGGACCGGGTGTCGGCCATCTTGCGTAACTCGACACCGGTCAGCCGGCCGAGTGACGGGCCGGTGGCGGCAGCGGTCGATGTGGTCGGGGCGTACCCGATGGCGGTCGTCATCTGCTGGTCTCCTGCCCGGATCCGCTGGCGGTGAGGCTGAGGAAGAGCCGTTCGAGGCCGCCGTCGGTCACCGGGCGCAGTTCGAGCAGGACGATGCCGGCCGCCGCGGCGACCCTGCCCACCGTCTCGGCGTCGGCCGGTACGGTCAGTGCCCCGTCGGTGGTACGGCTGACGGCGACATCGGCGGCCAGTAGCGCGGCCGTCAGCCGCTGCGGATCGAGGGTGCGTACCCGGGTTCCACTGCTACCGAGCAGGTCCTCCCTGGGACCCGCCCCGACGATCCGGCCACCGCCGATCACCACGAAGTGGTCGGCCACCGCCTCCACCTCGCGCAGCAGGTGGGAGGAGAGCAGCACGGTACCGCCCCGGTCGGCGAAGTCACGCAGGACCCCGCGCATCCAGAAGATGCCCTCGGGGTCGAGGCCGTTGGCCGGCTCGTCGAGGATGAGGACGTGCGGGTCACCGAGCAGCGCGTGGGCCAGCCCCAGGCGCTGACGCATACCTAGCGAGTAGCCGCCGAACCGTCGTCGGGTCGCGGCGGCGTCGAGACCGACCAGGTCGAGCAGTTCGTCGACCCGGGTCGGAGAGACGCCCATCAACCGGGCCGACAGGGTCAACGTCTCCCGCCCGGTACGGCCGGGGTGCTGCGCTGAGGCGTCGAGCAGCACTCCGACCTCCCGGCCCGGATTGGCCAACTGTCGGTAGGGCCGGTCGTCGACGGTGGCCGTACCGGCCGTGGGCGGGGTGAGCCCACAGATCATCCGCATCGTCGTCGACTTGCCGGCGCCGTTGGGGCCGAGGAAGCCGGTCACCGTTCCGGGCTCGCAGCGGAACGATACGTCGTCGACGGCGTTGTGCCGGCCGTACCGCTTGGTCAGGTGTTCCACACTGATCATGCAACTCAGCCTGCCGGGCACGGGGGAGCGGGCGCGACGGTCCGAGGTCGAGGCGGGCCTGACCAAGGTCACCCTCGGGCATCGACTTTGGTCGGATGTCCCCGTAGCGGACCGGAACGTACGATCCGGTGGTGGGTACGACCTCTGTGCAATCGGCCGTGGCCCGCCGTACCCGCGTCGACTGGTTCGTCGACTTCGCCTGCTTCGGCCTGGCGCTGCTCGTCGCCGGGTGGCTGACCTGGTTGAGCATCGAGCGGCCGGTGCCCGGTCCGGTGCTCATCGCGGACGTGGCCCTCGGCGGGCTGAGCTGTCTGGCGCTGTGGCTACGGCGGCGCTGGCCGAACGCGGTGGCACTGGCACTGTCCCCTCTCGCCGTCTTCTCGGTGACCTGTTTCGGCCCGTTGGTCATCTCGTTGTTCACGGTCACCGTACGGGGGCGGCTGGCGGTGGCGGTGCCGGTGGCTGTGGTGCAGTGGGCGACCGGCTTGCTGTTCCCGGTCGTGCGTCCCGAATGGCAGGAGGACTTCTTCTGGGTCGAGATGCTGGTCAGTGCGTTGTTCACCGTGGCGGTGCTGGCCTGGGGGCTGTTCGTGCGTACCCGACGCCAGTTGGTGGTCTCGCTGCGGGACCGGGCACAGCGGGCCGAGTCCGAGCAGCGGCTGCGGGTCGCGCAGGCACGCCGGATGGAACGTACCCGCATCGCCCGGGAGATGCACGACGTCCTGACCCACCGGATCTCGTTGCTCGGCCGGCAGGCCAGGGCGTTGCAGCTGCGACCGGGTATCCCGTCGGCGGAGATCGACCGGGCTGCCGTGGTCATTCGCGACAGCGCGGACCAGGCGCTGCGGGAGCTGCACGAGGTCATCGGTGTGCTACGGGAGGAGCCGGCCGAGGGGCCGCCGGACCGGTCGCAGCCCACCCTGGCGGACGTTCCCGAGTTGGTCGCCGAGTCCCGTAGAGCGGGGATGCGGGTACGGCTCGATGCCGGTGGGACCGATCTGGTCGCGGTTCCGGCGGCGGTGGGCCGTACCGCCTACCGGATCGTGCAGGAGGGGCTCACCAACGTTCGGAAGCATGCGCGGGGTGCGGCGGTGGTGGTGACGGTGACCGGTGCCGTTGGTGTCGGATTGACCGTGGAGGTGCGCAACCCCTGGCCGATCCGCGCCACCGGGGCGATCCCCGGTGCCGGTTTCGGGCTGGTGGGTCTCACCGAGCGGGCCACTCTCGTCGGCGGCCGGCTCGAACATGGCCGTACCGCCGTCGGGGACTTCCGGCTCCGGGCCTGGCTGCCCTGGCCGGCCTGAGCGGGAAGCCACGCCGGCCCGGCAGCGGCAAGGTTCACGTTCATCGACATTCAAGGACTTCACTGTGAAGCTTTCCTGCATTAATCTGCGCTGATGAGAAAGAGATTTACATTGGCGTGCCTCACCGCGCTGACGGTGGCGGCGTCCACCGCTCTGGTCTCGACACCTGCGTCGGCCGCGCCGGCGACGCTCAACCCGGCGAACTTCACCCTCGATCAGGACTTCAGTCTCTACAACAACGCCCTGGCCCAGTTGGACACCGCGTTGACCGGGCAGAAGCGCAGCGTCTCCCAGGTGATGGCGGCCGCGAACCGGACCCGTGGCGCACTGTGCAACCAGCCCGTCTGGCAACCGCTCAAGAACCGTTCCGGTGCCGACACGATCGGGTTCTGCTGGCAGACCGGCGACGACGACACCCCGGAGTGGTATCCGCAGGGACTCGCCACCAGTCGTGAGTCAGCCGCCAACGGGCACTTCGACGGCCACCAACTGGTCGCGTCCGCCTGGTACCACAAGGGCGTCGGAGTGACCTCCCCGGACGGCCGCTGCCCCCGCGATCCGGAGGTCCCGCTGTCGTCCCGGCTACCGGTCAAGGGCGTACGGATCTCGCTGGTCGACTGGGATGCCGACTTCGCCAACACCTACCGGCACCTGCTGCTGGTCGAGCCGTACGTCGACAGTGCCGGGAAGGCCAACTACCGGCCGTTGCTGACCGGCGGCGGGGAATCCCTGCACGCCGGAGGCATCGCCTGGTACGGCCAGTACCTCTACGTCATGGACACCAGTGGTGGGCTACGGGTCTTCGACTTCTCCCGGATCTACTCGGTGGCGACCGACTCGGCCACCGCCGTGGGCCGGCAGGCCAACGGTACCTACCAGGCGTTCAACTACGCCTACGTGATGCCGCAGGTGGGCAGGGTCTCCTCGAAGACCGGCGGTCTGCGGTTCTCCTTCGGTACGGTCGATCGCGGCCCGGCCGCTGCGGCCAAGGCGCTGGTCGTCGCGGAGTACGCGGCCGACTCGACCACCGCCGCCACCAAGTCCCGGCTGGTGCGGTTCCCGTTCGGGGCCGATTCGCGGTTGCAGACCGGCGCGGACGGGCGCACCGTCACTGCGGTGGCCGCGTACAACACCGGCTACCAGCAGATGCAGGGGGTCGCCGCGTACGACGGGATCTACTGGTTCGCCAGCAGCAACGGCTGCCGGGGCGGCACGGTGGCGGACCACTACGGCACGCTGCGGCACTGGAACAGCAAGACCGGACGTACCGCCGCGTACACCTGGGCCTTCGGGCCGGAGGACCTGTCCTACTGGCACGACCCCACCGAGGGGGTGGCCGACTACCTGTGGACCCAGACCGAGTATCTCGGGAACCGGGTCGTGGTGGCGGTGCCGCAGGCCGACTGGGACTGACAGGGTCCTGTCACCTCGCTCCGGCCGACCGCCGGGTGGATGCCGGGCGTCGAGGATCAACGTGTACGCCCGGCACGGGGTCGACCGGGACCGTCCTACCGCACCCGGCTGAAACCTGTCGGCGCTACCCGGGCGGTGACGTCCAGGTAGCGCGGGCACAGCCCGGTGGTGGCCGAGAACCGGGCCACCGCCGATCCGACATGCTCGTGCACGGTGTCCAGGCGGGCATGCGGCCCGAGGTACAGCCGGATCAGGAGTTCGGGCCGTGTCACCTCACCGGCGAGTACGACGGATGCCTCCCGTACCGCCGGATCGCGGGTGAGATCACGTTCGAGACCGCGGGTCAGCACCGCTCCCCGTACGGTCGTGCGACCGGGCAGGTCCATCGCGTCCAGCGCCGCACCGTCGGTGCCCGAGACCACAGCCATCGAGTCGGGCAGGGGCAGTTCGCCCATGAGTGGTTCGGGCCGGGGGCGCAGTTGTCGGTTGAGCAGCCGGAGGCCGAGCAGGGCCAGCAGCAGCCCGAGGGCGAGGAGCACGACGAGGCCGGTCGGCGCGGTGTCGTGCCAGAGGCCGAGAAGGCCGGACCAGAGCAGCGGAGCCTCGGGGTCGACGCCGCCGACGTGACCGAGACCGGCGACGACGCCGAAGGCCCCGACGGCGACCAGCAGCAGTCCGATGACGGTCCACAGCACCCGTAGGTCGGCGTGGGTCACCGGGCCCGCCGATTCCGGACCACGCGCACGCCGAGTGGTTGAGCCGGCGGTACGGCCAGCCGGTCGAGTTCGCGGCGGACGGCCCGCTCGACGGCGGGCCGCACGGACGGGTCGGCCACCACCCGGATCCGGGGCCGCCAGACCCGGCCCCGTCGCCGGATCCGGGCCGTGGCGGATGCCACGCCCGCCACCGCACCAGCGGCACCGGCCAGCCTCCGCTCCATCGAGCGGCGGTGGAGATGACAGTTGGCGAGTTGGACGCCCAGCCGCTCGGGGGTCCACCGACGTAGCTCGGCCAGCAGGATCAGCACGCCGAGCAGGGTCACCGTACCCGCGACGGTCCGGGTGACGGGATCATCGAGCCGGGTGGTGGACAGCGCGGCGTACCAGCCGTCCCGATCGATCAGCAGGGCGGGCAGGCCGAACGCCGCGAGACCGGTCTCCACCACGATCAGCAGGCCACCGGCCAGCAGTACGACGGCCAACAGTAGCGACGCCAGTCGATTGGCCAACCGCATGGTCACCTCCGTCGCGTGATGGTGGTGAGCGCCACCGGCTCGATGTCGTCGACGACGACCTCGACCGGCCGGTTCTCACCCGCCCGGTCGAGCACCTCGCGTACCGCCGTCCGGATGCGTTCGGCGACCGGCACGACCGGTGCCCGGTCCACCGCGACGTGTACCTCTACCGGGTCACCGAGGCGGACGCCGACGACCTTTCCGCCGGGGAACTGGGTGGAGACCTCCATCGGGGCGCCAGGCGTCAGCCGGACCACGCCGGGTACGGCGAGAACCGCATCGCGTACGGCCCGCGCGATCGATTCGTGTCCGGTCATGGCCCCTGTAGCTCCAGTTCGTCGTCGCCCTCGACGTGGACGTCGTCGACGGTGATGTTGACCTCGACGACCTTGAGCCCGGTCGTCGCCTCGATCCGGTCGATGACGTTGCGTCGTACCGCGTCGCACACGTCCACCACGCTCTGGCCGTACCAGGTCACGATGTCCAGGTCGATGGCGGCCTCACGCTCGCCCACCTCGACCGAGACGCCCCGCCGGGCCCCGTGGGCATCGCCGGTCACCGGGCCGTGGGTCTGCGTTCCGCGCATGGCTGCGGCACCCATGGCGTACACGCCGGGGATCTCCCGGGCGGCCAGTCCTGCGATCTTGGAGACCACGGCTTCGGAGATCCGGGTCCTGCCCACGTCGCTGGTCAGTTGGGCACGGTATGGGGGCGAGCCGGCGGGGGGCGCTTCGAGCTGCGGTCGCAGCCCGGCCCGGCCGTCGTAACGGATCGTCGTGTCGGTCAACTACGTGCTCCTCGCGGATCGCTGCCTGGCCGGAGGTGCTTACACCGGGAAGCCCGCTCTTGAACCTGCCCATCCTGCCCGAGCATGTGATCTGGGTCACATCTGATCCGAGGGTCGCTCGGGTAGGGGCATCCAGGGCTGCACGCTGCACTGGTGTCCGGACGGAGGCGTACGGGTGTCCGGACGGAGGCGCTACCCTGCGCCCCATGGACGTCGCGGAAGACGGCGAGCGGTTAGCCGCGTCACTCGCTCGTTGGCTCGACCGGCTGCACTTCGTGGACCTCACTACCGATGAGGTGACAGCGCGGATCATCGAGTCGGTCGTCGAGTGGGCGGGTGGCGAAGGCTGGCGGGTCTATCGGCGGGCCGCCAGCGTGGTGCCGCTGCCGCCGCCGCTCTCGGGGCAGTACTCGGTGCTCGACGTTGCCTGTGCGAGGCCGGTTGGCCCGCCCGTCGTCGTTGAGATCGACCACACCGATCGGCGTCGTACCGTGGACAAGCTGGTGGCGGAGGCGGGTGCCGGCCGGGTCCCGATCTGGGTGCGTTGGGGTACGGGACGTTTCGCCACCCCGCCACCACCGGTCCACCTGGTGACGATCACGGTGACCCGACGTGGTGGCGGGGCGGGCGGGCGTCTCCACAGCCGGATGCCGGTCAACGACCGGCCGCCGCCAGCGCACTCCGTCGAGGGGGCCGGCGTCGCGTCCCGAGTCGTGCTGCCGATACCGTTCGTCGACCCGGACCCTGGTGGCGCATGATCGATACGGTGTTCCGCACGAGCTCCGTGGGAGCCGTGGAAATCGAGTTCCGGAGGGTGGCAAGTGGGACGCCAGGTGCGGTCACGCGTCTCTGCGTACGCGATCGCAGTCGTGGAGGAGCAGTTGCTACTGACTCAGCTCTCGGATGCCTCACCGGTGTTCGCGCCGGGGCTGTGGCATCTGCCCGGCGGAGGAATCGATCCGGGCGAGCAGCCACCGGCGGCGCTGGCACGTGAGCTGTACGAGGAGACCGGCAGTGGACTTCTTGCGGCCCGGCTGGTGGACGCGCGGACGTATACCGCTCACCGACTCGGAGTGGACTGGCACCTGACGGGACTCTTCTACGTCGTAGATCTCAGGCCCGGCCCGCTCGTGGTTACCGGGACCGACGACTCCACCCGTGCCGTCGCCTGGATGCCCCTGTCGGACCTGGTGCAATCGGAACTTTCCCCCGTGGCGGTCGACAGCCTCGGGATGATCGCGCGGGAGCGGACCGGCCAGTAGGGGTGCTCCGGGGCCACCGCGCCACCGGCGCAGTCGCGGACCTGATGGCCGGCGGTGGCCCGCCCCACCACACGATGGTGAGACGGACCCGTTCCGCCGGACGGGGATCCCCGACCCCACCGGCAACCTGTGAAGGTAGGAGGACGCCGTACTAGATGAGGCCGTGGGCCAGCATCGCGTCGGCGACCCGGCGGAAGCCGTCGATGTTGGCGCCGGCCACGTAGTTGCCCGGCATGCCGTACTCCTCGGCGGTGGCGAAGCACCGGGCGTGGATGTCCTGCATGATCTGTTGCAGGCGCTGCTCCGAGTAGTCGAACGTCCAGGAGTCGCGGGTGGCGTTCTGCTGCATCTCCAGCGCACTGGCCGCGACACCGCCGGCGTTGGCCGCCTTTCCCGGGGCGAAACGCACACCGGCCTGTGTGAAGATCCGTACGGCGTCCGGGGTGGTCGGCATGTTCGCGCCCTCCACCACCACGGTGCAACCGTTCGCCACCATCGCCGTGGCGTCCTCGGCGGAGATCTCGTTCTGGGTGGCGCACGGCAGGGCGATCTGGCCGGGGACCTCCCAGACGTTACGGCCGAGCACGAACCGGGCATGCGGTCGGACCTGTGCGTAGTCGCTGATCCGGCTGCGCCGTACCTCTTTCAGCTGCTTGAGCAGTTCGAGATCGATGCCCTTCTCGTCCACCAGGTAGCCGGAGGAGTCGGAGCAGGCCACCACGTTGCCGCCCAACTGCTGGGCCTTCTCGATGGCGTAGATCGCGACGTTGCCGGAGCCGGAGACGACCACCCGCTTGCCGTCCAGGCTGTCCCCGTCGACCCGCAGCATCTCCTCCGCGAAGAAGACGGTGCCGTAGCCGGTGGCCTCGCGGCGCACCTGGGCGCCGCCGTAGCCCAGGCCCTTGCCGGTCAGGACGCCGGACTCGTACCGGTTGGTGATTCGCTTGTACTGCCCGAACAGGTAGCCGATCTCCCGTCCGCCCACGCCGATGTCGCCGGCCGGCACGTCGGTGTACTCGCCGATGTGCCGGTACAGCTCGATCATGAAGCTCTGGCAGAAGCGCATCACCTCCCGATCGCTACGGCCCTTCGGGTCGAAGTCCGACCCGCCCTTGCCGCCGCCGATCGGCATTCCGGTGAGTGCGTTCTTGAAGATCTGCTCGAAGCCGAGGAACTTGACGATGCCCAGGTAGACCGAGGGGTGGAAGCGTAGGCCGCCCTTGTACGGGCCGAGCGCGCTGTTGAACTCCACCCGGAAGCCCCGGTTGATCTGGACCTCGCCGCGATCGTCCTCCCACGGCACCCGGAAGATGATCTGCCGTTCCGGCTCGCAGATCCGCTCGATGATCTTCGCCTCGGCGTACTCCGGGTGTCGGACCAGCGCCGGTCCGATGCTGTCCAGCACCTCACGCACCGCCTGATGGAACTCCTGTTCGCCCGGGTTGCGCCCGATCACATGGGCAAACACCGTCTCCAGGGTCTCGTTCATCATGGCTGCTCCTTCAGGCCGCTCTGAGGCGTGAGTCAGCCATCCTGCCCTATCCGACCTGGGCATCCGTATCCGAGGGTGGTACGTCGATAGGTGCGGCGGCTGGTTCACTGGCCGGTTTCGCGGCCTGTGCCGGCTTCACGGACCATGGTCGCCCGTCGTGTGCCGCCTCGGGAGGTGAACCAGGCAACCCAGCAAATCTGGAATGTCGGAAGAGCCCGGCCCGTTCCATTTTCTGAATGCCTGGCGCGTTACCGGCATCCAGTCGGTGGCTCGCTCCTGCCGGGCATCACCGGAGGCCCTCACCCCCCGAGGACCACCGATCTCCCCGACCGGAAGGCAGACCACAGTGAAGGACACCTTCAGCCGTATGCTCCCGGCCATAACGCAGACGAAGTCCCGCAGGGCCGTGCTGGCCGTCGCTGGCGTGGCGCTGCTCGGCGGCCTCGCCGCCAGCCCACTCCTCGACCCGTCGCCGATCAACCCGGTCCCATCCGGCGTCAACCAGGACGCAGCCTCCGCGCTGAACCTCGCCGTCGGTAACGATCAACGTGCCGGCGTCGACCGGTCCGAGGACCGTCCCGCCGGCGCTGACCCCGGCGCGGGCACCCCGAGCAGCGAAGCGGCCGGGGCGGACAGCGAGGCTGCCCGAGCCGACCAGGCGACGGAGACGCCGAGCAGGGAAGAACTGATCCCACACGGCACCCAGGGCATGCAGTCGCGTACGCCGCTGTCCCAGGAGCAGTTGGACAACGCGAAGACGATCGTGACCACCGCCAGGGAGATGGGCCTGCCGGAACGGGCGGCGGTGATCGGAGTGGCGACCTCGCTCCAGGAGTCCAAGCTGAACAACTACGGACACCTGGGAGCGCTCAACGACCACGACTCGCAGGGGCTGTTCCAGCAGCGACCGTCGACGGGTTGGGGCACGGTGGAGCAGATCACCAACCCGAAGTACTCGGCCACCGCGTTCTACGAGGGGCTGCGCCGGGTGCCCGGTTGGCAGGACATGGCCCTGACCGACGCCGCCCAGACGGTGCAGGTGTCCGCGTACCCGTTCGCCTACGCCCAGTGGGAGGAGCAGGCTGCGGACATCGTCCGGGACACCTGGACCAGGTGACCTGACCCGTTGTCCGAGCAGACCGGTCACGGTCGCAGTGGCGACGACGTACCGGCCGGGCCACCACTGTCGTGGTGGCCCGGCCGACGTGTCCCTACCCCCCCGGGGTGCCGACCGCAGCGGGTCCAGGCCGGTGCCGACCACACCGTTCCGCCGACCGGGACGTGCCGTTTCTGCGGCTCGATGAACCTGCCCGGGGCGCGCTGCGTACCAAAGGCATGCAGGTCACACAGAACATCAGGGCCACTTCGCGTCGGGTCGCAACCCGACGGACGAAGGTGAGGAACACGATGGTGCGGACCGAGAACACCAATGCCGTACGTGCCGAGGCGTTGTTCGCCTCGATGCTGCAACGTTCCGATGTCCCCTCCCCGGCGCAGGTACGGGCGGCCGTGGGCGCGACACTGCGCCGGTACGGCGTGCGCGGCTGCGCGGCTCGGGTCGCCCAGGAGTACGGCGATCATCCGGCCGGAGCGGTGCAGCGGATGTGCTGGGTGCTGGCCGAGCTGCGGGCGGCCTATCCCACCCCGGTGCTGCAGCGGTTCCGCCGATCGCTGACGACCCGTGATGCGTGGCGCTGACAGCTCCGTGCGTGACCTGCTCGACACCGGTACCGGGGGTGTGCCGGTGGTGGGTGGGCGGATCCCTAGCCTGGCCGGCATGACCCAGAACGAGGTTGGCGCAGGGCTGGCACTCGACGGCGTTGCCGGCGTACGGAACTTTCGGGATGCGGGTGGTGTCGGGTCTCTGCGCCACGGCGTGCTGTACCGATCCGGTGCCCTGCATGAGCTGCTGCCGGAGGGGGCGCAGTCGCTGCGACGCCTGGGTGTGCGTACGGTCGTGGACCTGCGCAGTGTTCCGGAAGCGGCCGACCGGCCGGACATCCGCCCCGGCGAGGGTGTCGAGCACGTACACGCCCCGGTGTTCATCGAGCAACGATGGCCGAACGACCAGGATGAGCTGTATCCGCTCATGGCCGAGTACGCCGGTCGGTCGGTGGTCGTGGTCGCCCGCCGTCTTCTTGCCACCGACGGTGCGCCGGTGCTGGTCCACTGCGCCTCGGGCAAGGACCGCACCGGGGTCGTCGTCGCCGTCCTCCAGTCGCTGCTGGGCGGCTCCGAGGCCGAGATCACCGCTGACTTCCTCCGCTCGAACACGGAGTTGGGGCTGACCGCTTCGGTGGCGGCATCGGCGACGGCCCACGGCACCCGCCCGGTCGCCGCCGGGCATCTCCTGGGTGCCATTGGGTGGATCCGCAGCCACCACGGCTCCATCTCCGCCTATCTCCTGGCCCACGGGGCGACGGAGTCCGAGCTGGCCGCGTTGCGAGCCCTGCTGTCCTGACCGCTCAGCCCGATGGGAGAGTGGCCATCCGGTAGGCGGGCGGTGCCGACCGACCGGCGCGTACGGCGCGTCACCCGACAACGTGAGCGCCCGTGTCCGGAGTACTAGCTGGTCGGGGCACGAGAGGGAAGGTTCCCACCCGGCGGGTTGTCCTTCCGACCGGCCCGGCTGTCGATCAACGCGGCGACGAATGCCGCCAGTACGAAGCCGATGGCGACCAGCAGCGCGTCACGGAAGGCGCGAGACCACCCGTTCCCGGTGGCGTTCAGCGAGGCGAAGAAGACCGCCCCTACTCCGGCGATACCGGCGGCAGAGCCGATACGCTGCCCGGTCTGCAACATCCCGGCCGCGCTGCCGCCCTGGGCGACCGGCACCTCGGAAAGGGCCAGCGCCTGGTTCGGGGTGATGACCAGCCCGCTGCCCAGGCCGGCCAGGAGCAGCGGACCGGCGAGCGCCAGCGGAGCACCACGCCCGGGAACGAAGTGCAGGGTGATCACGGTGGCCACGAGCCCGGCGATGACCATGGCCAGGCCGGTGGCGACCAGCGGTCGGCCGAACCGGTCGACGATCCGGCCGCCGATGGCGGAGGATGCCGCGGAGCCGAGCGCGAACGGGGTGATCGCCAGGCCGGCCAGGAGTGCGCTGTAGCCCAGGCCGTTCTGTAGATAGAGGGTGAAGATGAAGAAGATGGCGGTGAACCCGGCAAAGTAGAGCAGGGCGATGAGTGAGCCGAGGCTGTAGGACCGTCGGCGGAACAGTGCCAGATCGAACAGCGGTTCGCGGTGTCGGCTGTATCGTCGTTCCCAGAACAGGAAGCCGGCCAACACCACCAACCCGGCGGGGACCAGCAACCAGGCCAGCGGACTGCGCCACTGCTGACCCTGTACCAGCGGAAGCAGCAGGAGCACGACACCGGTGCCGAGCAGGACCACACCGATTGGATCGAGGCTCTGTCGCCGCGGTCGTCCGTGTGGCATGGCCGGGATGAGCCGCCAGGCGAAGAAGATGGCGGCGATCCCTACCGGGACGTTGACGTAGAAGACCCAGCGCCACCCCTCCTGGGTGCCCTCGAGGTGGATCAGGGTGCCACCCAGCAGCGGCCCGATCGCCGTGGAGATGCCGATCGTGGCACCGAGGAGGCCGAACGGACGACCTCGCTCAGGCCCGTGGAAGAGTTGCTGGATCAGGCCGACCACCTGCGGGTTCACCACTCCGGCGGCGGCACCCTGGAGCAACCGGGCGATGATCAGCCAGGTGGGGGAGCGGGCCAGTCCGGCAGCGGCGCTGGTCAGGGTGAACAGGGCGAGCCCGACGACGAAGACCGTACGCCGTCCCCGGGCGTCGCCGAAGCGTCCGGCGGGTACCAGCATCAGGCCGAAGGTCAGCGCGTAGCCGGACAACACCCACTGCAACTCGGCGGGGCTCGCCCGCAGCGCCGCTTCCATCGACGGTACGGCGACGTTGACGATGCTCACGTCGAGCAGGGTCATGAAGGCAGCGACCAGCCCGACCGCCAGCGCCTGCCATCGCCGCCGGGCGGCCTTCGGATCCGTCGAGCCGTTCTGCGGCTCCCGCCCGGCTATGCGGGCTGCCTAGCACACCAGCGCGGGCCGAAGTCCAAGCCGGCCAGCGGTGAGTCTTCACGATGCACGAGGTTCTTCAGACCGAGTTCGTGCAGTGGGGTGACAAGTTCGTCCTCCGGCAGGCCCGCCTCCTGGGCGATCGCGGCCGGGTAGGGCACCTGCCCACGTGCCTCCAGCGTGGTGACCGCGACGTACACCCGCTGCTCGATCTCGGAAAGCTGGATCTGTTGCATGACAACCTCCTAGTACCGACAACGCTGTCGGACACACTGCGACGCGGCGGCGGTTACCCACTGTTACGGAGATGATGCCGTAGGTCGTGTCCCAAAACGAGTGGTCGTCGGTTGTCAGCGTGCTCTCACTGATCAACTATGGGAGTGGTCGCTTAGGCTGCTCCCGTGACTGAATGGGACGTCGCTGTAGTTGGAGGCGGGCCAGCCGGGTTGTCGGCCGCGTATGCCGCAGCCGGGGCCGGAGCCCGCACCCTCGTACTGGAGAAGGCCGAACACCCGCGTTACAAGACGTGCGGGGGCGGTCTGATCGGTACATCCCTGGCAGCGGTGGACGGCCGGATCGACGTGCCGGTCCACGACCGGGTCGACCAGGTGACGTTCACCCGGGACGGCCGACGTGAGTTCACCCGGCGGCACCGTTCCGCGCCACTGCTGGCCATGGTGCGTAGGCCCGAGTTCGATGATCGGCTGCGGCAGGCAGCCGTACGGGCCGGGGCCGAGATCCGACAGCGGACCGCGGTGCGCGCCATCGACCAGGACGCCGACGGCGTACGCATCCGGCTGGCCGACGGCACCCACGTGACGGCCCGGGTCGCGGTCGGTGCCGACGGTTCCTCCGGTGTCACCGCCCGCCAGGCGGGCGTGGAGTACGACCAGGTGGACCTCGGCCTGGAGGTCGAACTGCCGGTCCCGGAGCCGGTCCAGGCCCGGTGGCGGGGGCGGTTGTTGATCGACTGGGGGCCGATCCCGGGGTCGTACGCCTGGGTGTTCCCCAAGGGGGACCAGCTCACCGTGGGCGTCATCGCCGGCCGGGGGGAGGGCGAACGGACCCGGCGCTACCTGCGGGACTTCGTCGAGCGGCTCGGCCTCGCGGAACTCACACCCACGCACGACTCGGGGCACCTCACCCGCTGCCGCAGTGACGACTCACCGCTGCGGCAGGGGCGGATCCTGGTCGCCGGGGACGCTGCCGGCCTGCTCGAACCCTGGACCCGGGAGGGCATCAGCTACGCGCTACGGTCCGGCGCGCTGGCCGGGGCGGCGGCGGCCAGTGGCGATCTCGACGGCTACGTGCAGGCCGTGCAGGCGCAACTGGTCCCGGAGATGCGGGCCGGTCGGCAACTGCTGGCGGCCTTCTCCCGACGTCCCGAGGTCTTCCACACCCTGCTGGCCACCCCGCCCGGATGGCGGATGTTCGCGAAGTTCTGCGCCGGAGAGGCGTCGTTCGAGCGGGCCCTGGCCCGACGGCCGGTCCAGGCGGCGCTGGCCATGCTGAGCTGACGGCGGATCAGGGCACCAGTACCGCCCGGCCGTGGATCTCACCGCGACGCAGCTTGTCGTACGCCTCGACGACATCCGTCAGCGGGAAGGTCTGCACCTCGGCCTGGATGAGGCCCCGCTGGGCCAGCGCGATGACCTCCTTGAGTTCGGCCCGGGTGCCCCAGAACGGGATCCGCACGCTGACCTCCAGCGGAACCGGGACGACCCCCGCACCCGGTTGCATGGTCAGCGTGCCCCCACCCAGGCCGACCAGCATCAGGTGGCCCCCTGCGGAGATCACCGAGCGGCTGATCTCCAACGTCGGGTCCACCCCGACGAAGTCCAGCACGACATCCGCCCCGCCCGGCCTCGGGCCGACGAGCCTACGGATCTCGTCGACCGCGTTCTGATCGGCGCGTACGGTGTGGTGGGCGCCGGTCCGGGTGGCCAACGCCAACGCTTCGTCGCTGGTGTCGACGGCGATGATGGTGACCGCGGTGGTGGCGGCGAGGATCTGCACCGCCATGTGGCCGAGTCCACCGATGCCGATGACGACGCAGCAGGTGCCGGGGCGCAGCGCCGGTCGAGTGAGTTCGATGGCGTGGTACGGCGTCAGGCCGGCGTCGGTGAGCGGCGCGGCCTGGGTCACCTCCAGGTCTCCGATCTTCAGCAGCCGGGATGCGGGTACCACGACGTAGTCGGCGAGTCCGCCGTCCCGGCTGAGGCCGACCCCACCGACCGGCACGGTCCGACACTGGTTCTCCAGGCCCCGGAGACAGGCTCGGCAGTGGCCGCAGCCGATGATGCCGTAGACGGCGGCCGGCTCGCCGGGTGCCCAGCCGGTGACCCCCGGGCCGAGCTTCTCGACCCGGCCGGCGATCTCGTGGCCGAGCGTCGTCGGGATCGGGAACCCACCGGCGGGAGCGTCGAGGATGTGCAGGTCGGAGTGGCAGGCGCCGACAGCTCCGACGGCCAGCAGCACCTCACCAGGGCCCGCCGTGGGGACCGGGATGTCGACCAGTTCCAGCATTCCAGGTGCGGTCAGGCGGGCTGCGCGCATCGGATCCTCCAACGCAGGTTCGTCCGTGGTAACCGCCGCGCGGTGTCCGGGACGCCGTTTGGCCTCGGATGTCGGGCGGCGCGAAGAACCCCTATTACCCGTGACGACCCTGATGATGCCGTTGTGCCGCCGCCGAGTCGCCGGTACGTCGCCGACGGACGGCATACGCGTTCCCGTACGGCATACGGGTCCCCCTACCGTCGAACTCGCCGGCTCCCGGTGTGGGGGCGCCTCGGGGGACGGGGCAGCCGTCGCCGCTGCGGTCAGATCCGCAGGTGCGCCGGCATGCCGGTGCCGCGAAGGGCGGAGGGCAGGTGGCCGACGTCGTTGTAGCTGAGCAGGGAGCTGGGACGGTCGCTGCGGTAGGCGATGACGGTCAACCCGCAGTTGTAGTGGTTGAGGCCGATCCAGCGCCAGTCGGGCGCGTCGAGACAGTGCCGGACCAACCAGCCGATCAGGAAGTTGTGGGTGACGACCAGCTCGCGCTCGTCGGTCTCCGGGGCGGCGGTGAAACGGTCGATGGCCGCTGCGGCCAGTTCGGCACCCCGGGCGAGCTCGGCCACGGGCAGGGTGTCGAACCAGTCGGCATACGCCGGATGCAGTACACCTGGTTGGGGTATCGCCGGAACGTAGTCGCCGACAAGTTCCGATTCGTGGACCGGTACGCCGGGAAGCTCCCCGGCCAGCAACTGTGCGGTCTGCGCGGCCCGTCGTACCGGGCTGTGGTGGATGGCCGTGAACGGCACGTCGCGCAGCCGTCCACCCAGGCACCTGGCCTGCTGCCGGCCGATCTCGGAGAGCCCGGCATCGACCGACTCGGTGTGCGCGTCCTCCGATTCTCCGTGCCGTACGAGATAGAGCAGTCGTTGCGCCATCTGACGATCCTAGGTGTGGCCCGAGTGTTGTGTCCGTTGCGGGAAAACTGTCAGCCGGGCATTCGTGGTCGATGATTGCTGTAGGACGAACAGTTGGACGGGGAGGTCGTCATGAACGGAGAGCGCCGGGAGCGATTCTCGGACGAGGAACTCGCATTCCTGCGCTACGCCAGGTTCGGTGAGTTGCCCGGCCGGGTGCGTCCGGAGGACCGGTTGGAGCTGACCGAGACCGACGCCGCACGCGACCGGCCCGAACCGGCCGGCAACGACGACGAGTGGATACTGCGACTCGGTGCCGGTGGCTGACACCGCGAGACCGGCAGGTGGCCCCGACCGCCGGGCAGGCGGTCGGGGTGGGGTTAGCTACACCCCCGATTGTGGTGCTGGCCATAGCGCGCATCCCGGGTCCGACCGGCAGTATCGAACAGGTACTGCACGCAGGTCCGTCGATCCTGTCGCCGGCCCTCGATTGTTGGTCCGGGAGTCGTCGTGGTGTTCGGACGGGGGACGACGACTCCCGGGTTGACCTCCCAGGGGCCGGATCCGCACGCTCGTAGGGGCCGGATCCGAGCGGATGCAGGGTCGGATCCGCAGATGTGACCCGTCGGGTCACCAGTGCCCGGGACGGGTGAGGTCGGCCGACAGCCTGGTGGTCGAGTCTCCTCGCGCCGAGTTCAGTTGCGACTGGGTGAGGAAGAAGCTGCCGGTGAGGTCTGCACCGCTCAGATCGGCGTTGCGGAGGTCCGCGCCGATGAGATCCGCCGTCCGAAGATCGGCGTTCTTCAGGTCTGCCGCGATGAGGTACGCCCCACGTAGGTTGGCACCCCGTAGGTTTGCGCCGGTGAGCCTGGCCCCGACGAGGTCGGCTCCCCGGTGGTTCTTCTTCCGGCCGGGCACCGTGGCCCGAACCAGGTCGCTGGTCTGCACCAGCAGCCCGTTGACGCCGTGACGCACCCCGACCATGTCCAGCTCCGCCAGCTTCTCGGGACTGCTACGCGTGAGCCGCTCGGTTTCGTCGAGTGCTCGGCGAAGGTCCCGGTGGATCGGGCGCGCGGGTGGCAACGTCAGTGCCTCGGTCAGATACCAGAGCAGTTCGTGGAGCTGCCGCATGATCGGAAACACGTCGAACATCTGCCTGGCGGCGTCCGGTGTCTGCCGCCAGTCCTGTCCGCCGAAGGTGACCTGGGAGATCTTCTGCCCGGCTCCCATACAGTCGAACACGGTGCAGCCGGGGAAGCCCTTCTCCCGTAGTTGTGCGTGGATGCCGCATCGGAAGTCGGTCTGGAGGTTCCTGCACGGTTTCCCGGCGTCCTTGTCGATCGCGAAGTCGACCGATGCGGCGAAGGGCAGGGCCACACAGCACAGTCCGAAGCAGTTGGCGCAGTCAGCTCGCAGATCGAGGTGGCGCTCGTTGCGGACCGGAACCTCGCGCTCGGAGGTCGGAACCTCCCGCCTGTGGGCCGGAACCTCCCGCCTGCGGGCCGGAACTTCGCGTCTGCGGGACGGGACTTCGCGCTTGCGGGACAACGTGGGTGATCTCCTGGAAGTGGCGGAGCACTGCGGCAACCGTGCTCGGGGATGAGGCCCATTGTGTCCGACAGCTGACGTCGGACGATCCTGGGGTCTTCCGGGCCGGCGACACTCACGACGGAAACCGGCCGGTATATCGCTGCTTTGGGCTGAGAAATGCCGCTTTGGCAGGGTATGCCGGTTGTTCTGCGGCTGCTGATCACCATGCGGTGATCCAGCCACCGTCGGGCGCTCGGCGGATCGGCCGGCGACAGCAGCGCCGGCCGATCCCATTCCGTACCGGTCAGATCATGCCGCCGCATGCCGACACCGAGCTGCGGCACGGGTGCTAGAAGACGGGTACGCCTTCGCGGACCAGCCGCCAGTTGGGCTGATAGAAGTCGGCCGGGTCGATGACCCCCTTGGCCTGTGCCCAGTCGATGAGCAGCTGGCGGATCTCCTTCTGCTCGTTGTAGATCTGGGGCTTCACGATGCCGGGGAAGTTACCGCCGCCGCTGCGTCGGTAGTTGTTCACCGCGACCACGAACTGGTCGCCGTCAGCGACCGGGTTGCCCGTACCCGGGTGGGTCAGCCTCGTGATGCGTTGGCCGTCCGGGCGGCTGATGTCGATCTCGTAGTCCAGGCCGGAGAAGGTGTCGTAGTTGTAGTCCGGCACGCTCGGGTCGTTGATCGATGCCGGGTCGACCGGGGCACCCGGACCGAACGTCCGGAAGTACTTCGCGGAGTGCTCCAGGTACGCCCGCACCTCGGCGCCGCTGAGGACGACCGCCTCCAGGGTGTTGTCGTAGACGTAGAGGCCGGCCACGTCCCGGATCTTCACGTCGCCGGCCGGGAACACCGCCGTACGGCTGAACGGCGCGGCGATCGACAGCACCGGGAGAGCCGCGTACGAGGTACCGGCCAGGGCAGCGGTGACCGTGTCGGTCTGCACCTGGTTGATGTAGTCCAGGATCGGGGTGTCCCTGTAGCGTGACTCCGCCGCCGACAGTTCGACCGCCGAGGTGGCGACGACCTGGTTGACGTAGGCGATCGTCTTGGCGTGCTGTGCCCGTACGGCAGCCAGCACCTTGGGGTCCTCGACCACCGTGTTGGTGTTCAGCATCGTGGCCCGCTTGTCGGTGATCCGCCAGCGTCCGCGCTCCCGGCTGAGCGTGAAGTCCATCCGGCTCAGCCGCTGGCCCCACTTCGACGGCTCGGTCAGCAGCACCCGTTCACCGGTCGTCTCGTTGACGACGAACTTCTCCACCACCTCGTTGTGGGCGTGCCCGAAGAGGATGGCGTCGATGCCGGGCACCTGCTGCGCGATGAGCGCCGTCGGGTTCTCGTTCGGCAGTTCCGGGCCGTAGCTGGACCTGCCGCTGTCCCCACCGTGTGCCGAGATCAGCACGATGTCGGCACCTCGGGCCCGCATGATCGGTACCCATTTCGCGGCGGTCGCCACCATGTCCTCGAAGCGCAGCCTGCCTTCGACGATGCCCTTGTCCCAGATGGCCACGCCGGGGTTGGTCAGGCCGAGGATGCCGACCCGCAGCGTCGGTGCGGCGAAGCCGAGGGAGACCTTCTTGATGACGTACGGCTGGAAGGCGGGCCTGCCGGTGCGCTCGTTGACCGCGTTGGCGGCGAGTGCGGGGAAGCCGAGCTGACGGATCCACAGGTCCAGTAGCGGGAGTCCGTAGTTGAACTCGTGGTTTCCGAGGGTGATCGCATCGTAGTGGAGAATGTTCATCGCCCGGGCCATCGGATGCTTCTCACCGGTCGCGGTGATCGGCTCCTGTTTGGCGTAGTACGTCGCCAGGGGAGTGCCCTGGATGGTGTCCCCGGCGTCGAGCACCAGGGTCGCCCTGCCCCGCCGCTCGGCCCGGATCCGGTTGACCAGAGCGGCCAGCTTCGCCACACCGACGTCGTTGTGTGCGCTGTCGTCGTACTCGGCGTCCCGGTAGTAGTCCCAGTTGTACACGTTGCCGTGGGTGTCGGACGTACCCAGGATGGTGAGGTCGTACGTCTTTGGCTTCGCCGGTCTTGCGGCTTGGGCCGGAGCGGCGGTGACCAGCGGTGCCGCCACAGTGGCGGCTGCGGCGGCGGTCAGCAGTTGGCGCCGCGACCGGCCGGAACGAGAGGTCATTGCGAGCCTTCCATGAAGGGTCGGAATGCGCCTGGTGGGCGCCGCACGCACGATAGCGTCCGGTGCCCGTGACCAGCGGAGCCGATCATGACATGCGTCGCTGCGTCCGCACCATCCTGCGGCGACGTGACCTGCGTACGAACCACACGGCCAGGATCAGTGCACCGGCGACCACCGGAGCCGCCCACTGCAACGTGAGCTTGATGTACATCCGGTACTCCGGCCCGATTCCGCCCGGCGGCAGCCTCCCGGGATGGGTACGGCCACCGGTGATCGCCCGGTCGGCGACGTCGATGCCCTGCACCACGGCTTCACCACCGGTGAGCAGTACCCGTGGCTCGCCGACCGGGCTGAGCGCGGTGAGGTCGGTCTGGCGGGCTACCGCCGCCATGATGTCGTCGTAGGTGCCGAGGCCGACGGCCTTCCTACCCGGCCAGGGGTGGTAACGCGCCACCACCGCCGCGCCGTCGGGGGTCCAGCTCAACAGTCGGAGTGCGACCAGCCCGTTCTGCTCCGGCAGGCGCGGCCCGTCGCGCTCGGCACCGGTGGCCGGGTCGACCACCTGTAGCCGCCATCGCGACGGATATTCGTCCCCGTCGCAGCAACGGCGTTGGGTGACCAGGGTCAGGCCACTGCCGTCCAGTGTCCACGCGCCCTTGCCCGCGATCCGGGTGTCGGCGGGAACGGTGAATTCACTGCGAACCTCACCGGCCAACGTCGTGACCACGATCCGGTTTCCGCTCTGATACGCCAGGGTGCGCCCATCGGGAGCGAAGGCGACCGTCCAGCCGTTGACCTGGGTGTCCGCCTCCAGTTCCGCGATGCTGGCGAAGCGTCCGGAGCTCAATTCGACCAGCCCCAGGAGCGCTCGGGTCTGCCGATACACCTCCCCGCCGTCAGGTTGGTCCACATATCTGCCGTCGTGCTGGATGACCGCCAGGACGTTGTCCTGTGGGGACCAGGCGGCCGGATTGACCACCGAGATGCCGTCGAGCTTCGGCAGCGCCGACTCACGTCCCGTGGGCAGGTCCACGATCTGGTTGGGCAACGCCAGCCGGGTGCCGTCCGACGAGATCACCGCATCCCTTCCGGCTTCGCTACCCCAGCCGGTTGATATCACGCGGTATTCGTCGGTGTCGGCCTCGACCACCGCCACCGAGCCCGTGCTTACCGGTTCGTACCACCACGCCTCGGAGGTGAAGATGAGCGGAGCGGCGGCTATCGGCCGGCGTTGCACGGACCAACTGCCCCACTGCGGCTTGCCCAGCCGGTTGGGCAACGACAGTGACACTGGTGGCGCACTGACCGGCCCTGCCATGTCGAGCGCACTGTACGAGGCGGGAATCTGGGGCATGAGGACGATTCCGAGTACGAGTGCCAGGACCGTCACGATCGCGGCCCGCGTTCTGTGTCGGCGCTGCTGGCGAGTTCTGGAGAGCAGACCCTCATAGGAGACGTACGCCGGCACGTCGGTCACGGTCTCCTGCATCGCGTCCATCAGCCTGCGGGTCATCTGCCCACCTTCTCGACAACGGGTGCGAAGTCCACCAGGTGTGGTGCGACCTGACGCAGGCGGGCGAGCCCTTCGTGTGCGTACCGTTTGACCGCCCCGACACTGCAGTTGAGCACCGCCGCCGCGTCGGCTTCGGTGAGGTCCTCGTAGTACCGCAGCACCAGCACCGCCCGCTGTCTCGGTGAGAGTGCAGTCAGCGCCCGATCGAGGCTGATCCGTAGCGTCGAGGCCAGGTACGGGTCGGTCGTCGCCAGTTCGGGAACGCGGGCGGTCAGCAGTTCCGGGACTCGACGCCGACGTCGCCGCGAGAGATACAGGTGATAGATGATTCGCCGGACGTACGCCTCGGGGCCGGTGTCACCCATCTTCTTCCAGTGTCGGAGCACCCGCATCATTGCCGACTGGACCAGGTCTTCCGCCAGACCGTGATCCCCGGTCAACAGGTAGGCGGCCCGGGAGAGTGCCTGGCCTCGAGCTGCTATGAACTCTCGAAGACCCGGGTACTGCTCGTCCGCCATCTGGCACCTCCGCCCGTTCATACGCCGACGCGATGGTCGAGGGTTGGGTGTGTCCGGCAGAGACCTGGGTCACATCCGAGTCGATCGGCCGGTGGGATGTATGCCTGGTCGGCTGAGTGGCGGATCAGGATCACGCCCTTAGCCTTCCCCGCGTGACCGTGAATGATCAACGTATTGCCTTGGTGACCGGCGCCAGTTCCGGAATCGGGCTGGCCGCCGCCGAGGGACTTGCCCGGCGTGGCTGGACCCTCGCCATCGTTGGCCGGGACGAAGCCCGCCTCACCGCCGCGACCGAGCGTGTCCGCGCCGTAGCCACGGCACCGGTGGACGCCTACCGGTGCGATTTCGGTGTCCTCGATGACGTCCGAAGTCTCGCGGAGAAGATCCGGGGCACCTACCCGCGTCTCGACGTGCTGGCCAACAACGCCGGTGGAACAGTGAAGGCGCATCGGCTCTCGGTGGACGGCCACGAGATGACGGTGCAGACCAATCTGCTCGCCCCGTTCCTGTTGAGCCACGAACTGCGCGGACTGCTCGCCGGTGGGCGCATCATCAACACCGCGTCGAACGGCTACCCGCAGGGCAGGCTGGACCCGGACAATCTGTCGGGAGTGGGCAAACCCTATCGGCCCTTGTTCGCCTACTGCACCGCCAAGCAGGCCATCATGCTGTTCTCCGTGGCGGCGGCCCAGCAGTGGCCGGAGATCATGTCCACGTCGTTTCATCCCGGCACCGTGCGGACGCGTTTCGGAAACGAGCACACGAGTTTCGCATTCGCGTTCAGATATCTGCCCGGACTTCGTACCCCCGGGCTTCGGGAGTCGGGCTGAGATCTGGTCGTGTTTGGGTGGTTTCCGAGGCATGATCGACTGGCTGTTCGGCCGCTCTCGGCGGAATGTTGGCGGGGGTGGGGGCGTTGTATATCGCGTACGGCTGAGTAGCGTGGCCTCTTCGGCTGGCCCGGTGGTGATGATCTTCGGGTGGCTGGAATGTTGGCGGCCGGCTGGTCGTTACATCTTGTCTACGCCCGCACCCCTGGTCCGGGGGTTGCGTGTGGCGTTCCTTTTCTTTCCCCCCTTTCTTCTGGTGAGCGGCGCGCGCTGATGTGTGCGGGTTGCTTCCGCGTCTCTCCTTTCCCCCTGTGGGAGGCGTTCTATCCCCCCTGTATTGGAGCTTTGTCATGAACACGATTCTTCGTAAGGGTGTGCTTGCTGCTGCTGGTCTGGCTTTCACCGGTGGTGTGTTCGCGGGTCCGGCCCTGGCCGACCAGGCGGTGACGTCGCTGGAGGCTAAGCCGGT